>NZ_CANLZC010000008.1 GCF_947495455.1 uncultured Shewanella sp. | reverse complement strand
CAGCAAGACCAACAAAGTCAGCAAGACCAACAAAGTCAGCAAGACCAACAAAGTCAGCAAGACCAACAAAGTCAGCAAGACCAACAAAGTCAGCAGGACCAACAAAGTCAGCAGGAGCAGCAAGATCAAAAAGATGCAAAAAGTGCTCAAGCAGCCGAGCAGAATACCACGGCACCTGAAGAGCCTCTGCCTGCAGATATGCAGCGGGCTTTGCGATCCCTTGCAGACGATCCTCAACTATTATTGCGCAATAAAATGCAACTAGAATATCAAAAACGCCTTCAAAATGGGGCAAGACCAAAGGACAATCAACAGTGGTAAAACGATCATTACACCTCATTTTACTTCTTGGGTTAATCGCAGCTTTTCCCGCTAGCGCGCTCACGAGTTTGCAAGCCTCCGTTGACAGAAATACTGTGAGTGAAGGCGAATCCATCGTATTGACAGTCACGGCTGATGATAGCTTAGATACGCAAGCCCTCAATACTCAAGCCCTCAGCACTGATTTTACCATGCAAAGACCTCGCACGAGTCACAGCACTCGTATGGTCAATTTCAACACAACCAAAGAAACCCAATGGCAAATGCTGTTGCTGCCTAAACGTCAAGGCCAGTTAACGATCCCCACCTTGACCATAGATGGCGTTAGCTCTGCTCCCATAAAAATCACGGTGAATCCACGAGGCAGTGCACCAAAACAAACACAAAATGTGTATATGGAAGCACATTTATCATCCAAAAAGGCTTATGTTGATCAACTCGTTAACTACCAAGTGAAACTCTTCCTTGGTGCCGAGTTACAACGAGGCGTACTCAATGAACCTGTGGTAGCGAATGCTCAAGTAAAACAACTTGGTGAAGACAAGGACAGCACACAAATTATCAATGGCCGCCGTTTTAGAGTAATAGAAAGAAATTATGCCATCATCGCCGATAAGCCGGGCACCTTATCCATACAAGGCGCCAGTTTTAATGGCGATATTGTCGTTCAATCCCAGCGCAGTAACAGCTTATTTGGCTTTACAGACAGTCGTCCAATCCAAACTCAAGCGGATAATCTTGAACTAACCGTTCAGCCAAAGCCTGCAAGCTACCACGGACAATGGCTTGTTGCCGATCTCGTACTGCTTAATGAAAACTGGCCAGACAATGCTGACTATCAAGTCGGTACGCCTATCACTCGTACCCTCACCTTAACCGCGGTCAATAGTGATGAAAGCCGCTTGCCCGATCTTAATCTCAATCTACCCACATCACTTAAATCTTATCCTGAAAAACCCCAACGTCAAAATACCGTCAGAGATAACAAAATTTTAGCCACACTCACCCAAACCACGGCGATCATTCCGACTAAACCGGGAACCTATACCTTACCCGCAGTTGAGGTGCCTTGGTGGAATCCACATTTAAACAAGCAAGAAATCGCCACCTTGCCAGAAAAGGTCATCACAGTTAAAGCCGCCGAGCAAGCGGACTTGCCAGCGCCTCAAACATCATTACCGGCAACAGAGGTGAACACGCCTAGTTATTGGATGTGGGCCGCTCTGATCTTTGCCCTTCTTTGGTTTAGCACTACCTTAGCCTTGATTATCTTATGGCGAAAATACTCTCAACATAATGCAAGTCCTGCTATAAAAACAGAGCCATCCCATCAGGATAACACCATTGAAAAAGTCAGCCTTAAACAAGCTTGCCAAGCGCAAAATCCCAATCAGGTATTGCTCAGCTTACAGCAGCACTTCTCGCAAGTATTTCAAAAGCCCATGACACTTGATAAGGTTTCAGCGCTTTCAAAAGAGATGGCGGACGTCATCACCCATTTACAACGTAGCGCTTTTTCTAAAACCAAGGCATCCATTGATTATGACAAAATCTTACACCTTGCCGAGAAGCATCACCCTGATAAAAAGAAGAAAAAAAAATCGTCCTTATCTAACTTAAATCCATAACTCACTGTTAAAGCAATCTTTAAACTAGCAACCTACACCAAAAAATAAGCTTATATCAATGTATTACTTTGTAATGTATTGATATAAGCATTAAGCTTTAAACACCTTTCGTTAAAGAAATAAGAAAATGTTGCGTCATTGGCGAAATAAAAAGAGCACTTCCTCGGTCTCTTCTACCATGCTAAATAAACAACGACGATATAATAGCCTAGTCAAGGCGCTTCATAGTGATATTTACCGTTATGCCTACTGGTTGAGCGGTGATAAACATGTTGCTGAAGATATCACCCAAGAAACGTTTTTACGCGCTTGGCGCTCCCTTGATACCTTAAAAGATGAAAAATCAGCTAAAGCTTGGCTGATCACTATTCTTCGACGAGAAAATGCACGACGGTTTGAGCGAAAGCAATTCAACTACTCAGATATTGAGCAAGAAGAATTACAAGATACTTTTTCTCCTAGCACAGAGCATAAAGCGGAGCATCATTTATTACAAAAACAAATCGAGCGGCTCGCCTTAGAATACAAAGAGCCCTTATTACTGCAACTGATCGGCGGTTTCAGTGGTGAAGAAATAGCAAAGATCCTGTCACTGAATACCAATACTGTTATGACACGCCTATTTAGAGCTCGCCATCAATTAAAGCAAGCGCTAGAAGCCCCCCAAGCAAGAGGACAATCCCATGGATGAGCTTAAGTTTAGACGTCAGGCTTATGCCGATCCTCACCATCAATCGCCTGAATTTATTCAAGCAATCAAAGATGATCCCAAAAAGGCCGCCTTTATTGAAGAACTCAATGGCTTAGATAAACAAATTGAAAGCGCATTACGCATTGATGTTCCAAGTGATCTCAGTGATAAATTGCTCCTCAATCAACAACTGCGTCAACATCAAGGCCAACGTAAAAAGACGGCATTTGGCATTGCACTTGCCGCCTCTGTCGCTTTCATCGCTGGCATGAGCTTTACCCTTTTCAGACTTGGACCTGTGGATCTCAGTGCTCACGCTCTCGCCCATGTTCATCATGAGGAGCAAGCACTCACCATCAATGATAATATTTCTTATCAAGCAGTGAATGCGAAATTGGCTGAACTCACACAGTTAACCCATGCTAAATTTACTCAACAACCCGGTAAGGTCTTTTATAATACCTTTTGCGATTTTCAAGGCGTTAAAAGCTTACATTTAATCATGCAAGGTGAGCAGGGCAAAGTCACCCTATTCATTGTCCCCGTAGAAGAGAGAATGAAACTACAAAGTGCATTTGCCGATAATAAGCTTAAAGGACTAGGCTTTAAGATGGATGGTGCTTATATGTTACTTGTTGGTGATAACAATAAAGATATTAATTACGTTAAAAACGAAATTAAGCAAACTTTTATTTAAGCACATTACAAATTGCTATCGGGAGAAAAGCCAAAGGTCGAATCTCCCGACTATTTCCTCACCCTGATTGAGCTAATTAGTCATCATCTGTTAGCATAGCGCCCACAATCCAACAATAAAAATATAACTCAATAACCATGAACATAGAATTACCCGTTCTCATTACCTTTATTGGTTATCTCGCACTGATGATAGGTATTGGTTTTATCGCCTATAAATCAACTGATTCAATTGATGATTATATCCTTGGCGGACGCAGCATGGGCCCTGGAGTGACGGCGTTAAGTGTCGGCGCATCAGATATGTCTGGCTGGTTATTATTAGGCCTTCCTGGGGCAGTCTATTTAGGAGGGTTAGGGGAAGCTTGGATAGGAATAGGCCTTGTTCTTGGCGCATGGCTTAACTGGTTATTAGTGGCAAAACGGTTACGTATTTACACAGAATTTACCAGTAACGCACTCACATTACCTGACTTCTTTGAAAAAAGATTTAACGATAAAAAAGGGATCCTCAAACTCGTTTCAGCGTTTACAATATTAGTCTTTTTTACTTTTTACGCCTCTTCCGGCATGGTCGGTGGCGCGATTCTTTTTGAAAAAGCCTTTGGTTTGAATTACACCTTAGCTTTACTGATCGGATCCAGCATTATTGTAGCCTATACCTTTGTCGGAGGTTACTTTGCAGTGAGTTGGACGGATTTTTTCCAAGGCTGCATGATGCTAGCCGCCCTACTTTTCGTTCCCGTCGCCATTTTTAATCAACCCGCCACTCAAGACGGATTGAACAGTTTTGACCCTAATATGCTGCAATTGATCCATGACGATACCACAATATTAGGATTAATCTCTTTATTAGCATGGGGATTAGGTTATTTTGGTCAGCCCCATATCCTGACCCGCTTTATGGCCATAAATTCACCAAAAGATATTCCAAAATCTCGCCGTATCGCTATGGGTTGGATGATAATGGCACTTATTGGTGCATTAGCAACAGGTCTTGTGGGTAGCCTCTATTTCATGGATACGCCATTAGAAAATGCTGAAACGGTTTTTATCCATCTCGCCAATGCTGCATTCAACCCTTGGATCAGTGGCTTACTCATTGCCGCCATTCTTTCTGCGATAATGAGTACCATAGATTCTCAGTTATTAGTTTGTTCAAGCGTTATCACAGAAGATTTCTATAAAAAATGGCTAAGACCAGAAGCGAATGACAAAGAATTACTCTTCATTGGACGTGCTGGCGTGCTATCCATTGCATTAATTGCAGGGATCATTGCACTCAATCCACAAAGCAGTGTACTGAGCTTAGTCAGTTATGCTTGGGCTGGGTTTGGCGCTGCTTTTGGGCCTGTTGTGCTGTTATCGCTCTTTTGGAAAGGCTTTAGTCAAAATGGCGCCATTGCTTCCATCATCACAGGTGCCCTGACAGTTATTATATGGAAACAATTATCAGGCGGCTTTTTTGACCTTTACGAAATTCTACCCGGTTTCATACTTGCAACATTTGTCGGTATTATTGTCAGTAAAATATACACGCCTTGTGAAACTGTTTCAGCGCAGTTTAACGCCTTCTCAGCCAAGCTCTGATCACACTCCACAATGAGTTTAAAAAAATAAGCGTACAATAGTACGCTTATTAATTCAGCGCCAAACACTGGATATTATCACTCCGATTACATACTATTAACAACAGGATTTGTTTACCTCTCTTTATAAGAGCAAACTATTAGATTGCTTTATAAGCCTTTTTTGAAGTAAGCTCCTAACAGTTGTTCATAAATAACAACCTTAATTAACGAATTATACCAAATAATGCATCTGGTCGGAGTTGCTGAGTAGGCATTAACTCCTCTACCATGCGCTGATCTAACAAATGGATCTTGCGACTCGGCTATTCAGCAAGTCATATAAGCAGGACCTTAAAAAAAGAGATGATGATTATGAAACGCTTCAACAAGACGTTCCTTGCTATTTCAATTACACTCGCCAGCTCTCAGGCGATGGCAGCCGGTTTTCAACTTAATAGTCAATCCGCAACGGGTCTTGGCCGCGCAATGGCCGGTGATGCAGTTATCGCAGACAATGCATCTGTATTATCCCGTAACCCTGCAGCAATGGCGCTTTTCAAAGATAAAGCAGTTTCGCTTGGGATCACTTATGCCGATGTTCAGGTTGAAGTTGATAACGTCACTTCAGTCTATGGAAATTCGGGCAGTGAGGGTGATGCAGGCTCAGGTAAAATTATTCCTAATGCCTATTACATTCAGCCAATTAATGAAAGCTGGGCCATGGGTTTTGGTGCGTTCAGTAATTTTGGCACAGGCACAGACACCAGCAAATTAGCAGCTAACACAGAAGATACTTTTCAGGCCCCCGTCGATCTTTTAGGCGAAACAGAAATCACTTCAATTGATTTTAATGCCAGCGTTTCTTATCGATTTAATGAATATTTCAGCTTAGGTTTAGGTGTAGATTTTGTTTATGGTACAGGTAAATTGACTCGAAAAGGTCCAATACTGGCGTTGGCAGGAACAACGGATCTCACCATTGCCGATGTTGAAGCCAGTGGCTGGGGCGTTGGCGGCATTGCAGGTCTTGTATATGAGATTGATCAGGATAACCGAATTGGACTCAGTTATCGTTATAGCCCAACGATCAAAGCGAATGGCGATACAATAGAATCACTTAACGCATCGTTGACACTCACTTCTTACGATCAAATTGAAATCCCTCTACCTAACATTGCTCAACTGGGTGGTTTTCATCAAATTACCGAACACTTTGCCCTGTCTTATACCGCACAGTATACCCAATGGGGCGAATTTGATCGCATCACACTACTCGATAGTGAAACTGACGGTAGCAATTATGTCTTAAAAGAATACCAATGGGATGATTCTTGGCTATTCAGTATCGGTGGTACTTATGACATCAATGATACTTGGACAGCCCGTATCGGTTATATGTATGACCAAGGGGTTGTGGGAGATCTCAGCTCACTGTCTATTCCCGATTCCGATCGTAATTGGTACACAGGTGGCGTAAGCTATCACTTTGATCAAAAATCATCACTGGATTTTGGTGTCGCCTTTGTCCGCGGCAAGAAAACTCACCTTACTGAAGCCAGCTCCATTGTCGGTGATGTCACTGCGTCAACACACTCTAATGGAACCTATTACAGTATGCAATACAGTTACAACTTCTAATAGGCCATTATCACTTCAAAAACCGCTCTATGAGCGGTTTTTTGCATCCCCCAGCCTATTCTCCTTCTTAAACTATATCCCCGTATGAGTTGAAGTGACTCGAGTAAAAAAAACCTTTCTTGGTAGACAAACTTATCATAAAACAGTTACTCAAGATTATTTTTCAGAACAAAATGACCAATATCGGTTAAAATTTACAAAGATAACCAAGCAGAACCTTCCTTTAAAAAACAGTTAAATACATCAGAATAATACTGTTAAGCGCCTAAAGTTTAGCGAATTATGTCTAAAGTAAGTCATGATTAAGCTTAGTTAAAATCCTTAATAAATAAAATGAATATATTATTTGTTTAAATTATAGATATGAAACATTCTGTCATAGTTTTAATTATTTATCATGGACATATGTGACTAACCTGCATCAAAGCACAAAAAAACAATAAACAAACAATATAAAAACAAATTAGAAATATATGAATTAAAAATCAATAAAAGTGAATGCACGAGGTCAAATCCGCATAAAATTGACAAAAAAATTCATTATTAGATTTTAATAATATTCTTTTGAATTAAAAAAAGTAAGATTAACTATGCATTTACAACGAGATAACATGCGGGTAGATTGATTAGCGGAGTAACCAGATCTTTGGAATTTATAACCAAGACTGTTCAATAATAATTACAACATGATAATAAATGTGGAATAAAAATATGACATTCAAAAAATCAACAAAAGCAGCGCTGACACTTTCAGCCCTTGCCATTGCGATTTCAGCAAATGTACATGCGGCATCTTCAGTCGGTCCTGAGCTATTACCCGCTCAATCTCAACAAGCTGATGCACCGCTACCAAAGCGCTACATCGTTAAATTTAAAGACAGTGATTCCAGCATCAGAGGAATCAATACCCTATCAAGTGCCTCACGAATTAACCCAGCTTTTTCACACCACAGTGTGCTTAACAGTGTAAAAGCCAAAGAGATGAAGCGTATCGCACGCCGTAACAGCTATAGTGCTAAATTAGATGACGAAAGTTTAAGATCACTGCGTTTACGCTCGGATGTGGATTATGTAGAAGAAGATGTTCCCCGTCGTTTATTGAGTGAAACCACGCCATGGGGCCAAACTTATGTTGGCGCAACAGTCATGAGCGACTCACTGACAGGTAACCGCACTATTTGTATCATCGATTCTGGTTATGATGCCAGTCATAGTGATTTAAGCGGAAACAATGCAACAGGTACCAATAACTCAGGCACAGGAAACTGGTATGAGCCGGGTAATAATAACGCTCATGGTACCCATGTCGCTGGCACGATTGCCGCCATAGCCAATGGCAGCGGTGTTGTCGGTGTCATGCCAAACCAAAACGTCAATATTCATGTCATCAAAGTATTCAATGAAAGCGGTTGGGGCTATACCTCTGATTTAATTGATGCAGTTGATGATTGTGTCGATAATGGTGCCAATGTAGTGACCATGAGTCTTGGTGGCCCCAGCTATAGCGCCGAAGAAAAAAATGCCTTAGAAGCCCATCAAAACAATGGCGTACTCCTTATTGCCGCTGCGGGTAACGACGGTGATAACACTCATAGTTATCCCGCTTCTTATGATGCTGTCATGTCTGTGGCCTCTGTTGATAGCAACAAAGATCATTCTGATTTTTCACAATATACAGATCAAGTCGAGATTTCAGGACCCGGCACAGCAGTACTTTCTACTGTGACACAAGGTGAAGGTGTATTAGCCGATATCACTGTTAATGGTCAATCTTATTTCGACAGTGGCGTCGTTCCCCATAACCGTTACATTCAAGTCCGCGGTAACTATCAACAAGCATTCAATACAGGCAGTGTCACCGATACGCTAAAAGCCTGTAGTACAAGTAGCACTACTTATAGCTGTCGCAGCATGAGTAATAAGGTTTGTTTGGTTGAACGTGCATCAGGTTTAAGTGCCAATGCCGCTGAAATTGCTGCCGCGCAAGCCTGTTATGATGCAGGTGGGAGTGCCGCTATTGTTTACAGTCACTCATCACTACCTGGTCTGCAGAATCCTTTCTTAGTGGATACTGATAATGAAGTCCCCATTGTTTCTGTTAGTGTTGATAGAAATACTGGCCTTGAACTATTAGATCTTGTTGGTGAAGAGGCGACAGTGTCTACAACCGATGGCGAAGATTACCAGTACTATAATGGTACTTCTATGGCCACACCCCATGTATCCGGTGTTGCGACTCTAGTTTGGAGTAACCACACAGATTGTAGTTCAGAGCAAATTCGTGCGGCATTGAAAGCCACAGCCGAAGATATTGACACCGCAGGCCGTGATGACAGAACCGGTTATGGGTTAGTCGATGCACAGGCGGCAGATGCATACCTTGCCCAGTCTTGTGATGGTCCCACTGATGGCGGTGGTAGCAGTGATGATGAAACATTGACAAATGGTGTTGCTAAAACCAACCTTTCAGCATCTAAAGATGGCGTCTTGTACTACAGTTTAAATGTGCCCGCTGGGGCCAGCGATCTAAGCTTTGCTATGAGTGGTGGCAGTGGTGATGCTGATCTGTATGTGTCATTTGGTGCGAACCCAACGACTTCTAGCTACGATTGTCGCTCTTGGAATACAGGTAATACAGAATCATGCGCATTCTCTTCGGCACAATCTGGTACTTATTATGTCATGGTCCACGGATACGAAGCCTTTAGTGGTGCGAGTTTAGAAGCAAACTACACCGCAACGGATGATGGCGATAGTACTGGTGGAGCAGCAACCTACACAAATACCACAAGTTATAGCATCCCTGATAACAGCACTACAGGCGCTTCAAGCTCAATTGAAGCCACGCGTACAGGTGATTCAGGCATTGTGACTGTCACCCTTGATATCACACACACTTATATTGGTGATCTAAACGTACGCCTAACAAGCCCTACGGGTCAAGTGGCTGTATTGCATGATAACTCAGGAAGCAGTACTGACAACATCAACAAAACATATTCAGTTGATTACTCAGGTGGTGACTCTCAAGGTACATGGACACTAAAAGTGGTTGATAGCGCAAGCCAAGATACTGGCACCATCAACTCTTGGAGCATCAGCTTCGAATAATTCAATAAATGAATGAATTAAAAAGGAGACAATATGTCTCCTTTTTTATATCTAGTCACATTTTCAAAGCAATCAAACTGACGCGCCATACTCCAATCTGATATCATTACCTCAATGATAGTTTTTTAAGTGACTCACTTTCTATGACGCAAGTAAATAACCCACTCCACGGCATAAAATTAGAAGATCTTCTTAACGATCTTGTCGATCACTACGGATGGGAAGAATTAGGTCAACGTATTAATATCCGCTGCTTTAATCATGATCCCAGCATCAAATCCAGTCTAAAGTTTTTACGAAAAACCCAATGGGCTCGAGATAAAGTCGAATATTTATACTTAAAGCTTCATCAGCTTCCTTTACCCGCCCCAAGAAACAACCTTGACTCAGCAAGCAATAAAACAAAGAAAACGCCACTGCCTCAGGTTAATACCGACATTTGGGGGACTAAAAAGAAGGATTAATCTCATCACATATCCAACGAGACACCCAATAACGTCAAACAATGGGTGTTTCTTATTTTCGCCCATGATTTTCACTATGGCTTAGAACAATCATGAGTAAAGACTCTCACAATATAAGGATAATCCACTGCCAAAGGATTTATGGAATCATTTATCGTTTTTTTAACTGCCAAATAAAGATGTCGCTGACTGTACAAAACCCGTGACAACATCATATTTCAAAGTCAATTGACTTTCCTTGTCATCCTTTTCGTCAAGAAGCCTAAACCTGTTTCACAGGTTCAGGGCATCACTGGCTACTCGTCTTTATCTGAAAAATGATATTCAGACATCATATGACCAAGCTGGGTCGATTTTGTCTTAAGATAGTGCTCATTGTAACGATTTTTCCCCACTTGCAAGGGAAGCCGTTCTACCACCTCAATACCTAAGGCTTTCATTGCTTTTACTTTACGAGGATTATTCGTGAGCAGCTTTACTCGACTCACACCAATTTGATTCATCATAGGTAGGATCATATTATATTGGCGTTGATCGGCATCAAAGCCTAACTGCTCATTCGCTTCAACAGTATTAGCGCCTTGATCTTGTAATTCATAGGCACGAATTTTATTTAACAGGCCTATGCCTCGACCTTCCTGACGTAAATACAAGATAAAACCTTGCCCCACCTCAGCAATATGTTCCATCGCCGTTTGCAATTGAAATCCGCAATCGCAGCGTAAACTAAACAAGGCATCCCCCGTTAAACACTCAGAATGAATACGGCCTAACACAGGGCTATCAGCATCGAACTCACCAAAAGTCAATGCCACATGCTCTTTATGGGTCTCGCTATCTTCAAAACCATGCATATCAAATACACCCCAAGGCGTAGGCAATTTTGAAGTCGCGACATACTTAATCGACATGAAAAAACCTTAACGATAGCGCTCAATTTTTGAGTTCACATACGTCTTAACAATAAATCCAAACGGCAATGATATTGAGCCCTTAACACTCCATTACCGAACTCTATTTACTCTCAAAAATAAAGAGCACACTCTATGACTAAAATGCTGCCGGAGCAAAGCCTGTCACTTCTTTAAGTCCCATTTCACGACCTAACGCTGTCATAGGATGAACAACCACCAATCCTTTAACTGATTTCTTTAATTTTCCCATATCAGCCTGTTCAGACTTAGTTAATACACGATGAAAACGCATTTCTTTGACGCTTTTGCCTGTCTTATCCAGTTCCCGTTTTTGTTGATTCTTAATACTATTAATGCGTTTCGTTAGCGCATTCATTTCTTGTTTAAATTGTAATACTACGCCGCGATCACCACGCTGCTCAGCCGCTGCTAACTTACGACGTGATTTATCTAATTTATTATTTAAATCTTGTAGCTCTTGCTTTAAATTCATTCAATGACCTTCGATCGACACTTCTTTTGTAATATTAGCCGCATTATAACAGGATCTGGCAAGATGACCTTAGATTGTCAGAATCTTTTACTAGCTAAAGCATCATAAGCATTGTCCATTCAAATCTTCTCAATAATCCCTAAACCTCATCAGCATTGTCCATTCAAATCCTCAATAACCCCTAAACCTCATCAGCATTGTCCATTCAAATCCTCAATAACCCCTAAACCTCATCAGCATTGTCCATTCAAATCTTCAATGACCCCTAAACATAAACGGCGTAACTGCTCAATATCCTCAGTGGACAAACTCATCTTATCAAGCAATTGTTGTTTAAGTTGCAACGCATTTTGCTTCATTACTAAGCCTTCATGAGTCAAACTGATCACTTTTTTGCGCTCATCATTTGGATCAATGCAACGGGTTAGTAATAATTTGAGTTCTAACCTTTTCACTATAGGCGTCAAGGTTCCCATATCCAATTTTGTGGCACTAGATAGTTCTGTGAGACTGGTTTCGCTGACAATCCAAAGTGATTGCATCACTAAATATTGCGGGTAAGTTAAATCATACTGCTCCAATAATGGCCGATAAGCGCGGATTAACGCATTACAAGCTGTATATAATGAAAAACAGACATTATCAGATAAATTCTCTGTACTTAACTCACCCATTACTTAACATCCACTTTTGACAATATACCCGTGATACTGAAATTTCTCATTAAAGGATTGCATCTTACTCCAAAATAACGCCACAAACTAGTTAGTGCACAAACAATTTGCGCAGAGAATTAATTCGAGTTATTGTCCATAACAACAATTTGCGCATAAATAAAAAGGACTCTAATGAACACTCAACAAATTCAATTACATTCTCGTCCGATAGGTTTACCAACAGAGCAGAATTTTCAACTGAGTGAACTGACGTTACCCTCGATAAAAGCAGGGGAGTTTCTCGTAAAGAATCTTTGGATGTCGGTGGATCCTTACATGCGGGGTCGAATGATGGATAGAAAAAGCTATATCGCTCCCTTTCAAATAGGAGAAGCACTTGAAGGAGGCGCGATTGGCGAAGTCATTGAATCTCAGCACCCTGACTTTCCTGTGGGCAGCAAAGTGTCCAGCATGTTAGGTTGGCGAAACCACTTTATCAGTCAAGGCCAAGACATCACCCTTTTACCAAAAGTGGATATTAATCTATCACATTTTCTTGGCGCACTTGGCATGCCTGGAATGACAGCATGGACAGGATTAAACCATATTGCAGCATTACAAAAAGGAGAAACTTTATTTGTTTCTGCGGCGGCAGGGGCAGTGGGCAGTATTGCTTGTCAATTAGGCCGACTCATGGGAGCAAAAGTCATCGCTTCGGTTGGCAGCGATGAAAAAGCTCAGCATCTAAAAACACTGGGCGTTGAGCATGTCATTAATTATAAAACCTGTGACGATCTCAGTCATACTTTAGCGCAAACTGCACCAGAAGGGATCGATGTCTATTTTGAAAATGTAGGGGGCGAGCATTTATTTGCTGCTCTTAATAACATGAAAGATCACGGCCGAATTGCCGTTTGTGGCATGATAGCCCAATACAACGATAAAGCCCCTACTCCAGGACCCAGTAACTTAACACAAATCATTACTAAAAAGTTAAAAATAGAAGGCTTTATTGTTTTTGAGCATTGGGCACATTACCCTGAATTTACCGCATTAATGAGCCAATGGCTCGCTAACGGTGACATAATCGCAGAGCAAACAATCTATCATGGACTCAAACAAGCACCTGAAGCATTTCTTGGGTTATTTAAAGGTAAAAACAAAGGAAAAATGCTGGTGAAATTAAGCGATTAACCCACCTACATGACATTTTTGATACATAACCGCAATAGGCGATAGGCATTATTCCTTTAAAACTGCATGCCCCTAAAGTGATAGTATTGCTCTCAAGAAATTGAGAGCAATATCTGTTTTCTTAGCGCGTCTTATCCCCACTACTTCAGGTTATTCAAGTAGGTCATATCACAATGAGGCGATAACGCCGCCTCAATGAGGTGGGCCACATCTTGCACCGCTTGCTCCCCTGCAATAATCGCCTCTTCGGCACGATGAAATTCCATTCGCCCAATATCAGCAACTTTAGGCACAATACAAATATCAGGAGGATCCCCCATCAAACGGGTGCGTTTATGTCTCATTTCTAGAATATCGATAGACTGAGACATGGCAGCCAATAAACTGGGGTTAGACCGGCGGGTAATCGCTAATTTATCGGTCAATTTAGACACATATTCTCGTCCTTTTCCCAACAAATCCATAAAACCTTGATCGCTATGTGCTTGTGCTTCAACCACTTCTTGCGATGTGGGTTTTTCGCTGGTCATATTAACAGGCAAACCTGCGCCTTTGTTTCGGCTCTGACCATTTAAATCTACTGCAATCACCACATCAACATCCATGGCACGGATCACAGAAACAGGAATAGGATTGACCACAGCCCCATCTACCAACCAACGTTCGCCAATTTTCACTGGCGCCAGCATACCAGGCATGGAACATGAAGCCCTGACCGCTTGTCGTAAATCGCCTTCTTTAAACCAAATTTCTTGTCCTGAGTACAGATCCGTTGCCACTGCAGTAAAAGGCCGCATCAACTGCTCGATATTCACGTCACCCATTTGATTTTGCCAAGTATCAAATACCCGTTCACCGCTTATGAGCCCACCTTTACGCCAGCTTAAATCCATCAGCCTTAACACATCCCAACTTGAGAAGCCGCGTACCCATTGTTCCAGTTCAACGAGGTGATCGCCCGCATAAGCGCCCCCTACGAGGGCACCAATAGAGCTGCCAGCAATTTTAGTCGGATAAATCCCCATTTTAGCCAGACCATTTAATACCCCGATATGTGCCCAACCTTTTGCGGCACCGCTCCCAAGAGCAATGCCAACATTCACTGAAGATGCTAATTTCATAAAATACCATTCCTCCAAACTAAGTGGGCTAAACAAGGACTCTGTAAGCTCACGGTTTCAAGCATGAAATGAATTGATTTAATTCTCTACATCCGTGGGCGTTACCCAAGCTTGCGTACCATATAAAGGCACGCTGGATAATGCATGTTTATAGCTACCGTTAATCTCTTTTGTGGAATAAGAAAGATACAATAATGTTTGATGCTTTGCATCATAAATTCGTCTTACCTTTAATGACTTAAATAAGACACTCAAGGAAGCCTTAAAGACAATTTCACCATTTTTACTCTTATCAATATTCGCCAGTTCTTCAGCGGTTATTGGCCCAGTTTGTCGACAAGCAATCGAACTGTCTGACGGATCTGAAAAATCCAAATCAGCTTGAATGCGACTAATATGACACGTTACACCGGGAATTTTAGGATCGGGTCGAGCATCAATCACCACATCTTTAGTCGTAAATAAACCAAGGCTGACTTTTCCCACATCGTCACCACAAGCAGACAGCATAGATACACCGATAATAAACGTAGCAGTTTGTTTTAATCTATCCAATAACAACATTATACAACCTTAGTCCTTTTCATTAAATTTACGATATTGATCGCTAAATGACTTTTATTTCAGCTAAGCATGTCATTTTACATTGATTTAGCGTTATATTCACAAGAAAAAACAACTTAAATAAACACAAAATCAACTAACCAAAAACTTTATGTGCCCAACGGGTGAGCCCTGCCGTCACACTGGAGAAATGATCTCCAACAACAATAGGGACATTAGGATACAAACTCGCAATTTTACGGTAAATAGCAGGGCTTCTTGCAGTCCCTCCAGTCACATAAATCACTTCAGGAGTAACATTGGCTTGACTCAGCGCTTCATCCATCAAGGCTTCAATACGTGATAAAGGCATATCAATGGCACTTTCAAACAAGGAACCACTCACTTGAGCTTGAACATTCGATGCGACATAAGATAAATCGACGGTGACATTATCCTCATTTGATAGCGCAATTTTAGCCGATTCAGCACTACGTACCAGTTGATAACCTAGTTGTTGTTGTTGAACTTTTAATAGTCGAGACAACAATTCAGGCGCTTGAGCATCTTTAATCAAAGACTCAATTAATTTACGGGCAGAAAGACTGGAGAAATCACGCTGCGCACTGACATCATTAACGGCAACAGCGTTCCAAAAAGCTTGATTAGGCATAGGCAGTTGATTCTTCATCAAACTACCTAGCCCCAAATGAGGCATAAAAGCCGCCATTGAAAGTGCAATATCGAGATCATTTCCACCAATTCTTTGTCCACTGTGCCCTAAAAAATCATCATGCCGCACAATGCCTTGACTATGACTTGGCCCCATTTTAACGACGGAACAATCAGTTGTCCCTCCACCCACATCCACAACTAGTACGGTTTTATTTTCTTCCAGCCTAACTTCATAATCCATACCAGCCGCGATAGGCTCAAATAAAAAGGCAACATCATCAAAGCCTGCCCGCTTTGCCGCCATACGCAATACCGCTTCCGCTTGCTGGTTGCTCTCCTCTCCCCCAATCCCTTGAAAATTCACAGGCCGGCCGATAACAGCATGGGAAATACGCTCACCTAAGTGACTTTCTGCTTGACGCTTAATGTATTGCATCATTAAGGTCACAATATCTTCAAATAAGGATATTTGATCGGCTCGAAGGCCCACAGCACCGAGAAAAGATTTGGGTGAGCGAACATAAAAACCTTCATTTGGCATATCCAAATAAGCTTCAATGGCTTGCTGTCCCACAAACACGGCTTGTTCATTAGGCGATAAATCAAGTTCTCGACGAGCATGAGCCGCTTTTGCCAATTGCCCTCGGCGAAGTTGACGGTATTCATCTTGTTCACTGTGAGGCAAACCATGCAGCACAGCCTCACAGATCAATTCCCTATCAAGCGCATATAAGGTAGAGCTTAAAAAAGAAGAGTCTTTTGATAACGGCAATAAACGAAATTGCTCGTTTTCTATGACACCCACTGCACAATTGGCACTACCATAATCAAATCCAACAAACATCGCTCTCGCCCT
Organism: uncultured Shewanella sp.; assembly: GCF_947495455.1. Taxonomy (GTDB): domain Bacteria; phylum Pseudomonadota; class Gammaproteobacteria; order Enterobacterales; family Shewanellaceae; genus Shewanella. Next base: position 71,534 of record NZ_CANLZC010000008.1, on the reverse strand, counting down.
ACCCAATCAAAAAGTCGTGAAAAATACCACAGTTCAGCCCAAGACTAAACCCTAGCTCCTCGACATTAGCTTCATCATACTGCGAACGAAAAAATTTAGTCATAATGAACAATGACAATTCATACCAATCTAGGTAAATAAATGCTCAATTCACAGTCCAAAAAAAGTGAGTAAGAAACGAGAAATAAATAGCACTGTAAACATCAAATGGTGATATAAAGCCGAATTACTGTCATTGTACTTCGGCTTATAAGAATTCAAAATGAGCCAATACAAAATAAAGCCACATCCAACCTAAAACTATATCGGTTAAGTCGCAAAAATTTGAAACTTATATCGATTAAGTTATTATCATGACTTATTAGTAACAAGCTTTAATAATATAAAATATTGTTACATTAAAGTAATAGACCTTATCTCACAACAATATAATCATTACATTAAAATTAAAATAAATAACTTTTATTTGTTCATGAAAATAAAAAATAAAAAGCTAACTCTAAAAAAATAATAAAACAAACAATTAGAAGCAGAAATAATATCATATTCTTTCTAAGTTCCTTATTAGCTATTTAAATATTCTTTCACTTACCAACCACCTTTATTTTAAATGTCACTTATTATATTTCCACCGATGCATGACTCAATGATAAAAATAAGTTCACCATGCATTAATTGAGAATGAATCAGATAATATAATCATCTGATTTAAACACTAATTTATAAAAAATTAAGTCAATATCATGATAATGAGAATGAATCCCAAAAAATTAAGCTTACTTGTAGGGTTATTAAGCATAAATGCCTATGCAAGCGCCGCTACCTTAAATAAAAATGTGCTCAACATTAGTAATGGAGAAAGTTATTTAACCGATACCTTACAAAGTCACTATGGTAATTTAATTAGCAGTGCTGCCAATAACTCCCTTGATACGAAAAATATTGATAGTCAAGTCAAACAAGCCGATCTTATTTATGCTGACTTATCTGGCAGTAATGCAGATAACAGCACCATTGACGCTTATTTGGCAGAAGCGAGAAAACTCAATAAACCTGTCATATTTGAAAATATGACCAAACAACATATAAAGGGTTACCCTTTAACATTTAATGCGCCTGTTGTCATTATTAGCCCTCAAAAAGACAAGCCAGATTTAATTCAAACCTTTAACAGCCTGACAGATTTAAGCAATGCCTCAACTGACTCTAATTTAAATGCGGATGCAAATTCCTTAGCCGCTAATACTACGGCGGTGGTTTCACTCAATGATCTCAGCGACACTAAACGTCAAGCATTACTCACTGGCATCACACAGAATTTAGATGATATGTTTACCCATGCTGTCGTCAACACTGCAACAACCAGCAGCACGACTTCTAATAGCACAACTCAGTCAAATAGCGTCAGCAGTACCAATACTAACCAGGCAAATACATTATTAACAGATTCTGATAGCAGTGGCATTTCTGGCGGTGAAAACGGCTATTCATGCACCACAGATGAAGCCAATGACGGTTATTGTTACGCCGCCTTTATTCAAAAAATCATGGTCACTTATTCTGATCTCACCGACACAACTGAAACTGTGTCTAACAATCAAAGCTCAGGCACCAATGTGGTTGATGAAATCGATAACAGTGATGTGTCTTATATTATCGGCACTGGCTATACCTTTGGCGCCTATTATAATGCCCTTAACAGTGAAGATTTCAAAACCATTTTTATTAGTCCTTATGGCTCCGCAGCGCCAACATTAGTCCATGACAGTAATCATCACAGAGGTTATTTTTTAGAAGAGATCGTCCCCAGTATTGTGGTATCTCAAGATGATGCTGCCGGCATGAGTCCCTATAAATATTATCCTCAAGATGCCAATAATAAATCAGAAATTGAAACCACATCAGGGGTGAGCTTTAAGGTGGGCAATGATGGCGGCGATCTTGAATATTCAACCGATCGCAGTCAAACACAAGAATTATCAGACTGGAAGACCACAGCCAAAGAGGTCGACTATGGCTATTCTTGGGATATGAAGCAAAACAAATATATCCATGATTATAGCTGGATGAAAGACAAGACTAGCGGCAAACTGCACAGCGTACCTAGTCTGTCTAAAGATGGCTTCACCTATTCTTCTGAAGCCGCTTGGGAAGGCGCCGATAGCAACGTCAGTGGCGATTTCAATTTTGACGTGTCAGTGGCCTATACCTTTAGAGATGTATATGACACAGATGGAGCAGCATGGTGTGGCTTAGTACAATGTTATGGTGCCAGTGGGCATCATTTCTATGATACCTTTACCTTTGCCTCGGGCTCTTTTGATACCTCACAACTGCATGCACCAAGCAGCTCATAATCAACAGTCACTATTAATATCATAGAAGCCAATCAAGCTAAGTCTTTTATCTAAGTCTTCTATCTTGAGTATATGAACAATATCGAGCTGATATGGCTCGATATTGTTTATCCCCATCTCATATTTAAACGGCACTGCAACCCTTTCCATTGACCTCCTTCATTTTTTTATGATAGCCGCTAGACTTTAGTACTCATAAGAAAATTCTCCTTTTAAAACGAGACCATCACATTCATTTCAGGGAGTAGATCAAGTGCAATCAAAATCACAACAAATCATCCATAGGGTATTTAACCAAGCACCCGAGTTAACCCCTTATAATGCGTTTCTTACCGATCCTTTACTGCAACAACAAGTTAACTATTACGGCGCTGATTGGGGAAATAAACAATTATATGAGTATGGTTGTTTAGTGGGGGGGAAAATGTTTGAGTGGGGTTTTGAAGCCAATCGGTATCCTCCAGAACTGCGCAGCTTTGATCGTTTTGGTCATCGTATCGATGAAGTTTACTATCATCCAGCCTATCATCATATTATGCAGCAAGCAGTCAAATACCGTTTGCATAATTTACCTTGGGCATTGCCAAGACAAGGCGCGCAGACTATGCGAGCAGCATTGTTTTATTTGCATGCCCAAGCTGAAGCAGGAACAGCCTGCCCTATTACTATGACCTTCGCCAGTACAGCGGCCTTAACCAATGCGCCTCTACCAACATCAGAATGGCATAGCAAACTCTTATCTGATCACTACGATCCTAACCCCTTACCCGTCACACAAAAAAAAGGGATCACCATTGGCATGGCGATGACTGAAAAACAAGGAGGCAGTGATGTAAAATCAAATACTAGCATAGCCAAACGATACTATGCTAAACATGCCAGCTACCAGATCACCGGACATAAGTGGTTTTGTTCAGCGCCCATGTCTGATGCTTTTCTAGTCTTGGCACAATTAGATCAAGGCTTGTCTTGCTTTTTACTGCCTAGGTGGTTGAATAACAATCAACGCAATCACTTTCAAATTCAGCGCCTCAAAGATAAATTAGGCAATCGCAGTAATGCCTCTTGTGAAGTTGAGTTCGATCATAGTCAAGCTTACTTACTCTCAGCACCTGGACAAGGCATTAACACCATAATGAAAATGGTTAACCTCACTCGCTTTGATTGTATTTTAGGCTCGGCGGCACTGATGCGCCAAAGCTTAGTTCAAGCCTATCACCATTGCCAGTATAGAAAGGTCAAACATCAATACCTCATTGATCAACCCTTAATGCGTAATGTACTGGCGGATATGGCCTTAGATAGCAACGCCGCGTTATTAGTCGGTATGAGATTGGCACAATGCCTGAACAAGCCACAAGATAAGAATGAGCAGCGACTGTTTCGTATCGGGTGTTGTCTAGGCAAATACTGGATTTGTAAACGAGCCTCCTCCCTCGTCACTGAAGCGGCCGAATGTTTAGGGGGCGGAGGATATATAGAAGAATCCATTTTACCCCGCCTATATCGTGAGGCTCCTGTCAACTCTCTGTGGGAAGGCAGCGCAAATGTACAGTGCTTAGATCTATTTCGATTATTATTAAAAGAACCGGATGTGATCCAAACGTTTATTAATCATCTTAGCCAAAGTAAAGGAAGGTCTATACTATTTGATACTTATCTAAACGCAATAAAAAAACAACTGACGGACAGTCAACAAAACCCCGCTTCTGTTTTATCTTCACGTATTTTGGCTAATAAATTAGCATTGATTTGGCAAGCAGCACTCATGTTGATACATCAACCCGACACCATTGCACAGCAATTTTGCCAAAATAGATTAACTGGAGAATGTCTAGGTGTGTATGGCGGATTAACTGATCCAGTTGCGATAACGGATATTTTAAACGATATTTTACATTAACCTGAGTAATCGATAAGCCCTGTAAAAGGATCCATCATCTTATGGTCAATCTCAATTATTCTAATAGCGCTTCATCTAACCCTATCATTGTTAAACCTCGCCACTTAGCAGCCAAAAAACACTTTGAATCACTGATAAAACCCAGTGGTGTTCATGTCAATGGCAATCAAGCCTATGATATACAAGTTAACAATCCCAAGTTTTTTCATCGCGTTATCCATCAAGGAAATTTAGGCTTAGGCGAGTCTTACATGGAAGGTTGGTGGGAATGTGAACGTATTGACTTATTGATTGAAAAATTATTACTGGCAAACCTTAAGCAACATGTCAAGAATCGCTTTCGCTTATTATGGCCATTAATGATGGCGCGGTTATTCAATTTACAAACGGCCATACGCTCATTTGCAGTAGCAAAACAACATTATAACATCGGTAATGACTTATTTGAAAAAATGTTAGACGAGTCCATGAGCTATAGCTGTGGGTATTGGCAGCAAGCTCAAACATTAACACAAGCACAAGATGCAAAAATGAATTTACTGTGCCGTAAATTAAAACTTGAACCCGGTATGACATTATTAGATATAGGCTGTGGCTGGGGTGGATTAGCCGCCTATGCGGCAGAGCATTTTTCTGTTTCAGTCACCGCCATTACGATATCCCATGCTCAGTTTGCATATGCAACAGAAAAATATAAACACCTCGATATCTGTTTTAAACTACAAGATTATCGAGAGCTAAATGGCCATTATGATCGCATTGTGTCCGTAGGAATGTTAGAACACGTAGGCTATAAAAATTATCGACGCTTCATGGAAAAAGTAAATGCTAGCTTAGCAACACAAGGATTAGCCGTGTTACATACTATTGTCGATAACACCAGTAATACGACCTGCGACCCTTGGATTAATAAATACATTTTTGTCAATGGATTAGTTCCTTCTGTGGCGCAATTATCAAAAGCGGCAGAAGGGTTATTGGTTATGGAAGACGTACACAACTTTGGCCCAGATTATGCAAAAACACTCATGGCTTGGCATGATAATTTTGTTAAAAACTACTCGAGTTTAAGCGCCACATATGACACTCGCTTTTATCGTATGTGGCGTTACTATCTATTAAGCTGTGCAGGTGGTTTTAAAGCCCGTTACATGCAGCTAATGCAATTTGTCATGAGCAAAAATAGGGCCGATTGCTATCAAGCCGAGCGTTAATCCCTCATTCAAAAGTTAACTTCAGCTTCTATTTTTTTAACCTATTGAGAATGCCGGCTATAGTTTGGTTTTCAAGATCATTTATCATTATGTGTCATTAGTGTTTTACAATAATACAGAATGACAACCCCCCCCTTTACACTATTATTGCTGTGTGAATGACTATCTTGAGTTTTTTACTGCGCTTTTAAATATATCTTGCTGCAAGCCTATGGTGCCCAGCGCCTCCACTGGCACAAACACCTTATTGGATGACTTGGCCATTTTCTCAAGCACTTCAAGTGAACGATAGGATAAATATTTATCAGTCACAGACTTAGCTAATATCGCATTCACTTCTCGTGTTGACTCGGCTTTCTCTCTTTCTATTTGCTCTCGACGTTCCGCCGCAGCTTCTTTAGCTTTGGTAATAATCTCAGGGAATTGAACATCGGCAAGCCCAAAACGCTTCACAGTTAATGCTGAGCCATCCATTGCTCGCTCCACCGCTGTTAATAGCTCATCACTGATCTTTTCTCTACTAGAGGCGATTTCATTGATTGAATACCGAGCCATGATCTGTCGTACTTCATCTCTGATAATGGGACGAGCATACACAGTATAAATACTATCAAAGCTGATTTTTCCCTTAGCGGGCGCTATTTGTTTATAAATGTCATCAATTTTTCTTGGATTAACAGCCACTGTCATTCGAACATTAAATTCCATATTCAATTGATCTTTTGGCATAAAAAGCTTAAATGATTCTGTTTTTCCTCTGTCAGCCATCTCCAATAGAATTAATGAATCACAATAAGCGACACATCTATCAAGTCTAAATCGTGACGGGTTTACATCACCATGTTTATAACCGTCTTTAGTTAACACTTTGCCGACATGGGCAGGCGGCACTTCTACTTTCTCTCCCAAAAAGGGATGACACGCTGCTAGCAAGATGACAGATGCCAATATCAAACTGGTTTTAAATATTTTCTTATTATTCATATGCAATTAATTTTTTTACTGGACCTAACGCCTAAAAAATAACGTATTAATGCTTGGCTAAAATGAATAACGCAAGAGCACAAAACCAAGGCATGAAACAGCTTTATTTATTTCGTTAATGCCATAATCAAATCCATAAAAATGAAAACAGGCTTATTAAGCTGAAATCATATATACAATGGTCAATTAAAATTCGCCTATTTTCTATTCTAACGTTTGTTCCCCTAACCCACCCTCATAAAACGATAACCAGCACACGGTTCTAATGTATAAAAGATAAAGGTACACATGTAACGATACACAGGTATATCTTTTAATTGTTAGGGCAACCTGCTGCCCTAGAGTAAATCATTACTCTTCAAGGTTTCAACTTACCCAGTTGACGGGTTGTGCTCACATTTATCGCTTTACTACAGAACCTGTTAAATTAGATCATTGCTCCAATTTGCCTGTTGTATTTTTCCGTCTAATTCCCGTAATTGTTGCGCATAATTGTCTGCAAAATTTTGTATCTCGCTCACATTAATCATGCTAACAGATTTAATTTCAGTATTGCTGTAACGAGAAATTTGCGGCGTTCCTGCAGAAGCAATTGATTTATACAAGCTATGTTTAAGTTTAAGCGTCTCTCTTTGAGATAAAGCAAGCACCATGGGCTTGCCGTCACTTAATAAAATTTGATTGTTTGTTTTATTAATACGAGTCACTAAATTTTCAAACTCTAAAAATAGTGCTTCTTGTTGCTTGAGTAACTCAACAGGATTTTCAGAAGGTTTGTCACCTTCTTGAACTAAAACATTTCGAGTTGTTCTTTCTCTCAACTCTTGTAAACGTTGACTGATCTCAGCTCTTCTGTTCAAAGCTTCAGCTAATTTCATTATATACACTCTTATGTTAAGAAAGCGACCTTACTCAACCATATGTTTTTATTTGATTAATTTTAATGTTATCACCAAAAATCTATTGATGTAAAGTCATTACTACACCAGCAAGCGTAATACTAACTGAATGAACAATTAAAGTGCAGTTTGAGGATTTATTATTGGTTTTATAGATTTTTGTCATAAGCTTACAGCCCTGTTGATTCACCCGTTGCGAGCCAGTGAGCACAGTTGCTCCCTAATTCAAATACAGCACGTTGCTCATATCGAGCAATATCGTCTGTTGAAAGTTCCTCCCTCCAACGCCCATTGTTCCCTTTATAAATGAAGGTCTGAGCACCTCCATGCCAAAAAGCCCCACCAAGAGGCACACTTTTGCTAGCATGGGCCTCCATATAATCGAAACTGCAATGTCGCAGTACTGTATTCCACTGAGATCTGTACTGGTCATCTCGAAATACAAACTCGTTCCAAATAGTCAAATCAAAGTGATGGTTATGAAGCTCTCTCACCTTGGTTGGCAATCCATTGTTCATCATATATTTTCCCAATAAAATGACACATGACACTTTGCGGATCAGAGCACGTCTATCGGCTAAACTTACAAAGAATGTGAACCGATCACACTAAAGTTTACGCCACTAATATGTATTAAAACCTCACCTCATTATAAAACATTTCGAGATCCTCGTAATATGAGCCTCAAGTGTTAGCTGTAACTCACACTTTTGTTCATCCTAACTCGATTGCTCCAGCATAAAACACTACAAAATATTGACACTGCAAAACACTAACACAACTAACTTGCTACATTTCATAAAAATCAATACACTGCGTAGCCTTGATCTGAGACGACGGCTTTCAGTCTATTTATGGAAATGTATAATAAAATAAATAAATTAATAACAGGTTTGCTTATTTCTGCCAGCGCACTGAGTCACTCATTTTTGACCACAAGCGCAGTTGCATCAGATGCGGCATGGGTATTTGCCCATCGTGTTAACAGTATGTCGGCACTCAATGCGGCAAATAATGATTTGAGCATTAATGCCATTGAAATTGATATCACCCACCGTGATGATGTGCCGGCGGAAAAAACCTGTGCTGAAACTTGGTGTGCGTACCACGATGGCGATGATGTTGCCGTCAATCTATCTGAGATTTTAAACGCCGCAGAGCTGAGTATGCACATTGCAGCAGTGTGGTTTGATATTAAATCAACCACTAAAACCGATGCCGATTATGCCGATATTAGACAAACAGTCAAAACCGTCGTCGGTGAAGGCGATGGCAGCATGCGTAAGTTTTGGGGTGTGTATCCTGCAACTGAGTTAAATACGCCATACGTGACCGCCATTAAACAAAACCTAGCACAATTAGGTGGTCACGATGAAAACCTACTGATCATCGATGTTGATGATAATGCAGATACCGAAGCCGCCAATGCTCAATGTGCCCAATGGGGTATTCAGTGTGGTTTGTCTGTGGGCGGCCCCTTGATAGGGACTTTTGGCTTAATCGCCGATAATAACGCCTTTGACTCCATCAGCGGTGATATTCAGCATATGGAGAATATTAATTCAATCTTTATGTGGACCTTTAACTGGGTAGGGTTATATGAAGACGACATGATGCGTCTATTGTTTGGCGATCGCAGTTATTGGGAGCACTTAGCGCCGCCTCAATGGCAATGTGGTCAAGAAGGCAATGGAGTGATTGTAGGCGCGATGAACGGCCTGTATTACGATGATTTTTGTGAAAATAACAGTAATGACGATGCCTGCGCCGTGGCAAATCAATCCATTAATAACGGACCCAATACGCTAGGTACCCGCTATACTAATGTGAGTCAACCCCGTGATCATTATCAATCCACATCCGTTTATGAATGTGATAAGTACTACTAACTTATTGTCTGATATTTATCACCTGATCATTTGGCACCTGATAATTTATCGTCTAACCATATAGTCAATGAATGAGCAATATTCACCTCTTCAATGCACTGAATGATAGCACTGAATATTGCTCTTTAATAAATGAGTTACCTCTTGTTTTGCCGTCAAAGCAAGAAAAGGTTCATGTGTGTTGATTATTCTGAAAATCTAAACTTTTAAAAACAGTACCCTTGCCTTAACCAATATTTCCAATCTTCTATAGCTTGGGAAGCATTATTGCTAGTACCTAATGGCTCAATATTTTCTAGAGGGAACAGCAATTCATCATTACCGTCAAAATCGACTAAAACATACATGTGACTATGGCATTCTGAAGCATCAGCTAACCCTACGATAGTCAGTTTTGATTTACCTTTAGTACTTGTTGCATAAAATGGAAATTCAAGGTTATTTTCAAGATAGCAATACCACCCCATAGCAGCTTCTTCTGTATCATAGCAATCCACTATAATTTCCATCTGAATGCGCTCTTCTATTTCTGCTCTCATTATTACCATCCACAATGTTAATTAAAAAAGCAATCATAGTAGAGCGGGCTAGTACTACCAAACGCTTGCTGATCTTTGGACTCTAAATTTCAAAACACTTTAACATCTTGTTGAAGTTAATAAAGTTATAGCTTAGCTGTTTTCTGAAAAACCAACATAGACCCACCAAAGGCAAGGGTATGACTTAACGTTAGCAATCCGTCTGAGTGTTTATTTTTTATTGGTTGTATTGGCTCGTCAATCTATTTAATAACTAGGCATTAGAGGCGCAAGCATAAGCTTGTTAAGCCCGCTTTTCCTATTATCAACGGTTGTCAGCACTATCGATTAAAGCGAGAAAAGTCAGTCAACAAGTATCAAACGAAGAGACAAACTTAAGCGACTTAAAGATAAAATGCCAAGACAAAAGTCTTGGCATTTTATCCCTTGACTCAGCGGAAGCGTCCACATATGCCTTGATTGTCTTGTGTCTTGGTTATTTTCCTGAGCAACATCCTGTTCAGACCAAGAATTTGACCTAGTCAACCAGATCAAGTTAACAAATAAACTACAATTACACCTCAACCTACATTAATGTACTAAAGGCTTATAATTATGATAACAAAATCAATTAAATTCTTTCTTTTCTTTGCCATTCTTGTTGTATCAGCCTGTAACGATGGTAATAACCCCGCTACCTCCGATCCTGAAGCTGTATTAACCCTCATTAAAAGCGGTAATGATTCCGAGCTAATTATGGATAGCAGTCATTCCATTATACCTGACGTTCATGAGGTGACTGCTATCCGTTATACCATTACAGATTTAGAGACTAATGAAATTACGGTGATCGATCACGGCACTGATCACCGCGAACGTCGTAACCATTTTCTTCATGCTGGCAATTATCTAGTTGAACTTTCTATGAGCATTGAAAATACTAATGACATTAATTTCGAAAGCAGTTACTCAAGTACTCTACCAATTACAATATACTCAGACTACATTGATTATTATCTAGACCAAAATGAAGAGTGCCCTTTAAAAATATCAACTTATGATGTAGGTGACAGTTCTGACTCGGTTGATTTTGATGCTGCCATATCAGTAAAATCAAAATTTGATAACAGCGACTGTGACAGCTATTATACGCTGGATTTGGATGACATTAAGGAATATGTCCAGCTATACCTCAGTATAGAGCTGGGTGATAATGACTCAACGGTATCAAATACCGATACGACTTGTTTATATGCTTATGGTGCCTCTGGGAAAGATGACGATGAGGGCATCGGAGGTGAAGGTGGAGTATCTGCTACTATAACTACACTACAAGATCTAAAAGACAGTAATGATACAGATGATTATCTGCGTTTTATATTAGGCTATTTAGGCGGGAGTACTGTCATTTCAACCCAATATATTGACGATAATAGCACCGCACTCTGGGATGCTTCATCTGATGGACAATTACTATTGGTCGCTGGTGGTGGTGGTGAGGCTGCTTCTTCAGGAGATACTGGTATTGATGGAGGGGATGGCAAAGCATTGATGGCAGATGACAGTCTCTGCTCATCAAAACAAGGTGGATATGGGACAATTGCAGTTGTAAATGGGGATTGGGGAGTTGAAGGTGGAGGCGGCGGCACCACTAATCAGCTAGATTGTAGTACGATGCTAACGGAAGACAATATTGAAACCTATGCTGCTGCTGGTTCAGCTGGATCTGATGGTGATTCAGGAACAGCAGGTGTAGGTGGAGAAGGTACCTATGGTTGGTATAATGGTGATTTTTCATCTCGAGGTGATTATGGCAATGGTGGCACCGCTGGGAATAATGGTGGTGGTGGCTTTGGCGGTGGTGGCAGTGCTGATGATTATAGTACTGGCGGCGCTGGCGGCAATTTTTCTTATCCTAAAGGGTCTAATGCCAATTCAGATTATATAGACTATTGCCAAGACTTATCCTCTTACACAATACAAGATTCCAATTATGGCTACTTTGAATGGATTTTTTTCGTTGACTCTAATTAGCGTTCGTTTTTATGTGTTATTTCCTTATAATAGTTAAAAATAGAATGACCCATTATCCAATCTTAAGGAAAAAGTAGTGGGTTATTTTTCAACCAACATAATGGCTAGCTTGATCCGATGAGCCAGTTATTATCTTATGATCTTCTTTTGAGGCGCAATCATGGATACCAATACTATCAAACCACCCACAATTATTTTTAGACTAATATACTTAACCAATATCAATTAATCCAAATAAAAAATGCTCAGCCTTCATTCAAAGATGCTCTTTATTCAACAGAAAATCACAATTGAAACTCAAAACGTAACCCGAAGAAACACCCTGCTTTTATTTTTATTTTTATTTTTATTTTTCAAATCAGTGTAAATGAACTAGAGGGCTTCGATTTCAAGGCGAAAGCCATAAAATGGCTCCTATGAGCGACAAATAGGGATATTTGGCTGGCCGTTAGACAAGGATGTCATTTGAAGTCGTAGAGCGCTCAGGGATGAGTTTATAGCGTGCTACAGAGGTATCTGCACATCAGTCTGCGACAGGCAATAAATATCAATGAAGGTCGACTAACCCACACACTTAACCAACACCCTATATGCCAAGGGAACACATAAAAAATGTGGTCACTTTCACTTAAAAGCTTACTTATATACTTGAGCAATGACGATCTCTCCAATCCTTTAGCTCTATCAGTATAAAATGCCTTCAAGCTCAACACGTTCAAGCTTAACACGCAGGGTCGTCGTCTTTTTATTCGAGCGAATGTGGCACGCAGCTCTAGTGATAAACTCTTGCAAAAAACGGCATTTTATTCAAACAAGTTGTTCATTCTATGTGGGTAAACCGGGCACACAAGCAAGCGTGTGTAACTCTGTGTCCCACTCAGCCCTATCATCACAACAAATGTGTGCATTTGGCTTAATATCAAATGGAGTATCAAGGCTGCCAGCAGGTACGACTAATAGCTTGCCATCCATTTGTAAATTTGGCATAGCGGCGCCACACCTCTCACAAAAGGCCCGTTGATGCAGAGTATCGGGCACCTTAAATTGACGCACATGACTCTCACCAGTAAGCCAAGTTAACTCAGCTTTAGTTGCGAACAGATTCGCTCCATGGGCTGTGCCTGTGCCTTTTTGACATCTGCTACAATGACAGAGAAAGAAACAATCAAATTCACCTGTGATGGTAAATTCTACACTGTGGCATAAACAGCGGCCTTTATATTCCCTTGTCATAGGTTTACTCCTTAGTTTTCTTATTCATTACGACTTTCTCTTGGGATCAAGAATAAATATCGGGTTCACCTTCAGGACGCGTTTTGAGTACTCTTAAAAACCACATGTATTGCTCAGGATACGCCAAAATGACTTGCTCCACCGCTTTGTTAAGGGCAAGGGCTTCGTTTTCTTTACCTTGCATGGTACTGGGCTTAATGGCCGGCAAAACCGTTAAATCAAATTGTCTTGTTTTCTGGTTATAGCCTATTTGTATTGGCATAACTTGCGCATTGCCCGCTTTTGCGAGCCGTCCCACAACGGGCAAGGTGGCTTTTGTGGTGCCTAAAAAGGGCGCAAAAACACTTTTATCAGGACCTAAGTCTTCATCGGGTAAATAAAAGAAACTGTTATCTTGCTTAAGCTCGCTCAGCAGCGCACGAATGCCCGCTTCTCGCATATAAACACCACCCCCATGGGTACTGCGCATACGGTTATTAAACCAGTTAAACAAGTCGTTACGGTGGGCTTTTGCCATAGTAACCATGGGCAACTCTATATTAAGCCTCAAACCCGCATAATCTATGCCCCACACATGTGGCATAACAAAAATAATGGGTTGCTTATGTGCTCGCGCCTGATGCACATGCTCAAGGCCTGTAACCTTAACGCGTTTTCGTAAATGCGCTTCACCACGGAGCAGCAATTCGGCTTGCCCCAATAAAATCATGGCAAAATTTTCCACATTACGAGTAATGAGGTCATCGATTTTCTGGGCCGAATACTCAGGAAAACACAAAGTTAAATTGGCTCTCGCCACTCTAATGGGTTTTTTCGCGATTTTCATCACTAACTTGGCTAACACTCTAGCAATGGGATCCCGTATACAAGCGGGCAATAAGGAAAACAACACCAAAATACCAATGCCGACCCAAGATAGCCAAAACTTAGGATGCAATAGATTTAAAGAAAAACGACGATCAAAATAATTCGCATGTGTAGACAAGACTTCAACCTCTGATCTGACAACGAATACAATATCAGATCACTTCTTTTTATATAAAGTGAAAGTGCAGATCCACATTCAATAGAATATGAAGCTGCATATATCTCCCCAGAATACCTCAAGATGTAACAATATACTTGAAATATGACAGGGTATCCTACCACAATAATGAAAAAGCCACTCAGAAGAGTGGCCTTTACATACTGCTAGCACGCAACTACTTATTTGCGTTAGCCTCTTCAACTCGACTTTTTAGCTTTTGTCCAGGACGGAACGTCACAACACGACGTGCCGAAATAGGAATATCTTCGCCAGTTTTCGGGTTCCTTCCCGGTCTTTGATTCTTATCCCTTAGGTCAAAGTTGCCAAAGCCAGATAACTTGACCTGCTCACCACTTTCGAGCGCCTGACGAATTTCTTCGAAAAACAACTCTACCATCTCTTTTGCTACCCTCTTATTGAGACCGAGCGTTTCAAAAAGATGTTCTGCCATTTCGGCTTTGGTAAGTGCCATACTTTTAGTCCCTCAACGATGCGTTGAACTCAGACTTGAGAGCAGAAACCACTGAATTTACCATTTCAGCAATATCCTTTTCTACAAGCGTACGAGTGTTGTCTTGAAATATAAGTGCGATAGCTAAGCTCTTCTTGCCAGCCTCTACACCTTTACCTTTGTATACATCGAATAAGTTTAAGCCAACCAACTGATTTTCGCCAACTTTTCTTATCACTTTTACAACATTGCCCACTGTAACTGCATCATCAACTACAATCGCGATATCACGACGGTTAGCTGGAAACTTAGATACAGCCTGGGCTAGCGGCAATTTGGCTTGCAATAAAGCATCCAATTCCAGCTCAAAAATGATGGTTTTACCATTCAGGCCAAACGGCTTTTCTAAACTAGGATGAACGGCTCCGATGATACCTACTACTTGCTCACCTCTAAGAATTTCAGCACATTGCCCAGGATGAAGCGCTGAGTGTGTTGCTGATCTAAAGCTAAAGTCTAGATCCGATCCTGTCAAGCCAATTATGGCTTCAAGATCGCCTTTAAGGTCGAAAAAATCAACCGTTTGTGACGCCAAGGTCCAATGTTCGTCACTTTGATTGCCTGCAATCACAGCGCCTAACACGGCTTGTTGTCGTACACCGGACGGTGCATTTTCATCAGGAATAAAGCGTAACCCTGTTTCAAATAACCTCACCCGATTCTGTTGACGACTCTGGTTATAAGCCACAGCCGACAAAAGACCTGTCATTGTCGACAAACGCATTGCCGACATTTCAACCGAAATGGGATTCGGTAAAATCATGGCATCTTGATCCGGATGGATCAGTGCCTGTTGTTTAGGATCAACAAAGCTGTAAGTGATCGCCTCTTGAAACCCTCTATCCACTAAGACATTGCGCACACGTTTTACACTGATATCCGCTTCTTTATGATCGGACATCTTAAGTGAGGCAACAGGGGCAATATTAGGAATATTATTATATCCGTAAATACGTGCCACTTCTTCAATTAAATCTTCTTCTATCGCCATATCAAAGCGATAAGTGGCCGTTGTCACTTGCCAACTGTCTGCTTGAGCCTCAACACTAAAGCCTAAACGTGTCAGAATTTCTTCTACATCTGTGTCACTGATCTCATGGCCTAAAATGCGGTCTAGTTTAGCGCGGCGCAGTAAAATGCTTAACGGTTTTGGCAAATTCGCCTCAGACTTGGCTTCCACAACGGGACCGGCTTCACCACCACAAATATCAAGCACTAAGCGGCTGGCTCTGTCCATGGCTTTGTGCTGCAGCTCAGGATCCACTCCACGCTCAAAACGGTGTGAAGAATCAGTGTGTAGCCCTAAACGACGTGCCTTACCTAATATGGCAAGCGGCGCAAAGAAAGCACATTCCAATACAATAGACTGTGTTTGCTGACTCACACCTGAATACTCACCACCAAAAACCCCTGCAAGAGCAAGTGGTTGTGTTTGCGATGCAATAACCAGCATATCATTAGGCACAGTCACTTCATTACCATCAAGCAAGGTTAATTTTTCATCACCGCTTGCCAAGCGCACTTGAATATTGCCTTCCACTTTTGCTTTATCAAAAGCATGCATAGGCTGACCGAATTCAAGCAATACAAAATTGGTAATATCCACAATAGGATCGATAGAGCGAATACCACTGCGGCGCAATTTTTCTTGCATCCAAAGCGGCGTTTGTGCTTTCACATTGACATTATTGATGACACGAGCCAAATAACGTGGACAGGCCGTTGGCGCTTGTAAATCCACCGACACGGTTTCATCAATACTGGCTGGCACTGGCTGCCACTCAGGCAAAGTCACGGCCTGACGATTGAGCACGCCCACTTCACGAGCCAAACCCGCTATGCCTAAACAATCGGCGCGGTTCGCCGTTAAATCCACATCAATGGTGGCATCATTCAAGTTTAAATACTCACGAAGATCTTGCCCTACTGGCGCATCTTCGGGCAACTCTAAAATGCCATCACTTTCAATATCAATGCCTAACTCACCATAAGAGCACAACATACCAAAAGAAGGCTGTCCACGTAATTTGGCTTTTTTAATTTTAAAGTCACCTGGCAACACAGCACCGACCATGGCGACCGCCACTTTAATGCCTTGTCGGCAATTGGGTGCGCCGCACACAATATCGATGAGCTCATCTGCGCCTACATTGATTTTGGTTACGCGTAATTTATCGGCGTCAGGATGCTGGCCACATTCCACCACTTCACCCACAAGAACGCCACTGAATTCACCGGCAACAGGGTCAACACCATCAACTTCCAATCCTGCCATGGTAATTTGATGCGCTAATGCTTCGCGGTCAACACTTGGATTAACCCACTCACGAAGCCAAGATTCGCTAAATTTCATGCTAGTACAGCTCCGATTATTTAAATTGTTTTAAAAAGCGTAAATCATTTTCAAAGAATGAACGTAAGTCATTCACGCCATAACGCAACATTGATAAACGCTCGACGCCCATACCAAAAGCGAAGCCGGAATATTGCTCAGGATCGATGCCCACACTGCGCAGTACATTTGGATGAACCATGCCGCAACCTAAGACTTCAAGCCATTTACCATTTTTACCCATCACATCTACCTCTGCAGAAGGCTCAGTGAAAGGAAAGTAAGAAGGACGGAAGCGCACTTGTAAATCTTCTTCAAAGAAGTTACGTAAAAAATCGTGCAATATGCCTTTAAGTTCAGCAAAGTTGACTTTTTCAGCCACAAACAAGCCTTCCACTTGATGGAACATAGGCGTGTGAGTTTGGTCGTAATCATTACGGTATACACGACCAGGAGAAATAATGCGTAGCGGCGGTTTCTCTTGCTCCATGGTGCGGATCTGTACACCAGAAGTTTGTGTTCTTAACATCACCTTAGGATTAAAGTAAAAGGTGTCATGATCCGCGCGAGCGGGATGATGCTCTGAAATATTCAGCGCATCGAAATTATGAAAGTCGTCTTCAATTTCCGGACCTTCTTTCACCTCAAAGCCTAATTCACCAAAAAAGGCTTCAATACGTTCAATAGTGCGAGTCACTGGATGTAAGCCGCCATTTTCAATGCGGCGACCAGGCAATGTCACATCAATCCCTTCACTGGCAAGCTGTGCTTCCAATTCCGCCGCCTTTAAACCTTCTATACGCATAGATAAGGTTTTTTGCACTTGCTGCTTGGCTTGGTTGACCGCTTGTCCAAAAGCTGGCTTCTCTTCAGGAGGTAATTTCCCCATCATTTTCATCATGTCGGTGATCTGACCTTTTTTACCAAGGTAATCGACACGAAGGTCATCGAGGGCTTTTAAATTATCAGCTCCTTCGATTGCCGCTAAGGCCTGTTCTACGATTTCTGTTAACTGTGACATTATCTCTTCCAGTGCGTGGTGACCCCATATTGAGCCCCATTACTTTTTTTGGCTAACTTTAATTTCAAGAGTGAAAATAAGAAAAAATACAAATTTTACGTGAGCATACCGCATTTGACTAGTGATAATTCGAGGTTTTTTAATTCAATTGACGGATATTTCTCAATAGCATTTAAAATAGCGGCGATTTATTAACATAAAACCCTTTTTTGCTGGTGTTTTACTCAATTAAATTGTTAATAGTAAGCTCCACATAATTAACATAAATTGCCTTATGTATCTTAATAGCGCTATTTTCACGTCACTAGGCCAACAAAAAATGAAACACAATAACAACAAATCATTCAAGTTATAGCGCCTTTGACCGATATTAGGGTAAGTCCCAAAAATGAGAAATACCATGAAAGAAGTTAAATTTCGTTGGGTTGATCAATATTTGATCCACATGACCTTAAAGACCAAATTCGCCATTTTGGCTATTTTGCCCATTTTGGCACTCATCCTACTCACTTTAGTTCTGACAAAGCAATTAAACAGCCATTTTCAAACCCAATTAACCCAACAAGCACAGCGGCATGAACAAGCCTTAAACCAACTCAGAGATCAGACCCAAAGCTCATTGCTCGACACCACTCAAGCCAGTGTCAAGCAACAAATCCATCAAAGCATGACCCCCACGAAAACAAACAGTCCCACAATAACCCCCTATCACTTATATGATGATCCCTTGGCCTACCTCACACTATTGGGCAGTTGCTTAGCCATTTTTGTCGTATCTTATTATATTTCCACTTTTGTCGGCGGCGCACTGTACACCAATGTCATGGCACTGCAAAAAGCCGCAGCCGGAGATTTAACGGGTCGATTAAATTATTTTAAAGTCAAAGATGAATTTAGCCATCTCGCCCTGAGTATAGATACCTTAGTGGATCGCCAACAATCCCTGGTTCAGCAAATGTCTCAGGCAACGGCGCAAATCCGCCAAGTAGTACATGCATTTAGAAACACCGCACAAGAAGGGCAATCTTTGGCAAAAGATCAACGCCAACATCTAGATTCTTTGGCCACCGCAATGGAACAAATGACGGCAGCCGTCAAAGAAGTTGCCCGTCATGCGGAGCAGTCATCCATTGAAACTCAAGAAGCTAACCACCAAGTAGAAGCGGGATCGAGAGACATTAATACCACAGTGAATGCCATTGGCACACTGTCCAGCGAAATTGGGGATGCCTCAACCGCAGTGGATCACTTAAATGACAATGCTGCTAAAATTGATGAAGTGATCACTACTATCAATGCCATTTCTGAACAAACCAATTTATTGGCTTTAAATGCCGCCATTGAAGCGGCTAGAGCGGGTGAGCAAGGTCGAGGTTTTGCCGTGGTCGCCGATGAAGTCAGAACCTTAGCTGGGCGAACACAAGCCGCCACCGTTGAAATTAAAGCCATGATCGAAGCGCTACAATCTGGCTCACAAAATTTGACTCGTGTCATGACGCGCACGGTTGAAAAAGCCGACGAAGGCAAAAAGCATGTATTGGCCACTGGAAAAGATTTAGATGCCATCGCCCAACATAGCGCTAAAGTCTATGAAATGAGTGCGCTCATTGCCACCTCAGCCGAAGAGCAGTCTGCCGTAGCCAATGAAATCGCCACTAATTTGATGGAAATTCGTAATCAATCCCATGATGTCGAGCAATCAGCGAATATGAGTGTTTCAGGTTGTGATGAACTCCATGCCACCGCAGAGCAACTCGATGCATTATTAGTGGGGCTTAAAGTATAAAGATCAAGAAGTAATAAAATCAGAATGTTAAAAAAATATGGCAGCGGTAAAAAGCTGCCATAACATCTAAAATCACCATCTAAAGATAAGTAGACATTTTTTCAACTCGTTCTTGCGGACTACCAAAAATTTCTACAATTTTTGGCTGATTGTAATTCGGAAATAAATATAATTCATCATCACGGTATAATCTTTTAAAGTATTTATCCACGGCTTTTCGATACTCAGGGTTTTCTTCAGCGTAAAACACAGGTGATTGTTCAGTCATTGGTAAAAAAACAATCAGATCGAGCTGGTTCAATATTTCAATGACTTGGGGAAAGCGTTCGGAAATTTCATGACAATGAATATCAATCGAGTCCAGTTCGGCTGCATGCATTGCATAAGCAATAAAATCGAGAGGACAGCGGTCAAAAATAATATTTTTTTCCATATCCTGCTGTTCTAATTGCTCAATACTAGCATCAAGCTGCTTTAGCATATTGTCAATCGTAGGTTCTAATGCAAATGCACCATCTTCTTCATCTAATAACTCATAATACACTTCTTTCATTGATTGATATTCAGGGTAGCGAATAATTAAATCATCAATTAACCTTGTTTTACCCACACAATGAGTACCAGATATAGCAATTCGCATATTAAATTGTCCTATAAAAATAGGACGTTAGCAACTTTTTTATAGAAAGTCAATTTTCTCTATAAGACTTAAATCGTTATTCAAAAACAGAGGTTGAAATTTGCTCATCAACTGCATGCTCGACTCACTTTCAAGTCAGCATTAATTGATTTGGCTATGCCAAGATTGAAAATAATCCGTAATGTAGTAATCACCAATATAATCAACCGATAGAGAGAAATAGCAATTTTGTAATAATAAAGGCATGATCTCCGCTTTGAGCTCTTCAGCCAAAGATTGCATAAACGCCCCATCTCTATGGGGCTTTTTAAGCAGCATAACAGAAATATACAAATGTGAGTGACGATACTCACTCACAGGAAAGGCACGACTCTTACACACTCCGGCGCTGCTATCTTTACCATTGATACTGTGTTCGATAGCCGTAAAAATAGCGTCAGTATCAAGGGTCAAGTCATCGGAGTATTTCAGCTCTATTTGCGGCATACTTACCTCTCATTCTTACTTCTTAAGTCACCATAAAAGGATAAATATAACATTAATAATATTCCAATGCGTTTAACATTAACTTCTTGCCGTTTCCACATCTACCATATAATGGCCTTTCAACCAATCTCGTCCTATCAATAGTTTATAGTCCATGTGACTACGATCACGCAAGTTGACGCTGACTTTACGTGCCTCACCTTGATAAAGAATAGTGACTTTAACGATATAGCGACGCTCTTCTCCTTGAGAGTTGATTATCTTAGAGACACCCACTATTTTAGCCGTCATACGTTTAGACTCACCGTCGGCATTCGTTGTCGTAAAGGACACCATTTTGCCAATATCATGACGCATGGTTTTTCCATCGGATGCTTCCACAACAATATCTTTTGCATTTAATGAAGTTCTTGCTGCCCCAGTGTCAATACGCGCAATATAATTAAGCCCAGTGCCTTTTACTGACATATCAGCCGTAGCACCAATCACTTTTTTGCCTGATGCACAACCCGCTAACGAAATCGAAAACAACAAGGTTAACAGACCTAATTTAAAACTCACTTTCACTTTACGCTCCAAGACGACTCAACAGGGAAACAGATTTGAAGCATGGTGATAGCACATGGATTTTAGAACCGCAATATACCGCCCGCATTTTTTAAGCCAATAACCCATTCCATCTTGCAGCTCGTCAAATCATAGTGACAAGCCGCTAACAGGGTTAAAACATCGCAACATTGTGCTAATACTCCACAAAAGGCGCTTTTATGCGGTTTTTTGACCTAAGATGAGTGCCACTTCTTGATCAAATAAATTTTTTATGAGCACTGAAAATTCACTAATAAAAACCGATTGTGCTTGGGTCGCTGGTTCATTAGCAACATTGGCAAGAATTTCTTCCAGATCATAAACAATAGCATCCACCTCTCGAATCACTTGATTACGCTGGCTAAAAGATAACGCCGGATTTTGACCACAAACCATAATAATTTGGGCTGCTAACTGTGACTCAAACAGCTCCATCACAGTATCATCAATTCGTGTTGAAGTCGGATCTTCAAATAAGTCCAAATGCTGTGATAAATAGTGTATCAGATGTATGTAACCTTCTTTATCTGTTACCATAAAACCCCAATTCCTTTATTGATTCACCCTAATACTGAGTAGTTACCTGTGCTTAGCATCCACAAAGGCACGACAAGAGGCGGCTTACAAAACCGCCTCCCTAATTCAAACAAAAGTCAAAAGCTCAAGCAAAAGTTCAAGCAAAGAATGTGGATTACTGATGCAAACTTAATACAAAAGACACGGGCACCGCGTAGCTTATCTGCGTTAGCCCTGCAAGATCCCGTAATTTATTCACACCCGAGACCAATTCAAACTCCCCAGCATTAATAATAACAGGTTGAGTACTGGTCACTAACAAGCCGGTTTCAGACAGTTTTGCCACGCTCACCGTCACTAACATTTTTTTACTTTCACCATGAAAATCAATATTGGCATCGACTTCCATTCTAGCGACTTCACCTAACTGCAGATCCTGAATCGATTTGGGATCAATTTGGGCGCTCAATGTTAATTTGGGGTATTTATCCACCTCAAAAAAAACAGATTTCATTCGCGTATCTCGAATGGCTATGCCCGTTGAGACGCTGGATAAAGGAATGGTTAACGAAAAAGCCCCTTTATCATTCAATTGGCCGTCGACTTGAGTAAAACGATTTACCTCCGCGATTTTGCCTTGTTTAATGGAGACATAACTCACATTAGATTCTTGATTGCTCACAGTCCAAGTGGCAGCATTGACGCTAAAGCCTAAAGGCAATAGCAAAGCGAGTAACCCCGTTTTTAAACCCTGTTTCATTTTCTGCTCCATTTCATATCATCATATTAAGGGGCAAGACGCGCTTTGTCCCATTGACCTTCATGTTGAGTGTATAAAAAACGATCGTGAAGTCTATGCTCTCCTCCTTGCCAAAACTCAATACTTGAAGGTCTCACGCGATATCCCCCCCAAAAGCTAGGTACAGGGACTTCTCCTTTGGCAAACTTGGCCTTAAGCTCACTAAACTTACTGTCCAACACATTACGAGCACTAATAGGACTCGACTGCTTAGACACCCAAGCTGCGATTTGGCTGTCTTTAGGCCGGCTCACAAAATAACTCAAGACTTCTTTTTTTGACAAGGGCTCAGCAACCCCTGTTATTGCCACTTGTTTATCAATGGATTGCCAAGGAAATAATAAACTGACTTTCCCATTAACTGCAATCTGTTTCGCCTTACGGCTACCTAAGTTAGTAAAAAAAACAAAACCTTGGTCATCAAAGCGTTTTAACAAAACAATACGCTGAAACGGTTGCCCGGTTTCATCAACCGTGGCAACGGACATCGCAGTGGGATCTGCGATATTGGAATCCTTTACCACTTCTAACCAATGGGTAAATAATGCCATAGGATTGCTCGGCATATCTTCGTGAATATCACCACTGAGAGTATATTCACGTCTAATATCACTAATGTCTGTCATTAAACTAATCCCTAATATTCATTGAAACAAGTGTATTTTTATAGCAATCACCACACTACTTATCAGTGACTTTACCATTACTGCAAGCCCAAACATGCAGCATTTCCAATCCTAAGGTCGCCGCCGCTAATGCGGTAATATCACTGCTGTCATAGCTTGGCGCCACTTCCACCACATCCATGCCTACAATATTCATGTCTTTTAAGCCACGAATGATCTTAAGGGCTTTATCGCTAGTCAGCCCGCCACAAACAGGGGTGCCTGTACCCGGTGCAAAAGCTGGATCTAAGCAATCAATATCAAAGGTGATATATAAAGGACGATCGCCAATGCAAGCCTTAACCTGAGAAACAATATCATCCACACTTAAATCGTTAGCCGCAGCTGCATCAATGACTTGAAAAGCATGATTTTGTTTATCATATTCAGTACGGATCCCTATCTGCACTGAGTGCTCAGCATCAATAATTCCTTCTTTAGGGGCATGATAAAACATAGTGCCATGATCATATTGACTTCCTTGACTGTATGTATCTGTGTGGGCATCAAAATGTAACAGCGCCATTTTGCCATGTTTCTTATAATGGGCTCTTAGCAGAGGCAAAGTCACAAAGTGATCGCCACCAAAACTCAATAATGCCTTACCCGAATCCACAATTTTTGAAGCAAACTGCTCCACCCTCGCAGTAAAGTCTTTTGCATCACCACAGTCATAAACTAAATCACCCGCATCAACAATACTAATGTGTTCACACAAATGAAAATCCCATGGCCAACGCTTTTCTTCCCAAGCTAAATTGACTGATGCTTGACGGATCGCCCCCGGTCCCATACGACCACCAGAGCGTCCCGTTGTCGCCATGTCAAAAGGCAATCCTAATACAACCACATCAGCCTCGCTGGCAATGGGATTAAAATCTAAAGGTTGGCGTAGATAACCAAATGCATTTGAATACAAAGAATAATCCGCTTTATCAGCAATGGTGCTCATAACTTCTCCAAAATAGCACTCAACTATAGTGCGTAAAAATTGTGCGTAAAAATTAACTCATACTCTGATGCATCAATCCATGGCGATGCATCAATCATAGTGATGCTAAAATTCAGCCCTATTATAGCCCGTAGGCAGGCAAGACCTCAGTATGATTCAGTTGATATTGATAAAAAAATAGCTTTTCTGTGTTGGACAGTGATAACTGACTTTCTAATAAACACAATACCCTTTGATTGGATGGCAGCACTAGAGGCCTATTCAAGGTTTGCACATCCCACTTTTTGGGTAAGAATAATGATAAAAAATGCTCGACCAAAGCCGAGTATTGATCATGCCCACCAAAATTGGTTTCAACACTCACATAAGAGCTTTGTGTTTGCGGTGTAATGTGAATGGTAAAATAATTCGCGTCATACATACCATTAATTGAATAACCGTAAGGTGAAAAACAATGATCGTCCAAAATAAACTGAGGAAAAAACCTCTCTAGCCCCAATCGCTCTCGAATCCCCTCGCAACTGACACTGTCGCTGCGTAAATACGTGGCAAACTCCCCTTGAATATGGTACATCAATAGCTCGCACCCCGCTGAAAAGGGCTTGAGTTCAACCCTATTCACCTCATTGCAGGCCATCTCATCCAAAGCTATCCCATCACAGCTCACTTCATTCCAGACCATCTCATTCAAAGCCATTCCATCACAACTCTCTTCATCATAGATCACTGCATCATAGGACATCTCACCCGTATTTTTTTCATTCCTGCTTATTTCATCGCGCTTTATTTCACCGCTGTTTATTTTATCATGGCTCTTCTCTACAGGGTTCAAGACAGCTAAATCAGCATGAAAGACATATTGATGATGACCGTCTAAATGACCAATACGATAAGCACGGCCATTGATTTTTTGCTTAAGCAATGAGATATCATCTAAAAAGTGCTGTTGTTGTAACGCAGGCATAAACTCATTGCGCCGACAATAGCGCACCTGAACTACCGCATCCTTATGCACTTGGCTCATAAAGTGTATAAGGCTGTCAACTAACGTGCTATCACCACAAGTTAACATTAAAAAAGCCTTATCCCACACAAACAAGCTAGATTCACTGAGCAAATAAGCATCACATTGAGTGCTACTGATCTTAGAGAGTATTTTTGCCCTTGAAAAAGAGACGAGATACGCCCAAAAGTCGGCGTCAAATTGCCGCAGCGAAATATGTTTGTCAGACACTTTGACCAAGATTTTTTTTTCGACTCCTTCAAAAAACATACTGCAGCTTATTCACTCCATTTAAGCTTGATGGACACATCTAAAAATCACGGCAATGATGAACCACTGCCGTTCTTTTTAGATAACTTAAATAACAACATCACCAGTATGAAACCTGGCATAAGGATAAAGTGTGCTTGGTTTAGGAAAAATCTTCCAAATAAGTGTAACCTTCAAGCCCAAGTTGCAATTCTTTTAAAATATCCACTCGCTCTTGCTCATCAATATGTTGATGCACTAAGTCTTCATAGGTTTGCATGAAAGATAGTGGATCAAGGTTCACATATTTTAAGACATCCGCCACTGTGTCTCCCGCCAGAACCGATTCAATATCCACTTGCCCTGCGTCATCTAAGCGCACCACGGTAGAATGGGTATCACCAAATAAATTATGCATATCGCCCAAAATCTCTTGATAAGCACCCACTAAGAAAAATCCCATAAAGTAAGGACTTTGAGCGCTCCAAGTGGGAACCGGTAATGTGGTTTCAATGCCTTGCCCGTCCACAAATTGATCCACAGTGCCATCAGAGTCACAGGTAATATCTAGCATCACCGCCCGTCTTTCTGGCACTTTGTCCAAGCCGCTTAAAGGTAAAATAGGAAAGACTTGTTCGATCCCCCAAGCATCAGGCAAAGATTGAAACAAAGAGAAATTCACAAAGAACTTATCGGCAAGCTTTTCATTCAGCTCATCAATAATAGGTCGGTGAAAACGGTATTTGCTGCTCATATTATCGCGCAGCTCATGACACACTCTTAAGTTCACTTGCTCGGCCCATGCACGCTCAATTAAGCCAATTTGCCCCAATGAAAATAAAGAATGCACTTCTGCTAAATCACTTTGGCAGTCATGAAATATTTCAATTAAGGCCCGTTGATCGGCCTTGCCACTGACTTCTGTCCAAGATTGCCACATGTTATGCAGTAATTGCGGCGAGTCTGGATGCGGCGGCTCAATCACCTCGGGCTGATAGGTTTCTGTGCCAATAACATCGGTGATCAGCACCGCATGGTGCGCCGTTAAATAACGCCCCGATTCAGAGATGATCCTTGGCATGGGCTGTTCATATTCATTACAGATATCTGTTAGTACACTCACAATATTGTTCGCATACTCAGTTAAACCATAATTCATCGAGTTAGTACTTTGACTCCGCGTGCCATCATAATCGACGGCCAGTCCACCACCTACATCAAAACACTTCACCTTAGCGCCCAACTTCATGAGCTCACAATAAAAGCGCCCAGCTTCCCCTACACCTTGGCGAATATCACGAATATTGGCGATCTGTGAACCTAAATGAAAATGCAATAACTGTAATGAAGACAACATGTCTTTTGTTTTCAGCTCATTAATCACCGTTAGCACTTGGGCCGCCGATAAACCAAATTTCGACTTTTCTCCTCCACTGGCTTGCCATTTGCCTTTACCCTGAAAAGCTAAACGCACTCGTAAACCTAATCTAGGTGTGACACCTAAATCTTGCGCCTCTTCCAGAACCATTTTAAGTTCTGACATTTTCTCAAGAACAATATACACTTGATGGCCCAATTTTTCGCCAATCAAGGCCAAACGGATATATTCTTTGTCTTTATAGCCATTACAAATAATCACTGAGCTGGCTTTTTGTGCCATGGCCAATACCGCCATCAGCTCAGGTTTACTGCCCGCTTCCAATCCCAATTGGGGGATTTCTTTGCTTTTTTGACTGGCAAGAATTTCCTCAACAACCGCTTGTTGCTGGTTCACCTTAATGGGATAAACCAATAAATAATCAGCGTCATATTGATATTTTTGTATCGCTTGATTAAAGGCTTGGCACAGACTGTGGACTCTGTGATGCAAAATTTGTGGAAAGCGTACTAAAACAGGCAGAGCCACACCGGCTTTGACTAAATTTTGAGTCAGCGCATTTAAGCCAATTTTACACTCGGGACGCGCCAAGTCCGGCGACACAGTGACTTCACCCGTCTCGCTGATCCCGTAAAAGCTTTGACTCCAATAATTAACGTTATACAGCGAACGCGCATCATCAATGGACCAATTGTTCATATTTTTCTAACCTGACTATTACCGACTTCAATTCAGCTCTCTCTACACAGACAGATAACTGGCTTTTTATCTCCTGGGCCATCAACCTAAGAGACGTTATTCACTATTCACCTTAAACTTGATTCGGTGATTGGTGAAAGGACAATAAAATAATAATTGATTTGATAAAAAACGCGACTCGAATAGGCTTAAACCTGCTGTGAGTGTATGGCGCTTTCTAAAAAACGCAATTAAACCTCGCAAAGTCAAATAAAGCAAGCTTAAAACAAGACTTACTCATGACTTTTCCTTATAATCTCGCTGCTATACCTCGTATCTTTTTTTATCCCTTTTTTAGAGTTGAGAATACCATGATCCAAATCGGTCAAACCTGTACCCTTGAAGTCGTGAAAACAGTCGATTTCGGCGTCTATTTAAATGCACAAGAACTGGGTCAGGTTTTGCTTCCTCGAAAAGTCACACCCAAAGATTGTAAAGTCGGTGATAAAGTGACTGTGTTCCTTTATTTAGACTCTAAAGATATGATCATCGCCACCACAAAACGCGCCAAAGCACAGGTCGGTCAGTTTGCCTATCTAAAAGCCGTTGAAATTGGCCGATTTGGTGCCTTTTTAGATTGGGGATTAGAAAAAGATTTATTACTGCCGTTTGGTGAACAACATAAAACAATCGAAGCTGAGCGTTCCTATTTAGTCCATGTTTATCAAAGTCCCGTGGATGAACGTATTGTGGCCTCATCCAAGATAGACAAGTTTCTTGATTTAACTGAGCCACATTATGGCAAAGGACAAGAAGTGGATTTGATCATCGGCGGCACCACAGATCTGGGTTATAAAGCCATAGTCAATCATGCTCACTGGGGCGTTATTTACAAAAATGAAGTCTTTCAGCCCCTCAAATTTGGTCAAAAACTTAAAGGTTATGTTAAGCAAGTTCGCAGCGACGGAAAAATTGATCTGATTTTGCAAAAAGGCGCAAAAGTCGAGCTAGATAAACACGCTACGACGATTTTATTTAAATTAAAACAAGCTGGCGGCTTTTTGCCTCTCACAGATAAGACCCAAGCCGAAGACATTTATGCACAATTAGCCATGAGTAAAAAAGCCTTTAAGAAAAGCATCGGCGCCTTGTATAAACAGCAAACGATCACCATAGACAAAGATGGGATCAGGCTAGTGAAATAAAATCCACACCTCTAACCCCATGGATGGGGAAGCCTACTTGATATTTGACTCTTTTATGAATAACAATGAGTCACTGAATGATCCTTCATAAAAGAAAAAAGCAATACCGTTTTTAGACGAGACAGTCACAGCCTTGAGCAAATCAACGAGATCGATAATACCGATCTAATTTTTTGATCGCATAGACAATGGAATAAGTAATAGGTATCGCCAGAAGACACAAAACAGACTTAGAAAGAAATGAACCAAGCACTAAAGTCAATTTATTTGAAGCCCAATAAAACACAATATTTATAAAGATCACTGAATCAATAAATTGGCCAATAATACTTGAAACTCCACAACGTAACCAGAGGTGGCGATGACGCATTGCCTTTTTGATCTTTTGAAATACATAGACATCCGCAAATTGTGCGACCAGAAAAGCCACAAAAGACCCCACAAAAACAAGATAATTTTTCGATAATATCGCTTGGTAATGCACTTGATCGTGCCAGATTGACGCACCTGGAGCGATAATAGACAACTGAATAAAAATAACAAAGAATGCCTGAGATCCTATCCCTAATACTGAGATTAAATAAGCAAGCTGTTTACCATACATTTCACAGATCCCATCGATGATAGGAAACGTAAACAAAGCAAAAATGATATTTGAGAACGGAAAAATAACGATGAAATGAACAGGCTTTAGCGCCACTATTGTCGATGCCGTCATCGCACTAATAATAATCATAAATAGCGCCAGCAAGATCATCAACCTAACATGGCTCATGTGCACACCTTATTTTTTATATCATTAAGGGGTACTCTTAGGTTACTCTAAGATGATATTCTTTGCCATAATGGGCATCCCACAGCAATTTAAAAGCATATCTGGAGCCAAATATGGAACTCACGCCACTAGAAGCGAGAATTATTGGAGTACTGCTGGAAAAAGAACTCACCACACCTGAGCAGTACCCGCTGTCGCTTAATGCCCTCACCTTAGGCTGCAATCAAAAATCCAGCCGCTTCCCTGTTCTGTCGCTAAGTGAAACAGAAGTGCAAGCTGGAGTCGATAGCCTGAATAAAAAACGCCTCATTTCGGAGCAATCAGGCTTTGGCAGCCGAGTGGTCAAGTATAAACACCGCTTTTGTAATACTGAATTTAGCGATCGGCAATTTAGCCCAGCTCAAGTGGCCATTATTTGTTTATTGTTACTTCGCGGCCCTCAAACTGCGGGAGAGCTCAGAACCCGCAGTAATCGTTTACATGGCTTTACCGATGTCCACGAGGTCGAGCAGACTTTACATCAACTGGCCCAACTCAGCCCAGCCTTAGCCATACAATTAGCCAAAGAACCCGGTAAACGCGAGGCCCGCTTTGATGAGTGTTTCACGCCAAGCAACAGCACGTCGCCTCACATTGCACAGGACGAGGTACATTCAAACACCCCATCACTTCAAACCCGTGCCAACACAACTAAAGATTGCTGCAATGAAGATAACAGTGAATACACGCAATTGCGCAACCGCGTAAGTGTATTGGAACAAGAAGTCGACAGATTAAAGACGGCGCTGGCGGATTTACTGGATTAACCTTAGCAAGTGAACTGTGCCTGAGGGAACTGTGCCTGAGGGAACTGCTCTAAGCACTTGCTTTAAACCCTGCTGATTGATTTAAATAATTAACTTAAACTACTGATTTAAATCTTATTTAACTAATTAATTTAACCAATTTGTTTAACAAAAAGAATAGGCGAACCAATGCTGTTAACCTTGAAGCTGTTAACCCTGAATAGAAGAGAGTCTTATCGTGAATAATGCCGCCCCCAGTCAGTTACAAAACACTGCCATTATCGCCTTATTTGAAGTGAAAAAAATACTCTTCAATACACGAGGCCTCATCGCCATTGCCGCTTTTGCGTTAGTTTGGCTATTAATTTTACTCTATCCGATTAAAGATGCGTCGACTTATTTACTCGATCCCAGTTTCAGACAATTACTCATTAGTGTATTTGGAGAGAATTCAGTAAACCAACTCTTTAGCTGGAAAGTGGCAGAAATGGCCATTTTTTGGGTCATCGCATTATTCATCTTCCCCCTGTTTAGCATTTCTGTGGCGGCGGATCAATTTGCATCGGATAAAAACCGTGGCAGTTTTCGCTTCTTGACCTTAAGAACCAGCCGCGACAGCCTCTATTTTGGGCGTTTTTTAGGAAGCTTGCTGATCCAGTCCATTTTGTTACTCATTACAGTGGCAGCAACCATTATTCTCAGCGTGAGTCGTGATGCCAGTTTATTCTTGCCCGCCTTAAGCTCTGGTGCCTTAGCCAGTATTAATATCATCATAGTATTAATGCCTTACACTGCCTTAATGGGCCTGTTATCTTTATATGCTAACTCATCAAAACAAGCCACCATTTATGCCGTACTCTTATGGGCATTACTATTTATTGTCAGCAGCTTCTTTAGCGAACACCCTAGCATCATAGCCGCTCTTCAATGGGTGCTACCGGGCGCGCAGATCTCACAGATGATCAACACCCATGGCTTGGGAAGTTTTATTTATGCTCCCATGCCACTATTACAAACCCTAGTACTCTTGACTCTGGGTCGCCTATACATGAAACGGAGTGCAATATGAGCCTTATTCAGTGCCACAATCTCACCAAACATTATGCCAGTAAATGTGCCCTTAATCAGGTCAGCTTAACCTTAAAGGCGGGTCAGCCCATCGCCCTTGTTGGCCCTAACGGTGCCGGAAAAACCACACTCTTTAGTCTCTTATGTGGCTATATTCAGCCAAGCAGTGGCGAGATCAGCCTGTTAGGTCATGCGCCGGGTAGCCCAGCCTTACTGGGTAAAGTCTCCTCTTTACCCCAAGATGCCAGCTTAGATCCCAACCTCACCATTATTACCCAGCTAACTTTATTTGCGCGCTTGCAAGGTTTTTCCAAAACCGCTGCCCAGCAAGAAGCCTTGCGCGTACTGAGTTTAGTGGGGCTAGAAAGCAGTGCCAATCAAAACCCCACCGCTCTAAGCCATGGTATGAGTAAACGCGTCTCCATTGCCCAAGCCTTAATAGGTGAGCCCGAACTGGTATTGCTCGATGAGCCGACCGCAGGGCTGGATCCCGCCAATGCCAAAATCATTCGCCATTTAGTCAAATCCCAATCCGGCAACACCACCTTTATGATCAGCTCACATAATCTAGATGAGTTAGAAAAACTCTGTGATCAGGTGCTCTACTTAGATAATGGCAAGCTTAATCAGTCAGTTTCTATGAGTGATAGCCAGCAACAAAATTACCTCACTCTCACTATGAGCCAATGCCAAAGCGATGAGCTTATCAGTGCCATTTCCGCGTTAGAAGGGGTGCATACTATAGCGCAAAAACAAGAGAATGAATTTATCATTCAACATGATAAAGCCAATATCGAAATCGCCTTATTCACGCTATTTTCGAAGCATAACTGGCAATATAAATCTCTGCTCAAAGGCCGCCGCTTAGAAGAAAAGTTATTCTCTTAACACCATAAAACATCATCAGTCTTTAGCTCAAATAAAGACTGATGATGTCTGTCTAAATAACGGGTGTGAATGGCTAGTGTTAATGCTAAAAAGGGGTATGTTTTACAAGCAGTACAAGCAGTACAAGCAGTACAAGCACCAAAAACATTGAATGCACTGTTGATGCCATGGTTATTGTTATGTTTCTTCTGAAAACCTAAATTTTTTAAACATTGTTAATACAGGTTTCACAAGCTCTTGAAGCTCTCGCCCTTGTTCTACACTAACAAGAAAGCTATATGCAGCAATAAACACAGGGTATTTTCGACGCAATGACTTTAAAGCCCTGTGGTTAGCCTTATACGAACAAACAATCGTGGCCTTATCTTTATCACTTATAAAACTAGCAATTGACTCAAAAAGCTCGGTACTGGCCCCATTTATGAACATTAAATGTCCATAGAAATAATTTGACCCCTTAATAATAGGAAAGTCAAACAGGGAGGATTCAGCTACTGATCTTAGCTTTTCATAAGTACCATCAAAGTCATTGCTCTCAGCGGGAATATCAATACCAATTACGTAATTTATCTTTGCTTGGGATATGACATTATGTATTAAGTTACGATAACGAGACTCAGTTAAATTCAACGCATGTTTGTGCTCTTCAATCATCACCTGTTTTTTCAACTCTTGGTAGTCAGATAACAGTTCAACAATTGTATAATTTCCAAGTTCATCTAGTTGAGGCTTATTGATATTATTCCAAACCTCATTTAGTGCGACTTCACAACGCTCAAGGTAAAATTCTGATTTCTTATCTTTTAATTCTTTTGCTTTATCCTTGCGGTTTGTGACAAAAGTCAACACCGCAACGCTCACGCCAATAGTAACAACAACTACACTGATTAGCCGAACTAACGGCAAGATTATTGTAATTTCTTCCAATCTTTATTCCTCGTTATAAGAAAAACATAACGTCTGAAACACCTAGCTACTTACAGCGCAACAGAAAACTAATCCGACAACAGTGCCTTATAATGCCAACTATACAGGCTAGTCATCTTTGTCCCATCCAGCTCTTCCATCACAATAATTACAACCAGCCCAAGAACTATATTCCATATCCCCTGTATTAGATTCATTACACCATCCGCAGAACTGAAGATAATCGAGTGTAAGAAAACAGCTCGTACAGATATATGAATAATCTTCAGTACGCACAACGGTATGGTAACCATCACAGTCACTACAATTACCTAAATCCCATGATAAATCAGCTTCTCTAGCTGCTATATACGCAGCTCCCTCATCAATCAACTCCCCAGCTAAGTCATCAGGTTCAAAACTTTTACCACAATTGTTACACTGACCGAAGCCTTCATTTATGAATGTTACTTCCTCACCACAGGACGTGCAGTCTATCTTCAGTACTTTCTCTGTCAAACCACAAACCAAGCAGTTTGCCTCATAAACAATTTTTTGATCCACTTCATTGTGTTGAGATTCAAACCCACAGGACGGGCAACATTGAAATATTTCCCCTTCTTTTTTTCTATTTTCTATTTCAGGCTTAATTTGATCGTAAATCACTTGTAAAAATGTATGTAAGGAACGAAGCTTTTTATCTACCTCTAAAAGAGGAGCATTCCAATGACTAAACACATCTTTCCAACGCGTAGATAATATATGATGAAGGAAATACCAGGCAGTCAACTGCTGCTTAACAGTATCTCTAACTTGCTCACTATTTTCTTCAGAAGAATGAGCTTCATGAAAGAAATGCACAACCTTGTTTCTATGCTTTGTGATCTCTCGAAATGATGTTAATTCAGATTTAGTTAGTCCGCTCCTAACAACTTTTTCTAATCTATCTGCTGCACCGTCAAGTGATACAGATTGAAAGTTACCAGAAATAAATTTATTCCAATCTGGATCTTGTCTTTGAGAAATAACCAACGACCAATGCTCTGCCATTAATCGTGCCTTTAAGAATAGTTCAACGGCAGCATGAAAGTGTATTACAGAGAATTTAGGGTGATCCTGCAAATCATCTACAGCTTTATTTAGGAAGTCGATTCCATTCTCAACCAACCTTTCAAGCATATCTTCCTTCTTCATTTTACATCCTATTTCATTCAATCACATACCATTGGCATACTGAAGGCATAACGCCGCGCTCTGGGGGAAACTGAAGCATAGCGTAAATTTGTCCCTAGCAGTACTTTGTTATAGTAGCCTATGAATTTCATGGCTATTTATAGCTAGCTAAAGCCAGCCATTATTAATCAATAACATACTGAGCTTTTCACCAGAATTCAACACTCAACATTTATTAAGTCATAACCTGACTATTTTTAACCTACATGTCTGCATGTTGAGCTGGAAAAATGAGTAATATTAGCGGAATGAGTGAGTTTTGAAGTGTAACATACTGACTCAGTTTGCCTTTTTATCATATGAGGCTGAGGTTCGTGAACTTAACTATTAACATAACAAGATAAGTTATCAAGATAAGCTGCGCATTATCCTGACATATAGGCCCTATAGGTATATACAGGCAACATGTTAGCAGCATTTTGAAAAGTGCCGTAGTTAACAACAAGGCCATGCCAATGACACATAGCCTTGTTGGTCAACACACCGCTATTCCCTCTTATTTTTTAAGCAAATTGTCAGGAATATACCCTTTGTAAAGGCTATCCTTTGGAAGGCCATTTTCTTCACAGAAATCATCCCGCTGAGAATGCCCTGCTTGGATCATAGCAAGGTGTTTGCCACTTGGCTGTGACAGTTCAATGCCATTCTCTTGAGCATATTTATACAGCCGCTCGGCTGCAAAATAAAAATCAAGTTGCTTGTTTTTTTCGAGTAACTGTCCTTCTATCACATTATATAAGCGTTCCATACTGCTTGCTGATGTACTGATCTCCAACCAATTACTCATTAGTGAATTAAACAAACTATAATCTGGACCTCTTAAACGCATAAAGGTTACAAACCGACCATCATTTGTAGGCTTATTATTGCTCCTGTCGTTTAAATACTGCTCAATGGCATCAAGTTTCGACTTTGGCTCTCCCTCCTGCTTTACCACTGCATTTAATACGAAAGAGTGACTCACTCCCCAATCCCTATGATCTTGAGGATCTTGTTGCTTAGCCATCGCCCCCGCATCTAACGCAATAACTTTACCCAAGGCACGTAATTCTAATAACGCAGCTTGATATTTATTCTGCGCATCAAGCTTAGCTTTATCATTCTTGGCGGCAAGAATATCACGCAAACAAGCCTCTACCTTTCCTAATAGAGATTGAGAATCATTTTTAGTTGCTGCAAATGTTTTACGCATTTTTAAATCAATAAAGATGCTCATCAACTCGGCATCTTCCAATGTCGTTTGTTCCTGAATGAGCGCTTCTGCTTGCTTAGGAATATCAAGTACCGGTGAATGTTCTAGACTTGATAACCTAAAATGACTCTCTTGCTTCCAATTTATAAAGTCTTCACGTAACTGAGCCAGCACAGAAGTCGAAAATGGCTCTTGTGCCGCTGACAAAGAAATCGCTGTTACCGTTTCGCCAAACTCCTCAAAAAGATCATTATCTTCAAAACCATAACAAATTCCAGCATTATCAAATGCCTCTTTGAAATAAAAATATTCATAATAAGGCGTGGTCAGTTCCTTAAAACTCGCATATTTTGCTTCTTCACCAGTGTCGTTATTAACAAAAAATGGCACCACATCACCCTCTACGGGTTTCAATTTGAAACTATATTGTTGATTCACTCCATCAATACTTTCATTAATTAATTCAGCTAGTTTCAGCACTGAATGCGATGCTTTATACAATTTCCCGTGGATTTCATATTCATCTTGATGGCGATAATCATGCCGCCAGTGTGAAGGCCATTGCTCGGTTTCAGCGGATGAAGCAGAAGTAGATGCCGACATCAACTTGTCTCTTAAGGACCCACCGACAAACTGCCCTTGCTGCTGCTTCCTGTCTTCTATTTGAGCTAATTGTTTTTTAGCTGAATCCACTGCAGCGATATTATTAGAAATACTATTAAGTTTATATTTATATAGCTTTTTACCTTCAAGCTCGGGATGACTGGCAACGCACTGATGTTGCTCATTAACCACTTTATTTAACATATCATATTGCAAGTGTAATTTATGCTCTCTATCCGGCGTTGGAATGGTAAACTTAAGCGGATTCTTTTCACCCGGTAACGCTATCGATAACTGGTCCCCATCTCGTTTAAATATAGCCCCAACTTTTTCACATTCGGTTTGTAATTTAGCAAGAGCAGCATCAAACTTCTTATTTTCTCTGTCAAATTCAAAAACAGAGGTTGAATTCATCCATTGCTCATGGGTATCGGCGAGGTTTTGTGCCTGCTTAATCACATCAAGAGCGATATTAGCGCCAAATAGGCTTTTTATTTCAGCAACGAAGACTTGGCAAGCCTCTTTAAAATAAGCGATTTTAGCCTGAGTATCATGCCACTCACTCTTAATTTGAAACTGCTGTTTCTCATTGCCTGATTGAGCGAGCAACGCATCTTGATTAACATAAGCATTATTTTGCAGTCGAGCCCCAATAGTGTCAAAAGCACCCATATATAAACAATCATCCTTTAATTAAAATAAAAATTAATGGGCACTAGTATTCAAAAACAATATGAGCTTTGCTTCCGAAAAAAAATAAAATTAACAAAAAACAAAAACAACCCACAAACTTAATCGTTTTAATTATTGTGAATAAACGATGAAATCAATCATAAAAATGAGTTGATACCCGTGAAACTGACTAATAACACGAATCCTTGTGTATAAGCATTGACATCCAATATCACTACTCGTCCACCAGTGTTGGAATCGCTTGTTTCGACACTATAACCATAGTTTCTATACTGCCATCAAGGCCCGCCTCAGTACTACTGAGTGGCTGCCATTCACTGCTACTTATATCCCACTTACCAATATTATAAATGGGTGAATCCACATTCTCAGTGATGGTAAAAGAACCCGCAGCATAAAGAATATTATTATTTGCAACATAAATAAGGGGTTTAACAAAGCCAGACTCCACAGGCGGAGAATTATCAATACTCGACCATGAGTCGATAATCGGATTATATTGTGCTAACCCTTCTGCATCAATTTCGGCATTCGTATCAGACTCATTCGCCACGGAAGTAAAGTTCCCACCAATAAACATGCTATATTTATCAATGGCCAAATACCCCACCACATTGGCATTATCACTGCTGTCAGAATCCCCATCACAAGGGGGCGTACCGACTCGACAAGCAACGCCAATATTTGTCCATGATGCGAGAGCGTTATTCCAAGTCGTGATCCCAGGATAAAAAAAACCTCCAACAAACAAAGTGTCAGTATAAGCATTAAAAAATAATCCGTTGACCGTATCTTCTACGCCATCGCCTAAACGGAACCAAGCTTGATTATTAATATCATATAAGGCAATGCGACTCGCCGATTGGGAATCGATATTCCCAGTAAATTTTCCCCCTAAGTATAAATAGGCATTGTCTTCATCCAGAGATAATGAGGTCACTTGCGCATTGATTGGACTGTCATCACCACTGCCAAGATCAGTCCAAGTATCATTTTGCCATTGATAAAGGTAACCAAATGCCCCGTCGACACCTGCTAATGCATTAGTGCCTCCAGCAACAAACAAAGCGTCAGTATTCGAATCCCAGTGTAAACTCCTGACTTCATAAGGTAGCTCACTGTTTAACCCATTCCAACTCTCACCATTCCACTGAGCAATAAAATTCACTGGTATATCATCAATTTCACTCATGCAACCTGCAGCAAATAAATGACCCGTGGTTTCATCAAGCACTAAACTATAAAGCAAACCTAAATCATTGTTGGCTCCATTACAGCTTTCACTGCTATTTGACCCTACATTACCCAATTGTTGCCATTCACTGCCATTCCAATAGGCAATATTAATATTCGTATCCTGATTAAGGTAAGTGTAAAGCCCACCCACATAGAGAAGGTTCTGCGCCTTCAGCTGATAAGTCACGCTATCATACTCATTATCAGATAAGGTTAATGCTGCCGTTGCATACTCTCCCACATCGATTTGAGCATCACTTTTAATGTATAAATAACAAAAACCCTCACTGGCTAGTGTGACTTGTGTTTCATCACTTGCCACACAAGATAAAGGAAAATCTTCCCCGTTAACCAAAGAAAACGCTGGCATATCTTGTGCGCTTCCCAAATGGGTATTTAAACTAATATGAAAAGTATGAGGATCGCTAGTACTGGTATTTTTAACTAAAATGCTTTGAACCGTTAATGAGTTTTGTTCAGTATCAAATGTCGAAGTTGTAAAATTGCCGAACTCACCAGAAGTGGAGTCACTACAACCCTGCATATAAAAAAAAATACTCAACAATAGAATTTTCTTACTATTTGCCAACCTTAGCATAAAGGCCCACCTTCACACATTGAAAATAAACTGAATAATCGACTTTTTCTACATATTCTTATCAATAATTAAGCATAGATGAAAGTCTGGTAGGTTGACAAAAAACATAACAAACCATGTGCAATACTCAAATTACAATAATGATTAACGTCAAAATCAGCTAAAATAGTTATTAATCCCCTTCATTCATTTCACAAGGATAGGAAATGTCATTCATTACTAAAATATGTGCTTTAACCCTTGCTTTTGGCTCGGCCAGTCTAGCCTTTCATTCTCACTCTTCAAAGCATACTAATAGGCTCTTCGCCGAACAAAACAATATAGGTCAAACACTCGATCTTCCCTCTTCCTTCTCCATCATGCCAGTAGAGCAAACTTCATTGTTATTGAGCCGTTACAGGCATACTGAGGATGGAAACGAATACGAAAATGAACGCGAGGACGAAAATCAGGGCGATAATGAGCACGAGGATGAATACGAAAACGAACGCGAGGACGAAAACCACGGCGATAATGAGCACGAAGACGAACGCGAGAACGAAAACCACGGCGATGACGAACACGAAAATGAATACGAAGATGAACGTGAGGACGAAAACCACGGCGATGACGAACACGAGAATGAATACGAAAATGAACGTGAGGACGAAAACCACGGCGATAATGAGCACGAGGATGAACGTGAAGACGAAAACGAATAACACTATGTGGGCCACAAAAAATGATGGCCCGATGGCCCACATTAAGTAAAGTACACTTAAATTCTAACCGCTAAGCACTTGAAACAAGTACTCGGTGGCACTAGTGCTCACTCATTAATTGAATAATAACCCTTATACCAATGGACAAAGCGTGCAATTCCTTTATCGATTGGTGTTTGAGGTCGATAGTCTATAATCTTAAATAAATCTTCTGTGTCGGCATAAGTCTGATACACATCACCCGATTGCATTGGCAGCATATTTTTACGTGCAAGCCGCCCTGTTGTCCGTTCAAGCGCATCGATAAAATCCATTAACTTCACGGGACTACCATGGCCTAAGTTATAGACTTTATAAGGTGCCGAGCTGCTGGCAGGCGAACCCGTTTCAACATTCCAGTGTTGGCATGCATTAGGAATGATATCTTTAATTTTCATAATGCCCTCTACAATATCATCGATATAAGTAAAGTCACGTTGCATATCACCATGGTTATACACATCTATCGACTCCCCTTGATATAGCGCACGAGTAAATTTAAAGAGTGCCATATCCGGCCTTCCCCAAGGACCATAAACAGTAAAAAACCTCAGCCCTGTGGTGGGCACTTGATATAAATGCGAATAAGTATGAGCCATTAATTCATTAGACTTTTTCGTGGCAGCATAAAGCGAAATAGGATGTTCAACAGGATCCGATGTTTGAAAAGGGCTTTTTTGATTTAAGCCATAAACAGAACTCGACGATGCGTATACTAAATGTTGAACATCATGATGGCGACAACCTTCTAAAATGGTGAGGTGCCCAACGAGATTACTATCGGCATAAGCCATTGGGTTATCAATAGAATAACGTACACCTGCCTGTGCCGCTAAATGAATAACTTTATCAAATTTCTCTTTAGTAAACAGTGCCGAAACGGCTTGCCTATTGGCTAAATCCAACTCAACAAAACAAAATAAATGGTGGGCGATATGGGCTAAACGGGCTTTTTTCAAACTCACCGAGTAATAATCATTGAGGTTATCAATGCCTACGACTTGGTGTCCTTGAGCGCATAACTTTTCTACCACAGCAGCGCCAATAAATCCCGCTGCTCCCGTGACTAAATACTTCATTGCGACTTCATCCTTAAGCAGCTTATTGATAAATTTGCTTCATTACCTGAACATAACGCTGTATTCGCTGAGGTTTAGGACAGCTTGCTAACATTGCATCATGCCCCAATAACAACCAGTGACGGCGATGAGCAATGCCCAAGTCTATCCCTTTTGACGATTCAAAACACAATAAATCGTCAGACTTTTGCGTTAGCAGATAGCGATTTGGCTTTTCTTTCATCCATAACCAAGCATTTTTATCTTGTTCTTGTGGTGAGGCTAAATAACTAAAATGCACTAAAGGCATAGGTGAAAACAGTAAAAACTGCTCTTTAAATCGTGCTAACCCCACTTCACTACCAGGCGCGATATCTTGCTGTACTTTAGCCATAATCGCTTTAGCAGGTGTGCGAACCTCATTCATCGCAGGATAAGCCATCAATCCATAGACTACCCAAGTTAAACCAATGCCAATACCGTATTGATAAAGGCTTAGTCTCATTCGCTTATCTTGACGAAACCCCACATACAAAACACTTATCCAAGTCCCTGCACCGATTAAACAGACTAAAGCTAATGGCCAAGTCGTCTCGCCCACTTGTCGTGTGATAGCCGGTAATTTAAGAAGACACAAAAACACGCTAATAAGCAACACCAACGCCAATATCATCCCTGTGAATGCCAACACTTTATTAAACCATTTTTTTACCTGTGATAATGAGCAACACGCCCCTACGACTAATGCAAACATGGGCAAGGCAGGTAAAATGTACAAGTTTCGCTTACCAGGACTTAAACTAAAAAACACTATCACTAATCCAACCCAAATTAATAATGACATTGCCACAGGAGAGGCCTTGAGTTCTCGCCAAAATCCTTTGTTGATCATCAATAGGTACAAAGGAAACCACAAAAACGGAATGACACTCACAAAGAAAAAATACCAAGGCTTAATATGCCCCCAAGAGTTCACATATCGCTCAGCAGTTTGTTTAAATAAAATATTATCCCGATAGGCCGCAAAGTCGGGATTATCACTGGTATATGAAAAGTACAAAATGGGGATCAGCCAAGCGAGCAACACCATGAATAACACTAAAGGACCGAAAAACAACTGCATATTCATTTGAGCATCAAACCGATATTCTTTGGTATAATGCAAGACAAAAATAGGAATAAGAAAAAATATCGGCAAAAAACCCACGCCTTTAGTCAGCACGCCTAATCCCATAAAAAACCAGGCAAACAAATACCATAATTTAGCAGGCCCGATAAAAAAGTGCCGAATCAGCCCATACATACTAATGGTTATCCAGCAGGCGACCATAGCATCGATTTGGGCGGTTTTCGCTTGGATCACAAATTGAGGGGCAACCAACAATAATATGGCCGCTTTCTTTGCCACTTTAATATTCCACAACCTTGCACCTAAATCATATACACACAATAAAGTTATCAAACTCGCCACGGCATTTGGTAATAAAAAGGTCCAAGACAAGGAACCCGTTAACAGATACAAAATCGCCATTGACCACATGAAAATAGGCGGCTTATCAGGATAAAACTCCCCGCCTCTTTGAGGAAAAAACCAATTACCCGATGCCACCATCTCGCGCGCGACTTCCACAAAACGAGGCTCATCAGCCGGCCAAGGATCCCGTAATCCAATGCCTGCAAAAATAATAATGAACCCAATCATGAGCAGCCAAAATAATGTTTGATAATACTGTTTTTGCGGCAACGGCATCTCATTACTCATTAACAATATCATCCTTTAAAAATGCTAATTTTGATTTCATATGATCGCGATACAAATAATGAGTAAGCAACATGCTCACTCCAAATAGCACAAAACTTAAATACATTAATTGATTATTCAACGCATTGATGCCCGCCCCCATTAAACTAAACATCAGTGTTTGCGGAATATACCCTATGGCACTGGCAGTGATAAAAGACACATACCGAATATTAATACAGCCACAAAAGACATTGGTGAGCAGATTACTCCCCACTGGAAACAAGCGTATCGTGAGTACTTTATAAAAAGGTTTACGCTGACAAAATTGGTGAAACTGGTTTATTTTTTTGAAAAAATGAGCTCTTAACCAATGCCCTAACAGATAATGGGCAATCCAATAATTAACACTGGCCGCCACTAAGCTCACAAGCACAGCAAATACAAGCCCATAAAGCGCCCCAAATAAATAACCATAGAGCAAGCCATTTACTTGCCTAGGGCCGCCAATCAACACAAAGACAAAGGTGGCTAAAACCACATACACATAACCTATCATGCCTTGCTGTTGCAAATATGAATTAATCCAATTTTCATCAGACAGACGCACTAAAATAGGCTCAATGGCATCAGTCACTAATAAAGCAATGACAGCCAAAAACACTAAAGCCTTAAACACTTTCATTAACGATCCGCGGACTTTTCATCATTTGAATCAAAACGCACTGTTACAGATCCAGGATATTTAGTGCGTTGTCTTAGCCAAAAAACACCAAATAGATCAATAATCCCCACCCACAATCGATTCCAGACATTATAATTTGAAACGCCAGCACGTCTGTCTCTGTGATTCACAGGGCAAATAATAATCTCTCCCCCTAGGCGCTTGATAAGCGCAGGTAAAAAGCGGTGCATATGATCAAAATAAGGCAATAACATAAATGTCTGTTTCGGAAAAAGCTTTAATCCGCAGCCTGAATCAGGCACACCATCAGCCAATAATATTTGCCTTACTTTGTTAGCAAAGCGAGATTGAAATCTTACCCAAGGCGTATCTAAACGTTGATGCCGAAAACCCGCAATGCAGAAATGCGTGGCCACTTGCTGCTGCGCTAGGGCAATCAATTTGGGATAATCAGCAGGATCATTCTGCCCATCCGCATCGGAAGTAATAATCCAATGACCCTTGGCATGACACACCGCACTATACACGCCAGTGCTTTGTCCACAGCTATGGGAATGGGATAACACTTGTAATGAGCAACCGCAAAATTTTGCCATTTCAATGGCTTCTTGCACTGTACTATCATCACTACCATCGTCTGTGATCACAATTTCAAATGAATAATCGGAGTGTAAACTCTGGTGAATTTCTTGAATTAACTGACCAATGTTTCCCTGTTCATTCTTTGCTGGTAACACCACTGAAATTAAAGACATTAAAAATGACACCTGTTACATATAATCAAATTAAAATTTAAGAAGATGAACAGCGAATGCATCAACATATTAAAAATAACAACCTAGTGTAATTAATGATTAAATACAACTAGTATTTAACCCTTAGGCATTAAAATATAGAGAAAAAAGTATTATTAAACTGTATTGACATTACAATATATCTTCCAATATTAATACTATTGTATATCGATATACTTCTGTGCTGGTTAACTTTGGTTTTTATTTATTTTCTCACTCATAAAATCAATAAAAGCGCGATTTTTAGGAGGAGTCAAATGTCTTTTTAAATACACAGCGTAAGTTGAACTTAATCGCTCATATGGGCTCAACTGATATTCAGGTAATACGTGAACGAGCTTTCCACTGTCAAGTTCATTCTTAACCGCCCAATATGGCATGAGCGCTAAGCCAGCATGATTTAATAACAATTGTTTTTGCCCGTTCACAGAATTCACCGATAAACTATGATTAATGGCCAGTTTAATGGCTCTCTCTTCCATTAAAAACCAATCTTGCCAGCCAGAATAACGATATAAAATACATTGATGATCTGTTAATCCTGCAGGTGACAATAAGGGCGCGCTCCTTTTCAAGTAATCGTCACTGGCACACAAGAGAAAATTATTATCCATGAGTTTTTTACCCACCATAGTCGAGTCAGGTAAATAACCACTTCTAATGGCAATATCAATATTATCCTCCACCAAATCAGCGACTCTTTCTGTCAATTCAAGTTCAAGATAAATATCGGGAAAACGCTGCTGAAACTCAGGGATCAAGGGAAGTACAATACTCTCCCCAAATCCAACGGTCATGCTCACTTTCAGCCGTCCCCTTGGATGGGCTTGCAAATCATTTACTGCCCGTTTTGCCGCGTCAAACTCCGACACTATCCTTTGTGAATATTCATAATATTTTAGTCCCGCCTCCGTCAAACTCATATTGCGTGTTGTTTTATTCAATAACTGTATACCCAACTCAGATTCTAATGCCGTTAACTGACGGGAAATCGTGGAAGGCTGCAC
The DNA here is from genome assembly GCF_947495455.1 of uncultured Shewanella sp. Classification (GTDB taxonomy): domain Bacteria; phylum Pseudomonadota; class Gammaproteobacteria; order Enterobacterales; family Shewanellaceae; genus Shewanella. Next base: position 26,665 of record NZ_CANLZC010000008.1, on the reverse strand, counting down.
ATCAAGCATACGGCTAGCCTGTGAAATACTGCCAGTTTCAACCACACAGTTGAAATAATGTAAGCGATTAAGCGAGCTCATTGACCATTTTCTCTTCAATCATAAAACAATGATTCTACCCTAACTTTTGCAATAAAAGCAAAAGTGTTTTTATTTTTAGGTTATGGATTGCAAAAGTAGCAACAAATAGAATGACCACACTACCAACTTACTTGAAATATATTGAGGATGAATCAAATGAAAGCAATGATAATCAAATCATTAGGAGACACAGATGTTTTTGAACTCGCTGACAGACCACAGCCTAAAATCAAAAAAGGTCACCTTATTGTAAAAGTCAAAGCCAGCAGTGTTAACCCATTAGATACTATGCTTAGATCAACCCACACACCTTGGTCAGAAAACTTACCTGAAATTCTACACGGTGATGTCGCTGGTATAGTCACAGCAGTTGGCGAAGGTGTGAGCCGTTTCAAAGTCGGTGATGAAGTCTATGGCTGCGCAGGAGGGATTGCAGGGATTAACGGTGCATTAGCAGAGTTTATGTTAGTGGATGAAGCGCTAATGGCCATCAAACCTAAAACATTAACCATGAAACAAGCCGCTGTATTGCCACTGGTTTCGATCACTGCGTGGGAAGCTTTACATGATAAATTAAAAATCAAACAAGGTGACAATGTCCTTATTCACGGCGCAACGGGGGGAGTCGGTCATATTGCCATTCAATTGGCAAAACACTTTGGCGCGACGGTTTCAGCCACCACTTTATCCAATCACTACGCACTGGCTAAAACAATAGGAGCAGATCATATTATTGATGCGTCAACAACACCTGTTTTCCAATATGTCAATGAACTCACTCAAGGACAAGGATTTGATGCCATCTTTGATACTATTGCTGGGGAGCATATTCAAAAAAGCTTTGAGGCGGCAAAACTTAACGGTGCTGTGGCCACGACTTTGCCTGTTGACGATGTACTGCAAGTGGCGCTTAAAAGCTTAAGCTTTCACAGCATATTAATGCTTATTCCTCTCGTTCATGGAATAAATACGGCAACCCACGGTCATATCCTCACCATTATCGCTGAGCTTGTCGACAAAGGGGTTATTCGCCCGCTGCTCGATGACTCAAACTTTACCCTTTGGGACGTGGCTAAAGCACATGAGCGCCTGCAGTCGGGACAAGCCGTAGGGAAAATAGGTTTAACGATAAGCTAAAAAGCACTTAATTCATTCCTAGATCCTCGACATAACTGACAAATCGTCACCGCTCAAAGAAATAAACAGGTGACGAACTAACTTATGATTTTGCCAGCACGCTCGCAGACACTCGATTGGCTAATGCCTTACCTAAGATGGCATGGGAATCTTTATCTAAATGAAGCCCATCGATATCACTCATTTCAACCACAGTATTGGCATCAAAATACAAGGTTTGATAGGCTTTGGCGATGATGGCATATTCAGCTGCTAAGCCTAAGCTGCGCTCAACGGCCCCTTCAAATTTATAGGCCACAGCCCCTTTGACGGGTTTTAATTTTGGGGGCGCTACCACCATAATTTGCGGTATTGGCATACCCGGCTCTATCGGCGCTTGACGAATAATATTAATGAGTTTCACTATGCCTTGGCCAGAGAGTGCGACACTGTTATCATGTGTGCATTGAAAGTCATTATTCCCTAACATAAGAATCACCAGCTTCAACGGGGAATGCATTTCAATCACTTGTGCCAAGCCTTCAGAGCCGTCTCGACCCGCTCTAAAGGGATCGCTCCAGACTGTTCGGCGACCATTTAAGCAGTTTTCTATGATGCGTACTGATTTGCCTTTCTCAAGCAGTATCTTTTCCATCACACCGGGCCAGCGATCATCAAATGACAAGCGTTTACGGGTATTGGGAATGATCCCCCAAGAAATACTATCGGAATACACTAAAATATTGTCCATAATAGGCTTAACATCCTGTTACATAATAATTTTAAGTTTAAGATAAAATCGAATAAACCACAAATATTCATTCACCATTTGGCGCTGACTGCCCATAAAAAAGGCTTTCCTAAACAGGAAAGCCTCATCATCAAGCTGATGTCATTTTTAACGCTTTTATGCGGTCTTCAATGCCTTAGAGACTTTCTCAAATAAATCTTTAGACAGATCCGGTAAATCTAATAGTTGTTGTAATGACGCTTTCATCAAACTTTGGCGCTTAGCATCAAACTTTTTAAATTGAATGAGGGGGGTTATCACCCTCGCCGCCACTTGTGGATTGACGCTATTAAGCTGAATTAAAATATCCGTGACAAATTGATAGCCTTTACCGTCTAACCGATGAAACTCATTGACATTGCCCGCAGCAAACATGCCAATAAGAGAGCGCACTCGATTAGGGTTTGACAAGCTAAACGCTGAATGCTCAAGCAATGCCTTTAGGTTATCAATACAGCTATCATGGTTTAACAGTGCTTGTAAACTAAACCATTTGTCCATTACCAAAGGCGTATCTATCCAAGATTTCTCAAAAACAGTCATCAACTCTTCACGCACCTTTGATGCCTCAGCATTAAGTGCCAATAGCGCCCCTAAGCTATTAGTCATATTATCGGCTTGTTCAAATTGAGTGACAGCGAGAGCCTGATGCTCATCACGACTTTCAATCAGTAACGCTAAGCATTTATTTTTAAACGCACGCGCTCCAGCATCATCCATTGACGCCAGCTCTCTATAACGAGCGAGTAACTCATCTTCACAACCTTGAGCTATTTGCTCGATAGCAAAGGCTCTTGCCAAACTTAATTTGTCTAAGTCAACTTGCTCCACTTGCTCGATTAACGACGACAGACTCGGCAAGGTTAAGATTTCAGCCACTAGGGCCTTGTCCAGTGCATCATTGAGGATCACCCCTTTAAAGGCGTCTACAATGCGAGGATCGAGCACCATAGCAATACCCGCCTGTAGATGCGCCACATTCTTCCAAATGGCATGACTGAATAAATTCACCGATGCTTCCCAACGCGCCACTTCACTGCTGGCATAAGTCATAATGTGCACTAGCTGCTCAATGCTGTAATCAAATTTTAAGCGAACAGGCGCTGAAAAATTTTGTAATAAGGACGCAACAGGTCGATGAGACAGGCCTTCAAATGTAAAGGTTTGCTCGCTTTCTGTAAAATTAAGCACTTGAGATAAAATGCTTTTACCATCAGCACTTAACAGCTCAATATCAAAGGGAATATGTAACGGCAGTTTGTCTAACTTATCGGGTGTTTGAGGTGTCATTTGCGACAAGGTAAGCTGATAAACGCCCTTTGTAGCATCAAAGGCTTCTTCAACACTGACCACAGGTGTACCTGCTTGACTGTACCATAGCCTAAATTGCGTCAAATCCACACTCGATGCCGTCTCCATTGCACTGACAAAATCATCACAGGTGACAGCTTGCCCATCATGGCGTTCAAAATACAGAGCCATTCCAGCTTGAAAGTGCGCTTCTCCTAACAGTGTGTGCATCATGCGGATCACCTCAGCACCCTTATTATACACAGTCACTGTATAGAAGTTATTCATCTCAATGACAGAGGCAGGGCGAATAGGATGCGCCATAGGGCCAGCATCTTCAGCGAACTGTTGATTTTTCATCACACGAATAGCATGAATACGATTAACGGCACGAGAGCCTAAATCGGAACTAAATTCTTGATCGCGAAAAACCGTTAAGCCTTCTTTTAAGCTCAGCTGAAACCAATCACGGCAAGTCACACGATTGCCTGTCCAATTATGGAAATATTCATGGCCTACAACCGACTCGATACCATGATAGTCATCATCCGTTGCCGTACGTTTATCCGCTAACACGTATTTAGTATTAAAGATATTTAAACCTTTATTCTCCATCGCCCCCATGTTGAAAAAATCGACCGCAACTATCATATAAATATCGAGATCATACTCAAGGTTAAACCGCGACTCATCCCATTGCATGGATTTTTTCAACGACGTCATCGCATGGTGCGCCTTATGCAGGTTACCTTTATCAACAAATACTTGTAATTTAACTTGTCGGCCACTCTTCGTCTGATATTCATCTTCTAACAGATCAAAATCCCCAGCCACCAAGGCAAATAAATACGCAGGTTTTGGAAAAGGATCGTGCCATTTCACATAATGATGCTGTGCATCGACCTCACCTTGCTCAATCAAATTGCCATTACTGAGTAAATAAGGAAAACCTTGTTTTGGTGCCGTAATGGTCACAGTATAAATGGCTAATACATCGGGCCTGTCGAGAAAGTACGTAATACGCCTAAAGCCTTCGGCTTCACACTGAGTGCAATAAGCCCCATCAGACATATACAAGCCTTCTAAACTTGAATTGGCCTTGGGATCTTGTTGTGTAATGATTTCTAATTCAAATGCATTGAGCGCACTCTTAACGATCAATTGACCCTCTAGCACTTCATAATCGGCATCTAAACCGTTAACTTTAACCGATATTAATTGAAGATCTTCACCATCAAGAACTAACCACTCTTGATGTTCCCCTTGCCTGATAACCTGACTCGTGGCAGTCACTGTCGATTGCCCATCGGCTAAATTGAAAACTAAATCAATATGGCTAATGGTAAAGCGAGGAGATTGATAATCTTTTAAATATTTAGGTTCCAATTGAGACATATTTTACTCATCCTTACTCTTATTAATGACATAAAAAAACGCGCCGTTAGCGCGTTTTTTTATTGAGCACAGTCAAACACCTTCTATTTAGCCTGCTTCTCAGCTTTGGCTAAATCTAATGTAATATAGACTGCCTCATTTAAAAATGCATCTACAGGCTCAACTTCATCGTCAACATCATCCAGTGACTTCACTTTCTTAAGCCCTGCTTTAACACGGCGCTCATTGACTCTATCAAGCTGCTTTTTATCATTTTTTTCGCGTTCACCTAAACGTTCACTTTCCACCAATGACACACTCTTTTCATTGTGATGTTTCTTAAAATCGGCAATATCGCTATTAATATAACCAAATTCAACATCTGTCTTAATACGTTGCTGATAGTTTTTATCAAGCTGCGCAATCATACTTGGCGTAATGTCATTTAGCGTTTTGTATTTTGCTACTGGCACTTTATCCCAAGGCAATGCATTTTTAGACTCCGCTTCACCATATTCACCAGGCTCTAGTGCACTAGGAAAGGCAATATCCGGTGTAACCCCTTTTAGCTGAGTACTGCCGCCATTAATACGATAGAATTTAGCGATAGTGTATTGCACATGCCCAAGGGGCTTATCGTATAAATCGTAAATACGACCTAAACTCTTATGCTGCTGTACCGTTCCTTTACCGTAAGTTGACTCGCCCACAATCAAGGCTCTGTCATAATCTTGCAGCGCCGCAGCAAAAATCTCAGAGGCTGAAGCACTGTAACGATCGACCATCACAGTTAATGGCCCAGCATAGGCAATTTTTCCATCATTATCACGGTTTTGGGTGACACGGCCATTGGCATCACGAATTTGCACAACAGGGCCTTGTTCAATAAACAAACCAGTGAGCAATGTCGCTTCGGTTAGCGCGCCACCACCATTACCACGTAAATCAATAATCACGCCTTCCACTTTACTTTCTTTTAACTGAGCCAGCTCTTTTGCGACGTCTTTTGATAATCCCATATAAAAACCTGGGATCTTAATCACGCCCACTTTGCGGCCTGCATAAACGCCTTCTTCAGGCTCTATGATTTTTGAACTTGCGGCGCGATCTTCTAATCGAATTTTATCTCGAGTGATGGTGACATTAAAGGTTTTAGCAGAGGTTCCGCCTTTCTTAGGCAGGATCTCTAGTGTCACTTTACTGCCTTTAGGTCCTTTAATCAGCTCAACAACATCATCAAGACGCCAACCAATGACATCCACCATTTCTTTACCGTCTTGTGCCACCCCAACAATTTTATCTTCAGGGGCGAGTTTATCACTGCTTGCAGCAGGACCACCGGCAACTAGACTTTTAATAACAGTATAATCATTATCCATTTGCAACACAGCGCCAATACCTTCGAGGCTCAGGTTCATTTCCATTTGAAAACGTTCTGCATTACGAGGAGACAAGTAACTAGTATGAGGTTCAACAGTACGAGCAAAAGCATTCATTACTGCTTGAAAAACATCTTCACTGTTTGTTTGACTCAAACGCTTAATCGCATTGTTATAGCGTTTAGTTAAAATAGTGACAATTTCATCCCAAGATTTACCGGCCAATTTTAAATTTAACGCGTCATACTTAACCCGTTCACGCCAGAGTTCATTCAGCTCAGCTTCTGTTTTTGGCCAAGGTGCATCTTCTCTATCAAATTGATATTTATCTCCGGCTAAATCAAAATTCATTTTTTTATCAAGCAAAGACAGCGCATAAGCAAAACGCTCGTAACGCCTTTTCTCGGTCAATTGAAACATATCATAAGCAGGCTTCAAATCGCCTGTTTCTAACATGGTATCAAACTGCTTAGCATATTTTTGAAAGCCATCAACATCTGATTGCAACAAGACATTTCGGCGATAATCAAGTTGTTTAAGATAAGTATCAAAAACTTGCTCTGAAAAAGCATCATCAAGTACAAAACGGCGATAATGAGAGCGACTAAATAAATCGGTCACCCTTTTGCTTGCAACCTTATGCTGAGGCTCCTGCTTTAAAGCAGGTAACTCGCTGAAGGGAATTGAAGGGCTAACGGCCCAGACAGAAAATCCTAGAAAAATACTGACGAGAGGTGCAGCCAGAATGAGTTTTCGCATCAACAAGTTACTCCTTTACTTTTTGGCCATTACAGCATTATATGTTCAGCTCGAACTTTAACCGTTAAACCTGAATCTAACTGAACACTCACATCTTCTTTTTTGATATCTAAAATAATGCCAGCAACAGGAGATTGTCCTAGTTTCACATTCACACGTTGATTTTGCTTTAATTCAGTTAGCACAGCGGGAGTAAGATCAACCTTAGGGGCAGGTTTCTTTTCTGGCTTACTTGATTTAACTGCAGGTGCACGCTTAGGCGCTGTTTTCTTAACGGGCTTCTTGTTAACTTTGGGGGATTTTTCAGCATGTTTAGCCGCTTGAGCAAGTCGCTTCGCTTTGGCTTTTTCTTGACTGGCTTTTAACGTCGTTTGAGCATGTTCAATATGTTCTTGCTCAAGTTCTCCGCATTCTTTACCTTCTAAGTCAACACGTTGAACACCTGGTTTAATGCATTTCAAATAACGCCAACTACTGGTATAGCGGCGTAAAGCGATTCTTAATTGAGTTTTACTGACTTTAGAATCATCAGATAACCTTTCAGCCAAATCCTGAAACAATCCAATCTTTAATGGCTTAGTTTCACCTTCAGCGATAAAGCATAAAGGAAATGTTTCATACAAATACGCAAGAATTGCGTTGGTGTCGGTCAACTTTTCTGTTGATTCCATCATTACTTCCACAGTTTTAAAAAAGGGCACATTAAAAAACGATATACGAATATACCAGTCTTAAGTGTCGTTTATATTTATCTGAATTCACGTAAAAATAAAGGATAAATTGAAAATATTCTTATTCTTAACGTTCTTTCTACAGACATACCTTATCAATTACAAAGAATAAACGCCAAACATTCATTCTATCAAGTTTAAATAGCCTACTTGAATTTTGTAATTTATCAAACCGCCTATTATAAGCACAGTGGCCATGAATGCGACCACCAATTCACAATAATAGGCTAGCTTTTAACCAAATAAGCAATTTTCGAAGCTTTTTAACACGACTTCTAGGCCTATTTGATCGTTTTTAGTGAACCTTGCTAACGAAGGGCTATCGATATCTAACACTCCAATAACGCTAGCATCACGACAAAAAGGGATCACAAGTTCTGAATTACTGGCCGCATCACAAGCGATATGCCCTTCAAAATGATGTACATTTTCTATACGTAAGGTGCTATTTTCACTTGCCGCAGTACCGCATACGCCTTGACCTAATGGAATACGAGTACACGCCACTTTTCCCTGAAAAGGACCTAGTACTAATTGGGTATTTTTTATCAAATAAAAGCCAACCCAATTAATATCATCCAAATGCTCATTCAATAGCGCGGAAAAATTCGCCATTGCACACATTAAATCATCTTCACCAGCAAACAATGCCTGAACCTGACGATTCAATACATCATAATCTTCAACACTCATTCCACATCCTAACGCAATAAGATTCCTAGATCTCAACAACAAGCGATGCCGTTAACAGCCAAGCAGTCTAACAAACAAATGACTCAAAATCCTAGTGACTTTTCTATGACAACAAAGATATATCCCTGTGTCAATGACCTTGGATGAGACCGATTGAAGGTTGGTGATGATTTTATCGGCAATTTATCGCGCATATCGAAGCTATCGCTAAATCAAGATAACATGACATACTCAACTGAAATGAACAGTCATTTATCGACAAAAAATCAACAGACTCTAACCAAGTGGCGGGCTTAATGCCTACTTTAACTTTAAAAAAGAGGGAGGGATGATTGCAACATTGCTGTGGCGGTTGCCCCCTATATAGCTAAAAGTTCAGTGGTAGCGGGGAAATACGATCAAGCGACTTCTTGCCCTACTTTCTTAATCGCTTTTTTTTTGTTGGTCGGCGTTTTTGCCGCAGCAGAGGGGACTTCCTTTGCACTTGATCCCCCTTTTAATATTTTCATCAATTCATCTTTATTCTTCGCCAGATAAAAACTCAAGCTTTCATAAGTGGCATCATCAATATCCAATGCTGACTCAGCTAACAGGGGCTGAAGATTATCAGCGATATCTAACATTTTATCATAGGCATCCGCATCTTTTTTTGATGTAAATGTCATTTTTTCTACCCCTTCTCTAACCACAACAAATTGTGTGATAACCGCCATAAGTTGCTCCATACTGTTTTTATATACAGTATCTATTTTGCCATATTTTTCCGAATATGCAAGTCCATAAATCAAGGTATGTGCAAGGAGTCCTCTTACCTGAATCCCTAAACTCGCCTTTTCTGGTTTTTTAGGTATATAATCTAATAAGATTACTCCTATGTATAAATATTTCTGACTAATCAATACTAAAGATGCATTTTGAAATAATGTCGCGAAATAGAATAAGCATCATAAAAATAAATCTGTACACATCAGCATATATGTTGTCATCAATCACTAAGTAGGTTAACAAGATTATGGGTTCACAAGCCGAGAATGGGAGTATCGTGTTATGCCACTCTTGTGACTTAGCCATAAGAAAACGAGCCCTGCCAACAGGGGTTAAAGCCTTATGTCCTCGTTGTCATTCTCCTCTTTACCACACGCCCTACTGTTCACTCAATGGCATGTTAGCTTTATGCATCACAGCACTGATCTTCTTTTTACCTGCTCATCTATTGCCTATGCTTGAATTACATTTCCTAGGCAGTGTGAGAACCACAACAGTACTCGAAGGTGCTCTGGCTGTCGGCAAACAAGGTTATTGGGTTGTTGGCATTGCGGTAATGACAGCTGCGGTTTTTGCTCCACTGTTATTACTCCTCTCCATACTGAGTCAAATCATTATTGTCAAACACAGACTATCTTCACCTTTTCATCGAAAGATACTCAAAAAATTATTGATGTTACATACCCTACTGACTCAATTATCCATGCTAGAGATTTATGTGATTAGTTTTCTCGTGTCAGCATTTCAGCTATCAGATTTTGCAAATATTACTTTTGGCATGGGAACATTCTGTTTTACAATGCTTTTTATATCTAGTCTATTTCTATTAAGAGAATACGACCTTGAACACATGTGGAGCCAGTTAGATGAAAGAAGCTAACACCTTACTTCAAGGGAAGGATATACAGTTAACGGCCTGCCCCACTTGCAAACAAATCGCTTCAGTCAATCAAACCGTTTGCCAACGTTGCGATAGCCCTTTACAAATAAGAGATACCTTAAGCCTTCAAAAAAGCTGGGCGCTAGTGATCACTGCTGCTATTTTATTGATCCCCGCTAATCTTTATCCTATTACTATGCTAACCAAGCAAGGTAATGTTCGCTACGATACCATTTTCTCTGGCATCATCCACTTGGTTGAAACGGGTATGCTACCTATTGCGATCATTGTTTTTATTGCTAGTATATTAGTACCTTGGTTGAAAATTATTGGGCTAACCTTGTATTTAAGCGCCATTACTTTCAACCTGCCTTTATCCAAAAAGAAACTCATGTTAGGTTTTCATATTATTGAAACAATTGGCCGATGGTCCATGTTGGATCTTTTTGTTATTTCACTCACTGTTGCTTTGGTCAATATGGGTCAACTCTTAGATGCTCAACCCGCCCCTGCAGCAACGGCCTTCGCCTTAGTCATTTTACTCACGCAAGCTGCGGCAAAAGTTTTAGACACGCGTTTACTTTGGGATCGACTGGACACTCAAGATGACACAAATAGAACACCCTAAAATTGTTAAAAAAAAGCTCTTCTCCCCTATTTGGTTGCTACCAGCGGTGGCACTCATTTTGGCAGCATGGTTAGGGATACAAAGTATTCGAGATGCCGGTATCACAGTCAGAATTCACTTTCCCAATGCCAGTGGTATGGAAGTTGGAAAAACATTAGTGCGTTATCAAGGACTGAATATGGGAAAAGTCATTGATATGAGCATTGACAAGAATCTAAGCGGCGTCAATGTTGACGTCTTAATGGATTCAAGAGCCGAACCCTTTTTACGAACGAATACTCAGTTTTGGCTTGTCAAGCCAAAAGCCTCCATCATGGGGGTACAAGGTTTAGATGCGATATTCTCTGGAAATTACATTGGTATGTTACCAGGTACGGGTAGCCCCAAAATGGCTTTTAGAGCTGAAACCAATGCACCTGTCGTGCAAGCTGGCAGTAAAGGCCTCATTTTAAAGCTCAATGCCTCACATCTCGGCTCCTTAAAAGTCGGTTCGCCTATTTATTTTCGTCAAATCCCCGTGGGTCAAGTCGTCGCCTACGAACTCAAGAAAAGCGACAATATTCAGATCAGTATTTTTATTCGTAAAGAATATGCTCATCTAGTCAAAATTGACTCACTGTTTTGGAATGTCTCTGGGCTCAACATTGATGCTTCACTATCCAATCTGCAAATTAATGTCGAAAGCCTCGCTGCTATCTTAGCCGGTGGCATCAGCTTTAATTCTAATGATAACGCCCAATCTGCCCAAGCCAATGATAGTTTCACTTTATATCCCAGCAAGCAAGAGGCGTTAGAAGGCACTCCTTTCACACTAAAAGCAGACAATAGCTATGGTATAGACAAAGGCACAAACATTATGTTTAGAGGCATAAAAATTGGCCAAGTCACCCATATTGATCTCACCACTAAAGGGGTCACTATGAAAGCAAAATTAGATAATGCCTATGAAGATTTATTGACTCAAAGTGCACAGTTTTGGGTCAGTGGAGCAAAAATTTCATTATCGGGCATACAACATCCTGAACGGTTAATCACAGGTAATGTGATTAATTTCCAAGCAGGTACTGGGCCTGCAAATGATGAATACCCATTGCTGAATAAAGCGCCAGACAAGCAAACAAACAATTTATATCTCACCCTCAATTCAGACGTTAATCCCGATCTCTCTGTGGGGGCAGAAGTGCGTTACAAACAAATCAAAATAGGAGAAGTGATCTCAGTCTCGCTCAATGACAAACTCACCCAAGTGGATTATCAAGTCAAAATTTATCCTGAATTCACGCCATTGGTAACAAAAACCAGTTACTTTGTCTCCGAATCCGCTGTATCAATCAATGCGAGTTTAGAACAAGTCAAAGTCAAAACCCGTGATTTAACCACTTTTGTCAAAGGGGCGATAAGCTTAGTGCAAGGAAGCTCGCCTGTAAAAGTGAATAACCATGCTCAATTGAAACTTTTTGCCTCCGATGCCGCCGCAAACGATTTCTTTGCTCATCAAAACGCCATCAAACTCACATTACAAAGCCCAGATGGCGCTGGTTTATCAGCGGGCTCACCGATTTATTATAAAAAAATGCAAATAGGTCATGTCAAACAAGTGACTTGGTCTGATAAGAAACAAGCTTTTACTGTCAATCTTCAAATCCAAAAGCAATTTAAAGGATTAGTGAACGAGCAAACCATTTTTTGGCAAAATAGCGCCGTATCTGTCAATGCAAGTCTCAGTGGGCTCGAAGTAAACGTAGCGCCACTTAAAGGTGCAATACAAGGCAGTATTGCATTAGGTATACTAGATGAAGGGCAAACAGGGGATAGCACCCATTTATATAGCAGTAAAAAACTTGCTTTATCGCAAGCCAAAGCAATAACCTTGCACTTTCCAGCTGAAGCCAAACTCGCCGCCAACGCAGCTATTCGTTATTTAGGCTATCAAATTGGGGAAGTGGAAACAGTCAGCCTAGATCCTTCTTTAAAAACCTTAACGGCCAAAGCTTATCTTTATGGCGAATATGCCAATCCTTTTTTACGCGCCGATGCACAATATTCATTGGTCGATGCACAAATTGATTTAACAGGCATTAAGGCACCGGAAACCTTACTCACAGGTCCATTTGTTAAGGTCAGCCCTGGGATCAGCGAGCAAAAGGCACGAAGCTTTAATGGTACCTTACAAGGACAAGTTCACTTAGCCCCTGATGCCCTCACCTTTGCCATTACCACAAGACAGCTGGGCTCATTAAAAGTCGGTACCCCTTTATTTTTTAGAGGCATACAGATTGGACAAATCGATCACTATGCACTGTCGGGTCAAGGGACCTTCGTCAAACTTTACGCCCATGTGGAGCCTCAATATCGAAATTTAGTGAATCGTTCAAGTCAATTTTGGGATCTCTCAGGCATCAAAGTCGATGTTGGATTATTTTCAGGTGCGCAAGTCGATACCGGCTCCTTAGAAACCATTTTAGCAGGGGGAATTGGTATCGCGACCAAAGACACGACAGTGACGGAAAATACATTAAAAAACGGTGACAGTTTCACCCTTCACGATAAAAAGGATCCCAGCTGGGATAACTGGGCTCCAGCTCAAGCAACCCCTTAGCTTTCTCACGCCATGAGATAATCTAAGATCATGGCGTGAACACAACACTGATTTGTACGCTTTCATTTTGTACGCCTTCATATTGTCAACTAGACTCTTAGTAGCCAGCTCTTTCATCAATCATTAAGTCAGCAAACAGTTTAATGCCTGTATTCTATTCCAATGTTTAATCAATTAAGGATGTGATTATGCCAATAGCAAATATTGCATTAAATCTAGGACTATCGATCTTATTTATCACAAGCAGTGCCATTGCAAGCCCTGTCAATGTCTCCGGTCGTTGGGTCGGCGTGAACTACACCAGTAAAATAAAAGGCCCCACTCACGTCACTATGACGTTCAATCAAACCAATAAAATGGTTACGGGTAAGTATTTGTCCGCAACAGGTGTCGCTAAAGAAGGAAAAGGTATGAAAAACAGCCCAACAAACTTTAAAATACGCTGGAAAAATACCGCGCCAACCTGTCCAGGAAAATACATTTATGAATACAGCTTAAAGGGGGAGCAACTCACTTGGCTGTTTGTCGGTGAAGATTGCTTAGGCATTGAAAAAGGTCATGGTTATGCGAAACGTGAGCCATAATTATTCCTCATAACGATAAAAATTCAGTATCGATTGCGCCATCCATAATGCATCTGGCTCAGTCTTTAATGACAGAGTACTTTGCGCTAATAAGTCAGCCAAAAGTATTGTTGAACGCAACTGAATTAAATCATAACAATAATCAGTACTGAATTCTGGATGTCCTTGAATACCTAAAAAATGAGAGCCCACTTGAAACATACCATAAGGACAGAATGCACTGGAAGCTAATACCCTGGCCGATTGAGGTAACGTTTTCACTTGATCTTGATGACTCATGACTAAAGATAAGGTTGACATATTATCCCCCTTTTCAGCCATCCAAGGCATGACTTGCACTATTTGGCTAGTCATGACGCCTAGCCCCCAGCCTTTATCAGAACGTTCAACTTTGCCTTTCAAAGCCTTGGCAAGCATTTGATGTCCAAAACAAATGCCGACACACTTTTTCTGCTCTTCATTAAGTTCACGGACAAAATCTGCTAATGCATAGATCCAAGCTTCATCATCATTAACACCAGCTCGGCTTCCTGAAATGATATACCCATCACACTCATCCATACTTTGAGGATATTCCCCCTCAAACGCAGCATAAACAATGAATTCAACAGGAGCATTGGGTTGGCATGATGCAAAGAGCTGAGTAAACATCTGTGGATAATCACCATGCTTAGCTTGAAGGTGGTCACGAACCCGATCACACAGTAAAAGACCTATTTTCATCTTTATCTCCTTGCGCCTATTTTTCCGCTTATGGGCACCTAAAAAGAAATATCAAGTTTTATAACCGACCTTCAACGGCATCGGTGAATAAAGCCGTATATTGCTCAGCACTTAAAATGATAGGATTCGTTTGCGCTGCTGCATCACAAATTGCCATTTGACCTATCATTTTCGCATCACAAAGATCAATATCGATAAGCGCTAATGTATGAGGAATATCAAGATGGTTTCTCAGGGCTAAAATCCAATCCATCACCCCCTCGACACTTGGATGTTCAAATGCTAAATACTTGGCTAAATTCACTAATTTATTTTCAATAACGGCTTGATTAAACTTTAATACATAAGGCATTAAAATCGCATTTAAAAGGCCATGATGCTTACCATAAAGCGCCCCTAATGTATGGGCTAAGGCATGCATAGCCCCTAACCCTCTTTGAAACGCCGTCGCCCCCATGGTTGATGCCACCAGCATTTGTGTTCTCGCTTCAATATCATCTCCTTGTCGAAATGCGATAGGAAGAAAGTGCTTAATGCGTTTCATCCCCTCAATAGCGATGCCTTCAGCCATGGGATGAAAGCTGGGAGCACAATAGGCCTCTAGAAGGTGAGACAAGGCATCCATCCCTGTTGCGGCAGTGATATGTGGAGGGAGTGAAAGCGTGAGTAATGGATCGAGTAATACTCGCTTTGGCATTAATTGAGGATGAAACAAAATCCGTTTTCTTGGATACTGATCTTGTAAATCTGTGATCACGGCAGCGCGCCCAACTTCCGATCCTGTCCCTGCCGTTGTTGGTACCGCAATCACAGGCAACACCTTGTCCCCCTGTATATGGGTCCAATTATCGCCAACATCTTCCATATTCCAAAAAGATAATGACTGCTTAGCAATGAGTGCTATGGCTTTACCCGCATCTAAACTCGCCCCCCCACCGAGTGCAATAATGCCATTAATCCCATCTTGGTTCACCGTTTTCGCACCAAGAAGAATATTTTCATCGGTAGGATCAAAGGCAATTTGAGTAAAAACATCACAATCAATCTGGTGATTTTCACATAACTGCTGCACTTGCTTTACCATAGGAAAACTGGCTAGCTGTTTGTCTGTCACCAATAACGCTTTGGTGATATTCAATGACTCACAAGCTTGGGCAATAAAAGATAGACACCCTGCCCCTACTCGAATATCCGTAGGGTAGTGCCAATGTGCTTCAAGTGCCATTTTCCCCTCCTTTAAGACACGCTATGTTTAATATAGTAAGACTTAGGCCGCGTGATTGACTCAAAGCCCAATATCGATAAGCTGCAGCCTCTTCCCGATTGCTTCACTCCAGTCCAAGCCAATGCAGGATCAAGATAATCACATCGATTAATAAACACAGTCCCTGTGTTAACCCTATCCCCTAAGGCCGTTCCTGCCTCAATATCTTGAGTGAAAATCGCCGCTGTGAGCCCAAAATCACTGTCATTCATTAAAGCAATGGCTTCATCATCATCGCTGACTTTTTGTATGCCTATGACAGGGCCAAAAGATTCTGTCGTCATCACTTTCATTTGATGATTAACCTCCGTCAACACTTGAGGCGCTAAATATGCCGTTCCCAATTGACTTAAAGGAAACAAGGCTTCATCGATATGAGCCGTGGCACCTAACGCTATCGCCTCTTGTATTTGCGCTCTCACATTCTGAGCAGCAAGATGACTCACCATAGGCCCTAAAGTGGTATTGGGATCATTGGAACGTCCAAGCTTAAATTGCAACACCTTTTGCATAAATGCAGCGACAAACTCATCATAAAGACTGGCATGCACATAAATACGTTCAATCGCGCAACAAGACTGGCCGGCATTAAAAAAAGCCCCATCCACTAAAGTGTCAACCACTTGATTTATCTTGGCATCACTGCGAACGTAGGCAGGGTCTTTCCCCCCCAATTCAAGCCCAAGATGCATAAACCGCCCGGCAGCGGCTTGTTCAACTTTCTGCCCTCCCAATACCGATCCCGTAAATGCCACATGATGAATAGCTTCTTGCGCAATACAAGCTAATGTATTGTCATGGCTAGTATGTAAATATTGAAACACACCTTTTTCCATTCCAGCCTTTTCAAACGCAGCCACTAGCCGCTCAGCGCATAATGGTGTTTGCGCTGAATGTTTCATAATGACACTATTGCCCGCGAGTAATGTGGGAATAAGACTATTAATCGCCGTTAAATAGGGATAATTCCAAGGCGCGATAATCATGACAACTCCCAGAGGTTCCCGCTTAATATAACGTGTCACTCCTGCTTTTTCAGCAAGGTGTATGGGCGATAATCCTTGTTCACATACTTTAAATAAATATTGCGCACGTTCATTGACTCCATCGATCTCACCTTCACAATATCGAATAGGTCTGCCCATCATCCAACAAAGCTCATTCGCCAATGCAGACTTTTGACTCATCAAAATATCAATAGCACGAATACACAACAACTTTCGCTCAATCAAAGGTACGGCAGCCCAAGACAATTGGGCCGCATTGGCCCTTTGAACTCGCCTATGTATTTCATCTTGCGTCGCTAAAGCACGAGTGACATAAATTTGATTATCAACAGGAGAAAGGGTTTCTTGTATTGCTTCGCCATTCACCTCATTTTGGTCTGACATTCCTGAACCTCGCTAAACTAAGCTAAATGATTTCAAAATATCGGCTCATTTCCCAATCTGACACATGCTTGCGATATTCACGCTCTTCCCATTCGTGGCTATTGGCAAGAATATTCGCAAAAAGCTTGTCTGACATTCCTGAACCTCACTAAACTAAATGATTTCAAATAACGTCTTTCCCATTCGTGGCTATTGGCAAAAATATTGGCAAAAAGCTTGTCTGATATTCCTGAGCCTCGCTAAACTAAATGATTTCAAAATATCGGCTCATTTCCCAATCTGACACATGCTTGCGATATTCACGCTCTTCCCATTCGCGGCTATTAGCAAAATGTGTCACAAACACCTCACCAAAGAAGGTTTTTGCGGCTGTCGATTGCCTCAATTTTTGCGCGGCATTCCATAGACTCGTTGGCAAACTCAATTCATTCGGCTGGGGCTGTTCATAGGCATTACCCTTTACCTGAGGATAAGGCTCTAACTTCTCCTGTATACCGAATAATCCACTGGCCAGTGCTGCCGCCAAGGCTAAATAAGGATTGGCATCTGCCGCGCACAAGCGGTACTCGATCCGTTGACATTTATCAGAACCTTGAATCACCCTCAGCGCTGTGGTGCGATTCTCCACTCCCCAAGTGGCTTGAGTCGGCGCCCAAAAACCTGGGATCATACGCGTATAACTATTAATCGTCGGTGCAAGCATAGCCAAAAATTCTGGCATCAGCTTTTGCTGCCCCGCAAGAAAATGTCGCTGAATATTACTCATATTATGTTTCTGTGAGGGGTCAAAAAAAGCAGATTGACCATCGAGATGTTGCAGTGAAAGGTGTATGTGTCCGCTTTGTCCAGGAAATTCACCGGACCATTTAGCCATAAATGTGGCCATCAGATTGTGCCGCTGAGCAAAGACTTTCATAAAAGTTTTAAACAGTGCCGCTTTATCTGCTGCCGCACTAAGCTCATCAACACTAATCGCCGCCTCGATAACGCCGGGTCCCGTTTCAGTATGTAAACTCTCAATGGGAAAGTCCATCAAGTTAGCCATTTCTAGCATGTCTCGATACAGCTTCGCGTGTACCGAGTTACGAAGCATGGAATAACCAAACCAATCCGGCGTAAAAGTATTTAAATCACGATAATGTTTTTGCCGCACTGACTCAGGCGTTTCATTAAAAAGAAAAAACTCATACTCAAGTGCACCAAACACATTAAAGCCCATATCATGAGCCTGTTTAATCACCCGTGATAAGGTTTGCCTAGGACAAATTTTCCCTGCCTCGTCATCAAATTCGGCAATAAATAATAACATGCCCTCCTCTTCGTAAACGTCACGGCAACTGTCGGCTAAAATGCGAACAGGCGCATCGGGATAACCTGTATGCCAACCTGTATATTGCGTTTTATCTAATAACTGATCTTTAAGATCCCACCCCAATACCACATCACAAAAGGCAAACCCTTTTTCTAAAGCAGAAAAAAATTTATCCTTCGCCATATATTTACCGCGCATCACTCCGTCAATATCAAACAGCCCGACTTTGACATGACGTAAACCTCGCTCTTCAACAATGGCTTTTGCATCCGCAATGGTTTTTACCTGCCTTGCACTTAGCATATCAACTCCCTTTTCAATGATATTTCCCTTATTTTTTCGTATTGTCATGCATCATCAAATACCTCTTCTGGTGCCGATGCCACTAAATGATGTCGACTGTAAAAGGTGAAATAAAGCAACATGATAAAATAAAAAATACCCGCCCAGATCGCAGCATGAAAACTCACCACAAAAGTGGAAGCCAGTGCAACTAATGATAAAACAAGGGTTAAACTTGATGTAAAACGGCCACCGGGCGTTCGATAAGGCCTAACAAGTTCAGGTTCTTTTGCCCGTAAAATAATGTGAGATAAACTCATCATGGCATAAGACAGTGTCGCACCAAAAACCGCCATAGTGATCATTAAATCCCCTTCACCGGTTAACGACAACAAAAACCCTAAAAAGCCGGGAATGATCAGCGCCCACACAGGAACCTTACGTTTACTCGATAGCGATAAAAATCGTGGTAAATACCCTGCCCTAGATAAAGAAAATAGCTGCCGAGAATACGCATAAATAATCGAAAAGAAGCTGGCAATTAAGCCAAATAAACCAATCACATTCACAAAAGTCACGACCCATGATTGACTGCCATAAATCACACTTAATGCCCCCACAAGTGGCGCACCATGTGACTTTATCTGTTCAGCACTTGCTCCACCGGAGGCCAGCAACAAAATTGAAAATGCAAAAAAAATCAAAATAATCATTGAAGCGATAATGCCTTTAGGCAAATCTTTAGCCGGATTTTGTGCTTCTTCTGCCGCTAATGGCACACCTTCAACGGCCAAAAATAACCACATGGCAAAAGGCAAAGCGGCCCAAATACCCACGAAGCCTTCTGGAAGAAACCGACTTGCACCAAAAGCTTGAGGATTAGGCGCAATATCAAATAACAAGGCCCATTGGAAATGAGGCAGCATAGCCAAAATAAAAACAAGAATGGCAATGACAGCAAGTAAAGTGATCACCATCATGATCCTTAACGCTTCACCCGCCCCCCATAAATGAATACCGACAAAAATAACATAAATGCCGCCATAGACAATGGGGCCATCTATTCCAACCAAGGTTTGCAAATAACTGCCAATAAAAATCGCAATCGCTGCAGGTGCAATGGCATATTCAAGTAAAATCGCCGTCCCCGTTAAAAAGCCGCCCCAAGGTCCCATGGCTCTGCGCGCAAAACTGTATCCGCCTCCAGCGGTTGGTAAAGAAGAGGATAACTCAGCCAAGGTCAGCACTAAGCCACCATACATGATCCCCATGATCACAGTGGCAATCAACATGCCACCAAATCCACCTGAGGCTAACCCAAAGTTCCACCCTGCAAAATCACCGGAAATCACATAAGACACACCAAGACAGGCCAATATGATCCAACCCGCCACCCCTTTCTTTAATTGTCGTTTAGATAAATATTGCGCCTTCAAATCTTTGACCTGAGTATCGGACTGGCTGCTGTAAGGTATTTCTTTATCGACCATGATATATCCTCATCGTTTCAATAAAGTTTATTGTCTCTATACCCGTGATACAGCGAAATAAAGACACTTTTTCTATCCAAGTCATTCGGAATAAAAATGATTTAGCCTTAAAAATAGCCAGAACACAATAAGCCATTTGCTCTAAAAAAGAACTATGTCCATGAATGATGAATATACCGCAATATCATTTCGCTTTATCCATTCCTCTATCTATTAGTATTGCCGAAAATTTAACATCTCCTAGTGACACTCAGCTCAATATATAGCACTATAACCTTTAGCGATTTACGGCTCGTTTTATGGCGTTAATACGTGAAATACAGTCGTAAATGCAATAGTAAATTTATTAAGCTTGCTCTTTTGTTAGAGTGAATGTTGTGCGTGATAACAATAATTCAATATTGATTAATCAAGTCAGTAAAGGCCCCTACAAGCTTTATGCTTTTACTCACAATGATGAGTTAATATTAATCTAAGATTTGACATTTAAATTTCAGATCACAAAACAAACTGTTGATTATTAAGCATTATTTAGAAAATAAAAATGTAAAATCTTGTTTAACCTTTAACGATTTTGAATTTAAGTGCCCTATCATCAATATGTACGCGCTAGTGTTAGTCAACGTGAGAATGAAGATATGGACTCAACAACCCCTAATTCAACAATTCCAAACATTGTGATCATTGGTGGTGGTGCCGGAGGGTTAGAATTAGCCACCCAACTCGGCCATAAGCTAGGTAAAAAAGGCAAAGCAACCATAACCTTAATCGACAAAAATCGCACCCATATTTGGAAGCCTTTACTCCATGAAGTCGCAACGGGATCACTCGATCCTAATCTCGATGGTGTGGTCTACTCCGCTCATGCTGCAAAACATGGCTATCAATTTCAACTGGGCACCTTCTGCCATTTAAACCATGATGATAAAACCATCACTCTAGCACCAATTCTCAATGATCATCATGCCGCTATTCTGCCTGAGCGCCATATTCAATATGACAAATTAGTCATTGCCATTGGCAGCGTCAGTAATGATTTTAATACGCCAGGGGTTAAAGAACATTGCTATTTTCTCGATTCTCATCAACAAGCCGATCGTTTTCATCACGCATTACTTGATAGCTTCACCCGTATTCATCAATCTGATACTAACACACGACTCGATATTGCCATTGTGGGCGCAGGGGCAACAGGGGTTGAACTCTCAGCTGAGCTTTATCATGTCACTGAGCTGCTGAAAAGTTATGGTTTAAGTAAAATGACAGCCGATAGGCTACATATTCATTTAATTGAAGCCGGCCCGCGCATCTTACCCGCTCTTCCCGATCGCATTGCCGCATCAGCAAGACGAGAGCTGGTTAAACTCGGTGTAAATGTGCTTGAAAACACCTGCGTCAGTGAGGCCACGACCACAGGCTTTATTACAAAAGAGGGAACTCACATTGAAGCGAACCTAATGCTGTGGGCTGCCGGGGTTAAAGCACCAGACTTTATTAAAGAAATTAATTTATTTGAGTTAAACCGTGCCAACCAGATCATGGTAAAAGACACTTTAGTCAGTACTGTCAATGATGATATTTATGTCATTGGCGATTGCTGTGCTTGCAAGCAAGCCGATGGTAAATTCGTCCCTCCTCGCGCTCAATCAGCACATCAAATGGCAGAATGTGTCGAAAAGAACCTAATAAATGAACTCAAAGGCAAGCCACTAGAAAGCTATACCTATGTCGATTATGGATCTTTGGTTAACTTATCTAAGTTCAGTACTGTTGGCAGCTTAATGGGCAACCTCACGAAAAACACTATGTTCATTGAAGGAAAATTGGCCCGCCTAGTGTATATTTCCCTCTATCGTATGCATCAAAAAGCGATCCACGGCACAACCAAAACATTTGCGCTATGGTTAACAGAAAAGCTCATGCGTGCCGTGAGACCGAGAATGAAATTGCACTAATTCTATGCCTTATACCAATTCCATTATATAAGTGATCTTTCAGCGGGAATTCAACATGCTGTAGGCAAGGCAGATGATTGAAGCTAATAGTCATTCTATATCGAAAGCAGCTAACGTAGCATAAAGTATGTTGAAACCCGCACAAAGTGAGCTGCTCAGACATTCCACTTCTGCGTTGCATTCATTTGAAAGGGAATCACCATTACAGCATAAATGCGCCTTGAATTGAAAAGCCTGAGAAGCTCTGAATTGATCATCTATATAATGGAATTGGTATTAAAGTTGATCGAAACACAGTTACCAAAAGCATTAATTGGTAACTGTCTCAATCCATTCCTCAGCAATTTTTCTTATCGTCTACTTTCCTACGACTTTCCTGTGACTTTACCCCACGCCCAGCTGAATGGTGATGTCGCTGTAGCCACCGCACTCGTGAACATGTTTGATATGCCCTCTTTTATGACACCTTCAACAGATGGAGCATTTTGTGCCCAAAGATCGTCATTCTCACTGGAAGTTGGACTAACAGGTTTGCTCACAGTAGGGGGCGTAGTTTGAAGGGAGGTCGTTTGACTATACTGCTCAACCACTTCATCCATGACTCGATTTTCTTTCTTCAACTCAGCATCTATTTGTCGTTGTGCTAAGATTTGATCTCGCCCGTCATTGGCTGGTGCAAATGACGAATTCGCCGCTGTTGGCATCACTTGTGGTGAAACGATCCCCTGAGCTCTCGGCCAACTTGACTCAGGTAATGTGATGGCTTTTACACTGTCTGAAGCATTAATAGCCCTCATTGATGACGGCGCGATTGCAGCCGCATTAACTGCAGGTTCAAAACGCTCAATCGAAGTCACCTTATCAAAATGGGCCATTCCTTGCTCAAAGAGCCTTGATATGCGCGCTTCTTCAGTATAATCCTCTCTTAAATGCCTCATTAAACCATCTTGAAATTCATTTCTTGCGGCTTCAAAGCGGGCTCTTGCATCTTCAAAACGGGCTTTTGCCTGCTCACTCACCATGGAGACAAGCGCTCGCTCGGTCACTTGACTATTTTTCTCTTTTTCAGTCGCTTTATTCACTGACGACGGCAAAAAAGGCGCTATCGATGAAGCCTCTGAGCTAGTGTCAACATCAAAGTCAAAGTTAAATTCACTCTCATTAAGTGAGCTAATTTTTGAAGAAGCAGAAGAGTTTGAAGAAGGCGACATTGGAGGGAAAGATGTCCAAGTTTTGTCACTCATATTAGAGTGAGTATCAATATCTGCTACATTAACGCTATTCGCCTTGTTTGCTGCGACTAAATTATCTCTTTGTTCAAATGTCTGTTGCAAAGTCTGCAAATTTTCTGCCGTCAAAGGTAATTTGTCAATATCGCCTACCTCTGGCAATACTGGCGATATAAATGGAGAAGACAGGCTATTATTTAAAACAACATCAGCATCTGGTTGCACATTAGACTGACTATTCAAAGGTTGTTTTCGAATAACAGACTCATTATCAGGTATGTCATCAAACGCATCATCGATACTCAGATCGATATCTGTATTGCCATTACCGCCTTTGGTTATCGCTTCGGCATGTATTTTACCAGCCATCCAAGCAGAAGGATTTTTCTGCTGTGATGTAACAGACTCTTTTGGCTCCTGTTTTATTGGCGCCTGCTTTGATGGCTCTGATGGCTCTGATGGCTCTGCAGCTCCTAGAACCTTCACTAAGTCTTTCATTGCAGCAGATGCATTATTAATATCATCGGCATTTAAAAAACCTTGTACCGCCATGTCTAATATAATGCTGGGCAGCTGCTGAGTATCGCCTTTTACATGGCCTTGCGACTTGGCTTCTATGTTTACTGTCAAGGTATATAAATCTTGCGCTGCACACGCCAATTGACTCCCCGCCGCACTGTTTATGTCCGCACGATAAAATAGTTTTTCCAGTAAATTATTCGCCATTTCGGCGCTCAAATCTTTTTGTTCATTAACCTCAGGCTTACATGCAATTTGTAATAGCTGGCTAATGCACTCGGCATTCCCCTTTTCGGCCCCCTCAAATAAGTTCAATAGTAAAGGGGCAAATGTATCATTAAATGCTTTTGGCGTTACGCAAGGCTCTGATAAGGTAACTAACGCAGCCATATCAATAGTATTCTGCGGCAAAGCGCTTGAAGTCGATATTCCTATTGTCATTATTGTCTTCTTGAAAATAGTCTAGTTACATTGCAAATGAATATATCTCATTGCGCTACGACTCTCTTTCAGAACTTTTTAAACATATGACAAACTGATCAGACCAGATAAAGGAGTTCAAATTAGCGATGAGAACAAAATCGATCGACATCAGCCTTAACTAAACATGACACAGCATCAATCAACACAAATGCCACTCGCGCCGTCTTATTCGACCTATTAACCCAAGCATGATCTGTGCCCCTTTGAATTAAGATATCACCCTCCTTCATTAAGGTTTCCCCTTGATCCATTTTAGCCACAATTTCACCTTCTAAGATAATGGCATAATCTATGGTATGGGTTTGATGCATTCCAGGGTATTTACTTTTTTGATAATCCGCATCTGGATACATCTGGCTAAACGTCGCATCAAGCTTTGATCTCAATACACTAAGATCTTTAGACTCTGGAGGAAAATCAATAATACGCAATATTGTCCCTCCCTTAGGTGGCAAAATCCCTCGCTGCTCAGAAACAGTATCAGCTGTATTCACCAATGAAGGTGCTGCACTCGTGCGCCAAACATTCACCACACGATAACCCGGTCGCTCGAGCACCGTTAATATTGCTTTCGCTGGAGCATCTTCAACAATATAAGAATCACCTTGGCTATTATTCCCCGTTACAATACGCCGAATATCGGGTAAATGGCCAGCGGTGGGATCCGTTTCAGCACTATGCACACAAACACTCAAGCCCATTCCTAAAATAGCAGCGGTAACAATATTCATTTTAATCATCTTCTTTTCCTAAGGCTCAAGAGCCCAATTAAAATGAAATGTCATATTCCATAAGCTAACATGGCATTAGCCACTTTGATAAAACCAGCAATATTGGCGCCATTCACATAGTTAATATAATCTCCATCTTCATTGTATTTCACACATTGCTGATGAATATCTTTCATAATCTTGGCCAATCTATCTTCTAACTCTTTTGCACTCCATGACAACCTAACGCTATTTTGTGTCATCTCTAAGCCCGATAAGGCAACGCCTCCGGCATTAGCCGCTTTACCTGGAGCAAATAAGACCTTGGCATGTTGTAAGATCTTAATCGCTTCTATCGTAGTTGGCATATTTGCACCTTCAGCCACAGCAATACAACCATTGGTTACAAGTAAATGAGCATCGTTTTTATCAATCTCGTTTTGTGTCGCACAAGGAAAAGCCAAGTCACAACGGATCCTCCAAGGCTTCTCATCAACAAAGAAGTCACACTGATATTTATCGGCATAGTCGCAAATACGCCCTCTTTGAAAAATTTTAAGCTCAATCAAGTAGGCCAGTTTTTCTTCATCTATACCTTGTTCATCATAAATAAAACCGGACGAATCAGATAAAGTCACCACTTTACCGCCAAGCTGTATAATTTTTTCAGTACAATACAGTGCCACATTTCCAGAGCCTGATAACACACAGGTTTTCCCTCGAATACTGTCACCCCGATGAGCAAGCATTTCTTCCATGAAAAAAGCAGTGCCATACCCTGTCGCCTCAGTGCGAATGAGGCTTCCTCCAAACTCCAAGGCCTTTCCTGTGAGTACGCCAGTAAATTCATGACGTAGGCGCTTATATTGACCAAACATAAAACTAATTTCTCTCGCCCCGACTCCGATATCCCCAGCCGGAATATCCGTATCGGGCCCAATATGATGGTAGAGCTCTGTCATATAACTCTGACAAAAACGCATGACTTCTCGATCAGACTTGCCCTTAGGGTTAAAATCTGCCCCCCCTTTCGCCGCCCCCATAGGCAAGGTTGTCAGACTATTTTTAAACGTTTGCTCAAAACCTAAAAACTTAAGAATGCTGAAATTCACTGAAGGATGAAACCGCAATCCCCCTTTATAAGGCCCAATTGCATTATTAAATTGCACTCGATAACCTCTATTTAAGCGAATATTTCCCGCATCATCTTCCCAAACAACTTTAAAAATAATGCTCCTATCAGGCTCTGTCATTCGTTGTAAAATCGCTGCATGTTGATAAATGGGATTATCAAGAATAAAGGGGATCACCGACTCTGCCACTTCATACACGGCTTGATGAAATTCTAACTCACCTGGATTGCGCTTTTTCAGTCCATCCATAAAGTGCGCTAAGGATAAATCATTGTACATATTACCTCCATTAATCGCTGATGTAAGAAAGCAACTATTAATAGAATAGGTCAAAAACAAAACGCTTTAAAATAAAGCCAGATCACACAGCATAAAATATCAATCGTTTCTCTTAAAAATCAAAATTTCTAAGAAAGTTCACTAGGGCCTAATACTGGTCAGTTAAGAGCTAATATAATTTTAGGGAGTAAGTTCTTGGCCTATGTTTGACCTCCCTTCGATTGGT
>NZ_CANLZC010000007.1 GCF_947495455.1 uncultured Shewanella sp. | reverse complement strand
TGAGCTTATTATGGTTGTTTGGAGTATTTTACCTCAAAACCCTTGATGTGGCTGCTTTATATAAGGGGACACCTAAGACTCATTATGCTAAACCTATCTGCTGGCCTTTGTCATGAATGCAATCCTCAGCAGGTTATTTATTAATTACATTTATATTTACACACAACCAATAAATAAACAAACACATAAAAAAATAACACCAAAACTTACAAAAGATAAAATAAAAAATCACACAGTTTAAATATAAAAAACATTAACACTCTTCAATACAAAGTATATTTCCCAAACATTAATAAAGTCTAATGCAAATTGATCCACATCAATTAAAACAGTAATTTATTAAAATAAAATAATGATATACCCATTTTTAAGAGTACTCCGTCCTGATAAATATAATTAACATCACTTAAAAAAACAATTAAGAAACATTTTAAAAATATATAGACAATAACGTTAACCTTTTTATTCTGTTCAAAGAGAGCATTATGATAAAACTCAATACTAAAAATCCACAGACCAATATTAAACTTCAAGAGTTAAAAGCATTAGCTTTCATTATTTTTCTCCTTTTCCCCATTCTCAGTATTTCAAGTATTGGTACCTATGGCTTAATCATTTGGATGATACAGATGTTTAACGGTGTAGCCAGCCACTAACTTAAAAAGTTTAAAGGATACTGCTATGAAGTGGATTATCAATATTTGGCATACACTCAATAAACCTGCTCGATACCTCACATTAGGCATGGTCAGTTTATCTGCCTTTATAATGGGTATTATTTTCTGGGGTGGATTCAATACCGCACTTGAATTGACCAATACAGAAGCGTTTTGTATCAGTTGCCACAGTATGGAAAGCATGCCGTACCAAGAATTACAAGAAACTGTGCATTGGTCTAATCATTCGGGCGTGCGTGCAACCTGTCCAGATTGCCATGTTCCTCATAATTGGAGCCGTAAAATAGCACGAAAAATGGAAGCCTCCCATGACGTATGGGGATGGATGCTACAAACCGTTAATACCCCCGAAAAATTTGAAGAAAACCGTTTAACCATGGCCAGTCGAGAATGGAAACGATTCGATAGAGATGATTCTCTTGCATGCAAAAATTGCCATGATTATAAGTCAATGAAATGGGAAAGCATGTCTAAGCTTGCTCAAAAACAAATGAAACGAGCAGCTGAAACCGATCAAAGCTGTATTGATTGTCATAAAGGTATTGCCCATAAGCTACCGGATATGAACACATCACGCGCACCAGATCTGATCGCTCAAGTTGGTGCTGGTGAACACTCACCTCAAGTCGATAACACTTACTTTTCCGTGTTAACTAAACCGCTTTTCTTCAATGAAAGTACTGACGTTGAAGCAGGAACATTAAACATCGCCACCAAAGTCAACATTATCGAAGCCAAAGGAAACCGCGTAAAATTAAAGCTCAACGGTTGGCGTAAAAAAATTGGAGCAGGCCGTGTCATTTACTACGATTTTGGTCTCAACATCTTATCGGCTCAGCTGACAAAAGATGCGGCACAAGAACCAGGTGTGATCAATAGTTTTGAAGAGCAAGAAGATCCATTAACGGGATTAAAATGGCAACGCGTTGAGGCCCAAATTTGGACTGACAAAGACTACTTAGTCGCCGATCTACAACCACTTTGGGACTATGCACGTGAGACATACAGTACCAGCTGTAGCGTATGCCATACCCAACCCTCAGTCACTCACTTTGATGCTAATACTTGGCCAGGCATGTTCCAAGGTATGGTCGCCTTTGTCAATATGGATCAGGACACGCAAGCACTCGTACAAAAATATTTACAAGCACATTCATCGACTTTCAACCAGCCTGCGCACTCGAATTCACAGGATAAAAAATGAAAAGAAGAGACTTTCTGAAAGGGTTATTATCAACCTCTTATGTAGCCTTGAGTGGTGCATCTGTGCTTGCTCCTCTCAATACTTTCGCCTCTGGCATTAACAATAATGATGATCAATGGTTAACCACTGGCACACATTGTGGCGCCTTCAAAATGAAGCGTAAAAATGGGGTAATCGACCAAGTCATTCCTTTTGACAGTGATCAATACCCAAGTGACATGATAAAGGGCATCAAAGGATTAGTTTATAATCCATCTCGTGTTCGTTACCCTATGGTACGTCTGGATTTTTTACTCAAAGGCCACAAAAGTAATACTCATCAACGTGGTGATTTTCGCTTTGTTCGCGTCACATGGGATAAGGCCCTGCACTTACTAAAGGCATCACTGGATGAAATACAGACGCATTATGGTCCATCTGGCCTGCACGCAGGTCAAACTGGCTGGCGCGCAACGGGTCAATTACATTCAAGTACCAGTCATATGCAGCGCGCTATCAGCATGCACGGTAATTTTGTCAAAAAAATTGGCGACTACTCTACCTGTGCTGGTCAAACGATTTTGCCATACATTTTAGGCTCAACAGAAGTTTACGCGCAGGGAACGTCTTGGCCACTTATTCTCAAAGAATCAAACACCATTATTTTATGGTCTAACGATCCCTATAAAAATCTACAAATAGGTTGGAATGCTGAAACCCATGAATCTTACAAGTATCTGGCCCAGCTGAAAGAAAAAGTGAAACAGGGTCAAATCCGTGTGATCAGTATTGATCCTGTGGTGACCAAAACACAGGAATACCTAGGCTGTGAGCAACTCTATGTCAATCCGCAAACTGACGTGGCATTAATGTTAGGCATTGCCCATGAGATGATCACTAAAAATCTCCATGATACTCAATTTATCGACAGTTATAGCATAGGTTTTGAGCAATTCCTTCCCTATCTCATGGGAGAAAACGATGGCATCCCTAAAACCCCAGAATGGGCAGCAAAAATTACCCATGTTAAACCTGAGATCATTCGAGATTTAGCCAAAGTGATGACCAAAGGTCGAACGCAAATACTCATGGGTTGGTGTATCCAACGACAACAACATGGAGAACAACCCTATTGGATGGCCGCAGTGCTCGCAACTATGATAGGGCAAATAGGCTTACCAGGCGGTGGGATCAGTTATGGTCATCATTATTCAAGTATTGGTGTACCGGCATCGGGTGCAGCAACGCCTGGGGCTTTTCCTCGTAACTTAGATGAAGATCAAAAGCCGATATTTGACAACAATGATTTCAAAGGGGCTAGCAGCACGATTCCAATCGCACGCTGGGTTGATGCCATTTTATCACCAGGAAAAACCATCGATGCTAACGGCGCTAAAGTCATTTTTCCTGACATAAAGATGATGATATTCTCTGGTAATAATCCATGGAACCACCATCAAGACAGAAACAAAATGAAACAAGCATTCCACAAGCTGGAATGTGTCGTCACCATTGATGTTAACTGGACTGCCACTTGCCGATTCTCAGATATCGTCCTACCTGCCTGCACCACATTTGAACGTAATGATATCGATATTCATGGCAGCTACTCAAATAGAGGCCTACTCGCCATGCACAAAATGGTTGAGCCTTTGTATGAAAGCCTTTCTGATTTTGAGATTTTCACTCGATTTGCAGCATTATTGGGAAAAGAAAAAGAATATACTCGAAATATGTCAGAAAAAGATTGGCTCATTAAATTATATAACGATTGTAAAAAAGCCAATAAAGGTAAATTCGACATGCCTGATTTCGACACCTTTTGGCAACAAGGCTATGTTTATTTTGGAGAAGGTAAGCCTTGGGTTAGGCATGCTGACTTCAGAGACGATCCTGAAATACATCCATTGGGCACGCCTTCTGGTTTAATTGAAATCTACAGCCGTAAGATAGCTCAATTTGGGTACGATGATTGTCCAGGACACCCCATTTGGATGGAAAAAGCAGAACGTAGTCATGGTGGACCTGGCTCTAAGGAGTTTCCAATTTGGATGCAATCTTGCCACCCTGACAAACGTATCCACTCACAAATGTGTGAATCGACAGCATTACGTGAAACCTATGCAGTCAATGATCGAGAGCCTGTATACATGAATCCCATTGATGCAAAACATCGTGGTATTAAGAATGGGGATATCGTCCGTGTATTTAATAACCGTGGCCAGTTACTGGCAGGTGCCGTCGTATCGACTCGTTACCCACAAGGTGTGATCCGCATTCAAGAAGGCGCTTGGTATGGTCCTGTGGGAGATGATGGTAGCAAGGTAGGTGGCGCAAAAGTCGGCGCACTTTGCAGTTATGGGGATCCAAATACACTCACAATGGACATAGGTACATCTAAATTAGCCCAAGCCTGTTCGGCATATACCTGCCTCGTTGACTTTGAGAAATACCAAGGGAAAGTCCCCGATGTCAGTTCATTTAGCGGCCCCATTGAAACCAAGATTTAATCACATAAAGAATATGATATGAATAAAAATGAAATCAATAATGCCATCACAAACCAAGCCCGCGCTATGGTCTATCGGTTCTTATCATCTTTATTTGCTAAAGAAATTAATCGTCAGCATCTCAAAGAATTGCTATCGGAACAAGCTCAGGCTTTTTTAGCACAACTTGCCACTGAGCCCAAATTCCAACACGATGTCAATATACTCGTTTCAACCTTACAGACATTAGACACCCATGAAGCACAATTGACACTCGCTGCCGATTACTGCGGACTCTTTCTCCTTGGAACGAAACAAAGTGCTTCGCCTTACGCAAGCTTATACCTAGATAAAGCTAAACAGGAGCAAGATGACGTTCCTTTATTTGGCCAGCAACACCAACAAATGCTTCAATTCCTAAAACAAGCCCAATTACAAGTGCAAACTCATTTCCCTGAGCCTGCCGATCATTTAGCCGTGATCTTGGCCTATTGCGAACATCTGTGCATAAACCAAGACATTCAGGCTCAATTTGCTTTTATCGACAGCTATCTGAATACTTGGCTTCAGCAATTTGTCACAAGAGTGATAAAATATGATCAAGGTCAATTTTACAGTGCATTAGCCCGCTTGACACAAAGTTGGATCCTATACGATCTCAAAACGATAAAACCCCATCTATGATGGCTCGTTATACCCAAAGAATTTAAGGCATTCATTTGGGTATAACTCAATCAATGCACCTTGAATTGAAAAGCCTGGAATGCTCTAAGTTTTTTATCTATATGATGGAATTGCTATAACTTCGTCTTTGGTGTTCTTTACGGCGACCTTGACTAAACCCTGATATCCGCTTCAAATAGCCAATCACTCGAGTACCATAATCGATATCTATCGAACCACAGGCACTGCAATTATCTAAGGTTCGTTTATTGATATGCCCACATTCATTACAAATCGTCATTTTAACGTTGACACAAAAATAATTGCAGCCTGTTTTTGCCGCGATATTTAACAGATTAAAATAATTCTGCTCACTGAGGTGATCATCTAAATTTAAATGCAACGCTGATCCGCCGTCAAGATAGCGAGTCATCTCTTTGCCATGCAGTAAAAATTTATCTAAACAATTAATAGTTTGATCTTCTACTAAATAAAAATATGAATTATAACAATCTCTTGGTACAAGCAATCCATCTTCACGATCCCATTTTGCATTTTTTAATCCTAAGTTCTCAGCAGGAACGAACTCAGTATTAAACAAATAGCCATATTGAATTTTAGCAGCCTTATTAGCATCATAAATAACTTTAAGCTTTGAACTAACGAAGTCTATATATGCTGGATTATAGCCGACTTCAATGCCACTAAATTCAGCTGCTTCGGCCATTCCGTTAATACCAATGGTTAAAAACTGTTTATCTAAACTAATAAAACCAGCATCATAAACTGACAATAATCCATGACTCAAATATTCATTCATCAATGCCCTATATGCAACCTGATACTTATGGATTTTCTCCACTTCACTCAATAGATCACGTCCCTGTTGTACTAATCGATTAATATTAATGGTAATGACATTCACTGAGCCTGTCGCGACTCCACCAGCACCTAAGGTATATGAAAAAGTATTATCGCTAATTTCATTTCGCAAGCGACAACAAGAAGCCAACGAATCCGCATTTTCTGACTGATAGACAAAGAAGGAATTCCCCTCACTCATTTGTTTTGCACAAAATGAAGCAAATATTTGGTCTTTAACTTGCCCTTTATTGATTAACATCGCGGCAGTGATCACCGGAAATGTTAATACTGCACTTTTACGTTCATCATTAAACCAATTCATGAAAAATTGTTGTAACTTATCGACACTTGACCAAATTGGTGCAGTAAAATCAGGAAATTTAAAATCACTAAACATGGCATCAAAATAATATTGGTCATACAGTGAGATATTCCAAAATACACTTTGGTAACCCCGTGCAGCTGCGGGCTGGTTAAGAGCATAAACGACATGCTGAAAATGATTAGCAACAGCATGACAGTGAGTATTGAGATAATCATCACCGTAGTCTTTACGAGCAAAATAATCGAAATAAGTCAAAAACTCTACCGTTGCAATCGCACCTGCAAACTGTGAGCTAATCGCAAAAACCAAGTTAACAAATGTGCCACAAAAAGATTCAATATGCTGTGGTGCTTTAGACTCACCACCCAGTTTAGTTAGGCCATCAAACAAGAAAGGATACATTGTGATGGAGGTACAATAGGGCTTTAGGCTAGTTTCATCATGAACATATATTTCATGTTCTTCAATTTGGCGTACATATTCATCAGATAAATCTTGGTCAAATAATTGCGCTATTTTTTTTTGCACTTGAACACGATTGATCTGTATGAAACAATCTTTCATCAGTTCAGTTTCTAACGTGGTAATATTTTTATGAGTCACATTCGCGTTCGCATCGAATTTCGACCCATCGGCGGCATTAGTGCTATGAACATAACGCTGGATAAAATCTAACTTTTCTAAAATCTGTGATTGACTAAAGACTTGCATCTTAACTTCCCATAAATTTAAAATTAAGCAGTTGATTCTCATTGACGTTAATAAATCGTTGATTGGTTATTTTGCTATTGAGCCCTCCAAGATTTGACTGCCATGCACCGGTTTTTAGGTACGTTAAATACTGTTTAATGCGTTGTGGTATTTTTGACATTCCCGTGTATAAACAGGTTTTTAATCCAACTTGCTGCGCCAATTTTAACAATGGAATAAGCTTTGTGGGCTGCCATTCACCACCAAAAAAAACCACACAGGTAATTAAGCCATCATATTGTGCTAACAATTGTTTAAAAAAGTGCGTAGTTAATGGAGTGCCTTGAAAGGGATCCCAAATATCATCTCGATGACAGCCCTCACAACGCAGTGGACAACCACATATTGTCAACGCCAATGACACCTCATCAGGCACTTCTTGAAACACGACTTGAACATCAAAGAAATTAAATTCCACCATTCCAAACCAACCATATATAGTGTTAATTATAAATAAAATCACTATATATGGTGCCAAAATATAAAATCAGGTAATTGATCTACATCAATGAGCAGTAGAATTAAAATCAAGTGAAGCGTATTTAAGCAAATACCCTATAAGGTAATACTTATACCAATGGTTGGGCCATATTAAGACCGGCAATATTATGCCAATAACCATTACACTCGCGACTATCAAGTGGCATTGCTTGGGAATTATTTTGTAAATCAGCTTCTTTAAAGGTATCGACGATTGATAACGTCTCTAAAGATAAAGGACTCAGTCTAACCACATCGACCAAGCCTTTCATTGACGCTAAATCATTCACTAAGTTATAGCAATAGCCAGACTGAGTTTGAACACCATTAATCACAAACAAAGACTGTTCTTCTTGTGAGCGTACTAAACGACCATTTGGAAAATGAATACAACACAATCCACATTTATCTTTTGTTTTATTTTCAGAACGCGCAGTAAAACAACGTGCCGAATAAGCGAGTGGAATATAGCCATAACCAAAAACTTCGGTTTCAAACTTATCACGGATATTCAACGCGTCACAAGATAACAAAACCTTTTTCAACCAATCACGAGACAGTTCTACTGGCATGACCCAACGCACCATGCCCTTACCCAATAAAAATTTAATGGTTTGTGCGTTATAGCAGTTAATTGCAGGTCCAACTGTAAATGGTAGCGAATGTTGATAAAGTAACTCAATCGCTGCGACATCATTCGCTTCAACCATGAAGTCACCATTATCACAATAACGTTTTAACATACCCAGCTCAGACGGAGCTTCAAGTAGTGACATCGTGGACAGAACGACTTTTTTCCCCTGTTCAGCTAACGAACGCGCCATCGTTAACCAGTCTTTAAAACCTAGCGCTCGACGTTTAGAGCAAACGGTTTCACCAAGATAAATAATATCAGCACGACTATTCGCTGCTGCTTGGTAAAAAACGTCCATTTGATTTTTTTCCCAATAATAAAGAATAGGACCTAATGAATATTGCATTTGTTTCTCCTACTGCCAGTCACGATGGTAAGCACCTAATGTGGTTTGTACCCCTTCACTAATATCTGCTAGCCCACGTCCCCAATGAGGTTCTGCACAATATCCTTTACTATTACCTTGACATTTATCAATCGCTGCACGCCATATTTTAGTCACTTGCTCGACATAAGCCACAGAGCGCTGACGACCTTCTATTTTTACCGCAGCAATATTGAGATCAATCAACTGAGGCAATAAATCTAAAGTGTTCAAACTGGTCGGTTCTTCAAAGACGTGAAACGTATCGGCCTTGTTGTCTACATTAAAGCGGCCCTTGCACAACGTTGGATATCCGGCGTTTTCATCATCAGCATAGCGGTCTATTAGAATGCTATTTAGACGAGACTCTAAACCATTGCTGGTTTTCTCCCACTGTACAAATTTAGCAGGGGAACACGCTCCAGCAGTATTCGGCGATTCCCCAGTCAAATAAGAAGATAAATAACACCGCCCTTCTGCCATAATGCACAAGCTGCCAAAGGCAAACACTTCAAGCTCAACATTAGTCATTCCGGCTAATTGTTTAACTTGATGAATCGATAACACCCTTGGTAATACCACTCGTTTAACATCAAAGCTATCACAATAAAATTTGATTGCTGCAATATTGGTCGCCGACGCTTGAACTGACAAATGACGTTCGATGTGTGGGTATCGCTGTGCAGCATATTCTAATAATGACATGTCAGCCAGAATCAAAGTGTCAGCACCGATATCAACTGCTTTATCAATCGCTTTTTGCCACCGTTCCCACCTCTGTGGATGGGCAAAAGTATTAATTGCCACATGAAGTTTACGCCGATGACGATGAACATAATCTACGGCTTTATTCAGTTGCTTGTCGGTAAAGTTCAACCCAGCAAAATGTCGTGCGTTCGTATCATCTTTAAAACCAATATAAACGGCATCTGCACCGTGATCTATCGCGGTTTTAAGTGATGGGTAGTTGCCTGCAGGACAGAGTAATTCCAAAGTCAGTTCTCCTAAGTAGTCATTTCCTACATTTTCACACAACCACTAACTGACTTTTTGATTTGAATTAAGTTATGCTAATAAAAGTTCGGTTAATCTATTTCTATCAATAATTCACCATGGCGGACGTTATGACATTAACCGATACATTCATTGCCAAAACCATTATCAATGCCCCAAAAATACTGAAATATCCAATTAAAAACATCCCGTTTCCCATAGAGAAAAAAATACTATTAAAGATATTAATACCCTTATTCAAGCAAATGATTGAAGATGAAGAACTAGACTTTCTAAGTGACAAATGGTTGAAAGTAGAGCTAACCGATCTACATAAATGTTGGTTTTTCAGTTTAAAAGAAGGTCAACTGCAAATGAAACAATACCACAATAATCAAGACATTTGTTTTAGCGCTCAAATGAATACTTTGATATTGCTGGCGGCTAAAAAAGTCGACCCTGATACGCTGTTTTTTCGCAGAAAACTATTGATAACAGGTGATACCGAATTAGGATTAGCCCTAAAAAACCTCATCGACAATCTAGAGTTAGATAATTTACCAAACATATTCACACGCGCACTGCTTCACTATGCCGACTGGATCAAAAAGTTTGATCCCTAACGTCCGATTTTAACATTCTATTAGCTTTACGCATTAATAATGCTTATTTATCCATTAATGCTGACCAATGATACTCAATCTCATTACCATCAAAGTCGCGCACAAAATAAACTGTGCGCCACTGGGGAGCCTAGTAAGCCCGACTGTCATTGCAATATTAAGATCTGCTAATTGTTTTTGAATAGGATCAAGCTTATCTCCAATGCAATGTAAAATCTCACCATTTTATCATTTTTACTTTGCGTTTTACTTTAATGAAGTGTAACGTGTGCGCTCATAAAAAAAGCATTAGTAATTCATAATATACTCACATAAAAAGGCGATCAGGTTACCCTAATGACAAATAGCCCCCTGACTCTTAAGAGTGGCCTTTGGCTTATCTTCGCTTTTTGGCTAATTGTTCTGCAATCTATCACTATGGCGCATAGCATGGAACATGCGCTAGAACATGATAACACTCACTGCCTTTACAGTAATATCTACCACCACCACAATGCAGGCCCCACAAAGGTCATCATGCCTGAAATGTGTCAGCAACAAGCTGACAAAATTCCCCCTCCTTTATATCAACAACCCGTTTTATTTTGGCTTGAAACCTTAAGTGTGCGTGCACCTCCTTTTTAATAAAGATAGATAAAAACAATAAAACTCAATAGCTTCGATTGAAAATCAATAGCAATGAGAATGAGAATTGAACTTTTTTATGCTTTCTATAAAGGACAGGCACGATGAAACATGCTCTATCTTATATGGCGCTAGCATTGGCTAGCAGCTCAACCCCCGTAATCGCCGCTGAGCTTCAAGGTCAAATAACCGATCCAGACGGCACACCGATTGTTGGCGCACAAGTCAGCGTCGAAACAGATAAAAAAACCACCACAAATGCACAAGGTCAAATAACCGATCCAGATGGCACACCGATTGTTGGCGCACAAATCAGCGTCGAAACTGATAAAAAAACCACCACAAATGCACAAGGTCAAATAACCGAACCAGACGGTACACCGATTGTTGGCGCACAAGTCAGCGTCGAAACAGATAAAAAAACCACCACAAATGCACAAGGTCAAATAACCGCTCCAGACGGCACACCGATTGTTGGCACACAAGTCACTGTCGAAACAGATAAAAAAGCCGTCACAAATGCACAAGGTCAATACAGATTAATCCTTTCTGACAACAGTCTGGCTCATTTGCATGTCAAGGCGAAAAACTACACTGATGTCAATAATGATGTACCTATCACCGCAGGTACAATGACACATGATGTATCACTTGAGCATGCAATAATGGAAAACATTGTCGTCACAGCCTCCCCTTTTATGCGCTCACCATTACAAAGTACCACTCCCATGACAGTCATGAGCGAGGACCAACTCAAACTCAATACAGAAGCCACCTTAGGCGATACATTAGAAGCACTACCTGGTGTACAAGCCTCGCATTTTGGTGCTGGAGCGAGTCGCCCCATTATTCGCGGCATGGGCGGCCCTAGAGTATCAGTATTAGAGAATGGCCTCTCCGTTGGCGATGCTTCAACGATATCGGCGGATCATGCCGTAACCACTGAATCAGGAACGGCGCAACAGATCGAAATTCTTCGAGGGCCGGGATCGCTACTCTATGGCAACGGTGCCATTGGCGGCGTCGTTAATGTAGTCAATAATCGCGTTCACGAAACCCCCGTGAATGAATTATCCGGTAACATTGGCACTCAATATGAAACGGGCAATAATGGTCGCACCGTCAATGGTGAGCTTAACGGGGGTAACGGAAAATTTAATTGGCATCTTGATGGCACAAAACGCAAGACCGATAACCTCAGCATCGCCGGTAATGCCATTAAAGGCGAAGTAGACACTGATGGTACTCTGGCCAATAGCCAGCTTGAACAGGATGATTATACTCTGGGTATCGGCTACACAGGTGATAACAGTTTCATCAGTATCTCTGGCACTCAGACTGATTCAAACTATGGGATCCCTAAGCGCGATACAGAGGATCCTGACATCAGTATCGATTTACATAAAACAGCTTGGCAACTTCACAGTGGTCTGATAAATCCCTTTTCTGGGGCAACTAAACTCAGCTTAGATGCAGGCTACACAGATTATCAACATGCTGAAGAAGAAGATGGCGTTGCCGATACCTTTTTCTACAATAAAGAAAGTGAAGTACGTTTGAGTGTGAATAATAGCCCTTGGGGAAAATGGCAAGGTAGTATGGGACTTAATGCCACTCACCGTGATTTCTCTGTGGTAGGCGATGAAGCACTAACCCCTGACAGTATCACTGACACTATTGCGGCATTCATAGTACAAGAACGGCAAATTAATGACTTTCGCATTGAGCTTGGTGGACGAGTCGAACACTATAATTTAGCGCCTGATAGCATGAGTTTAGAGAGCACAAGTGGCACACAAAATTATCAACCCGATGGCGTCAATGATAACAATCTGACCCTTTCAGCAGGCATAGTCTGGAATTTTGACCCCAGCTACAATCTAGGCTTATCATTTGAACGAGCCGAACGCTCAGCCACCGCTGAAGAGCTTTACAGTTTTGGCGAACATAATGCAACACAAAGCTTTGAAGTAGGTTCCCAATATAAGATTGAAAATGGAGAAGTCATTGCCAATACTGACAGTAACAAAAAAGAAATCGCCAATAATATTGATCTCACCTTACGAAAATTGAACGGTTCATGGACAGGCTCTTTGAGTATGGCCTATAACAGAGTCAATAATTTCTACTATGAACAAGACACAGGACTTATCGCTTCCGATATCGGTGAAGATGGCTCTTTACCTGTGTATCAATTCACTCAAGGGGATGCCGAACTCTACTCTGTTGAGGCGCAAGCCAATATTCCACTTGATGAGATTTGGTCAATCGATTTACTCAGTGACTATACACGAGGCCTGTTAGTCGATGGTGGCAATTTACCCCTGATCTCCCCCTTACGTGTGGGCTCAACCCTCAATTATGATCAAGCAGATTGGCATGCAGAAGTCGGGGTAATGGCTTACGCCAAACAAACTGAAACCGCAGAAAATGAAACCGACACCGCAGGTTATGCCTTATTAAATACGGCATTGACCTATCATATGACCCTGGATGACAAGGATATGATGTTATATGTAAAAGGCAGCAACTTACTCAATCAAAATGCAAGGCCCCACACTTCTTTACTCAAAGATTATGCCCCCCTCATGGGACGCAGTTTCATGATAGGCATGAATTACGAATTTTAAACAATAGGAGCATGATTCCAATTGCATTAACCCCTTAATGCAATTGGTTATCCCCAACATAAAATCAGTAAGCTTAAATCGATTTGATATAAATTCATTATGAATTAAACACATATTAATATGAAAATAATGCACTGTAATCATAATATGGCAAAGGTTATGATAAGGTCAATCATCAATAGCAGAGAAGTCTATGAACCCATTATTTATTCGAGAAGCTAAAGCATCAGATGCTGCACTGATTTTGCATTTTGTGCGTGAATTGGCTATTTATGAAAAAGCAGAACATGAAGTGCTCGCCACAGAAGAAACACTTAAGCAAAGCATTTTTTCAAGTAATAGCCATGTGAACGCATTAATTTGTGAGCAAAATGGGCAAGCACTGGGTATGGCTATTTATTTTTATAACTACTCCACTTGGTTAGCCAAACCAGGACTGTATCTTGAAGATCTTTATGTCTCACCAGAGCACAGAGGCAAAGGTGCGGGCAAATTATTACTAAAAAAAATGGCTCAAATTGCTCTACAAAACAACTGCGGCCGATTTGAATGGAGCTGTCTTGATTGGAATACACCCTCACGGAATTTTTATCATTCAATCGGTGCAAAATCACAAGATGAATGGGTGGGTTATCGCCTATCAGGTCAAACACTCATCGACTTCGCCGAAAAAGATTAATCCTTTTCATTAGAAAATGCACTTAAAGCAATAGGAAACATGAATTCGAAAGACTTGATATCACAGACTGTTGATGTTTCCTTTAATCTCAATATTTTTATATTGAGATTTGTTTTTTATTCACGAATATAAGCTAAATCACCTATGTCAGTTTTTTTTGCCCAAACAATAATGTTGGTTCAATACCTTGACCCTTGTACAATTCAATGGCATTCTCATTAAAGGCGTATACCTCTAACCAAAGTTCTTCACTGCCTCTTTGCCTAACCTCTTGCTCAAACGCTTCCACTAACATTTTTCCAAGACCTTTGCGCTGATGAGCACTGTCCACGGCAATTTGCTGTAAGCTGGCTATTTGACGCCGTTGCAATACCCAAGATTTTCGCTCCCATACATTCCCCATCACAAAACCGACAACACTATTGTCATGCTCAACCACCAGCACGATGTAATTATCACTATCGATGAATTCATTCAGATTAATGTTTTTTTCAATTTCTTCAGGAGAAAGAAAGTCATCGGGTAAGTTCTCTTTATGAAACGCATTTATCTGAAATTGAAGGGACTTTATTCTCTTTACATCAGTCACGTAAGCTTTTCTAATCTGGTACATAGACTTTTCATCTCTTTTCTTCACGCAATCACCATTGCGCAATATAACGTATTGAATTTATATTATTTTATCTATTTTACGAAATAAAAGAAATGCATAACATTATCTATCTCAATAAAAACTGATGTTCATTAACCTCAAAACAACACACAGTACAAGATTGGTAAGGCTATTGAAATTGATCTGCTTGAAAAGTAATAAGAGGAATTAAAAGAGGGTCAATGGAGGTCAACAACAATAAGGTGACAACGACGACACTACAATATAAATATAATGACCATTTTTTCATAGAAAATCCTTTTCCAAGTTTATAAAATCAATCAGCATTGATCCATCAATGCCGCTTGAAATTACCATTTACTCATCACAATATCAATCAGTAAATGGTACTTTCGCCATATTCAAAATCCCCCTAACTCCTCACGCATTGGTAATCAACTGTACCGCCCATGTGATCGCCAGCTTGAAAAATATAATGGACTTCAATTTCTGCCGTTAATGTTTTTGGGATCACTAAATTCCCCCACATGCCACCACCGTCATTACTATTTGTCACCATAGCATTAAAGGCTTTAAATTGATGATGATTAATATAAACACGCGGCGCATAATTCGGATTTTCCGTGAGAGAATGAGTATTAAACAAACCATAATAGGCATATTCATCATCTAATAAATTCTCATCTGCTGCATAGTTTGTGATCAAATGCCCCATTCCTTGAATGAGTGAGACTAAGCCATCATCGCCTTGTTTTAATCTAAGTTCTAATCGCGAATCGACCTTGGCACCCAAATCACCATTTTGCCTCAGTACCTCATTAGAATGACAAATATACCGACCAAGATAAGTATCCGCTTGAGCCAAGGTGGGAACAAACGTCAGTGAAGCCATTAAACCCATGATCCATTTTGCTTTCATTTTTTCCTACTATTTAATAAAAAGTTATCTCAATTTCAATAGGCAAAATGTAACACAATTGATACAAATGCTAAATAAACATTCATTTTTAACATTAATAAATTTGACCGATATCATATTTATTAACACTTATGCCAAGTATGACATTTTCTTTCTAACAGTAGAAAACTGGGCTTAAATGTTCGAATGTTTTACTTTTAAGCCATTCTCTCGGTCTCGGTCTCAGTCTCAGTCTCAGTCTCAGTCTCGGTATAATATAGATCGACTTGAAACGGTTTGGCGAAAATCAAATATTAAAAGAGATAATCTATTCTTCTGTGGACGGCGAGAAATCTAAAACCTTCTGTTTCCACATCATAATCTTGCCCAATTGCCATTTGGCCATAAATAGCTTGAGTTGTAATAAAGGTTTCAGCTTTTGTCACAACAAAAAATGTCGGTATCCCCGAGCAACGCCCCTGCGAACACCCCTCACTCCACTGAACGTTTTTATCGATAACTTGAATATTGATCACTTGATGACTGAACTCAAACCAGGCAATGACAGTGGCAAAAATCAAAATAAATAAAGGCACTGCAACCTTAGCAATCCGCATTAATCGCCTGTAATTTTCATCATGTTCATCTGTCATCTTTTCTTTTGACTTATTCATTCAATTTCATTCATCTTAGTGTCACCTTTATACTCTTATTCTAACAAACAATATAGAGTCTCTCTGCTAAACGCTAAAGTTAACACGCCAACAATAGAACAAACTTCTTCAATATTTGACACTCAGCTCAATCAATATGCTTATTTTCAATAATGCCCTATGCTGTATCTCAAGCAGCTATTTAACCTGAACTCGGGATAATGAGTGTCAAAAATCTTAGGTAACCTATTTAATATTAAAAAATTGAATGAAATTGGGTCATTCTTTATTTTTAAATTTAGTTTAATAGTACAATTTTTGTCGATATCAAGGCGGGATTTCGTATCTAATAGCGGGCTATTAGTAGAAAGCACAACACAGATAGGGGCAGAAATAGTGCTATTAAGCGGCGCTGCTTATCCCGAATTCAGGTTATACAATCAACA
This sequence comes from uncultured Shewanella sp., assembly GCF_947495455.1. Taxonomy (GTDB): domain Bacteria; phylum Pseudomonadota; class Gammaproteobacteria; order Enterobacterales; family Shewanellaceae; genus Shewanella. Next base: position 71,523 of record NZ_CANLZC010000007.1, on the reverse strand, counting down.
AGGCTACATTGTGATGCTGGATTTTGCTCACTTTCGCTTCTAAACTCAATATATTCATAACATGGTTTGGGTATACTCCATTTCTGCTCAAATAATACAGAGACGAAATATCATCTCCGGTGCCATTGGCAATACGCTTGAATGGTATGATTTTGCCGTGTATGGCACTATGGCGCCTATCATTGGAAAACTTTTTTTCCCCAGTAGCGATCCCTTTACCTCTCTTCTCGCCGCATTTGCTGTACTGGCCGTTGGTTATATTGCCCGGCCCTTAGGTGGAGTATTACTTGGCCACATGGCGGATAAAATGGGAAGAAAACCTGCACTCATCTGCTCTGTCATCATGATGGGAGCGGGTACCACTGCCATAGCCTTTCTTCCCACCTATGCAGAAATCGGCTCCTTGGCTGCTATATTACTTATTCTATTACGGATCCTTCAAGGTTTATCCGTTGGCGGAGAATACCCAAGCTCTATTGTTTTTCTTGCTGAACATTCATCGATTGAAAAACGTGGCTTTAACACCAGCTGGCCAATGTTTGGCAGTGTTATCGGCTTTCTTTTAGGATCGGCAATCTGCTCTTTGTTCAGTAACCTTTTAAGTACCGAAGCATTTCAAACATGGGGATAGCGTATTCCATTTTTAATCGGCGCCATCATTGCCGTCTGTGCGACATTATTCCGTCGCCATATCACTGAATCAAGCTCTTTTGATCATGCCAAGCCCATAAATACCCTCCCCTTTATCGCCGCCATTCGTGATCATTGGCGAGAAATAATGCAAATCATCTGTTTATCACTGGTCAATGCAGTCGGGTTTTATCTCCTTTGGGTTTACGCCATCTCTTACTTAACAGAGCAAATGCATGTATCAACATCTACTGCATTAGATATTAACACTCTAAGTCTTATCATTCTTCTTCCTGTCATTACCTTCAGTGCTATTTTGTCTGATAAAGTAGGGCGAAAACCGCTATTATATTTCGTCGCCTTAGGTGCATTACTCTTTTCATGGCCATTATGGTGGTTGATGCATCATCACAACTTTTGGATGATTTTGGCTGGACAAGCAGGTTTTGCTCTTCTTTTTGGAGTGGGTTATTCAGGATTATCGGCTGTTATGGTTGAAATTTTGCCAACAAAAGTCCGTTGTAGTGCCTCAGGGATCGGCTATAATTTGTGCATGGGCATTTTTGGTGGTACAACCCCACTAGTTGCCACCTATTTACTTGAACGCACTTCCAATGATTTCTCTCCAGCCTATTATCTTATGGCAACCGCAGTGCTTTCCCTCCTGGTTACCTTCTTTATAAGCGAGACGGCAGGAAAAGCATTACCGGATTAAAGCACGCATTCGATTATCAATGTGCCCTGAGTCTATTAACACTGTGTGCCCATATCAAAATCGACTATCAATATCGACTATCAATATCGACTATCAATATCGACACTTGGTCTAAAATGCGTTTTTTAAGCACCAAAATAAGCATTCATGATGTCCTAAAAAAAACCATTTTTCAAATAAAGTCATACTATCAACAATAAATAATTTTATATTAATCGCTACTAATAAATAAAAATTTATTGCCATAAAAAATAATATCAAAATCTAATAAAATATTTCCTCCATCATTAAGCATAAAGGCTAATAGAATAATGTGTTTTTTTGATAGCTTTTTAAAAATATGCAAGCCACTATTTAACATAATAAATAAGCATTTAATTAATAATGACTTATATTAAAAATTAATCGAATAAGTTTTCATCTTCTAAGGTTTTACCCTGATTACACCTTAATAAGTATCTCAGTAATATAATCACCAATAGTCATATTTTAAATTTAAATATGTCCTGCAACAGCACTTAAAAATAATAATGGTTACTCATGGCGAACTTATTCAGAAAAGAAGCAGTCGAGGCGCACAGCCAAAAATTACATGGTGAGATTTCACTGGCGCAACCCGTTCCTCTTTATATCATTATTAGTTGTTTATTTATCACCATTGCCGTCATTGCAATCTACCTTTCTTTTTCTCAATATGCGCGAAAAGAAACCGTTCAAGGCTATTTAATTCCTGACAAAGGCGTCATTAAAACCTATGCCAGCACCAATGGCACCTTAGCAAAATTGCATGTCAAAGAAGGCCAGAGTGTCAGCGCCGGCACCCCGCTGGCCACCATAGTCATTCAACGTAACCTGCTCTCCGGCACTGAGCTTAGCGAGTCTTTGCTCAATGAACTCAATACTCAAACCCTGCTCCTTAATCAAGAGCAAAACCAACACAACAGCCTGCAGGCCAAAGAGCAGAGCCGACTGCAAAACAGCCTTGATGATATTACCACCGCCATCGCCTTAAACACTAAGGCCACCACACTGGCAAAAGAGAAACTGCGCCTTTATCAGCAGCAACTCGCTCAACATAAAAAACTGTATTCAAACGGCTATCTGTCTGAGATTGAATATCAGGCACAACAGGAAAAATTTATCTCCATTCAGCAAGAAGTCACTGAACTCGACACCAAAACGTTGCAATTGCAGCGAGAGAAAAAAACCACACAAACTGAGCTGGACAGCTTGCCTCACCAGTATCAGCTCAAAGCCGCTGAAATTCATGCCAAACGCTCTGAGCTAAAACGCAGAAAAGATGAAACCGAGAACAGCTACCGCTTTGTTATCAAAGCCTCTGAATCCGGTATCGTCACCACCATCTCTGTCGTTGAAGGCGAGTACATTTCTGCTAACCGCCCCTTGATGAGTATCATTCCTGAAAATGCCACTCTGGTCGCCGAGCTCTTGCTTCCGACTCGCTCCGCTGGCTTTATTCGCGTCGGCGATGAAGCAAGGCTTCGCTTTGATGCCTTCCCCTATCAACGCTTTGGCACCTTAACCAGCCACATTGCAAGGGTCGATAAAGTCATCGTCCTTGAAGGCGAAGCCGATTTACCTGTCTCTTTATCTGAGCCTGTTTATCGCATTCGCACTCATATCGATAAACAAAACATCAAGGCTTATGGCGAAAGCTTTCCCCTTAAAAGCGGCATGCTCCTTGAAGCCGATATTATTCTGGATAAACGCCCCCTCATTAAGTGGTTATTTGAACCCATTTACAGCCTCAACGGGAGAGTCGGATAATGACGACAACAACCAATCAACATGACTTACTATCACTGCTCTCTTTTAGTGGCGGTAACAAAGTGCCCGTTATTTTACAAGCTGAAATCGCCGAGTGTGGTCTCGCCTGTCTGGCCATGATTGCCAGCTATCACGGCCATCAACTGGATCTGCCTGCACTCAGACGCCGCTTTAACACCAATTTAAAAGGCACCAACTTAAAACAGCTCATTGAACTGGCCGATGAACTCAACCTCAGCAGCCGCGCGTTAAAATGTGAGCTTGAAGAAATCAGTCAGCTCGCCACCCCCTGTATTTTACACTGGGGTATGAACCATTTTGTGGTGCTCACTCAGGTCACCAAAAAACACATCATCATTCATGATCCGGCACTGGGAAAACGTAAAATCAGCCGTGATGAGTTTTCAAAACAATATACAGGTATTGCACTAGAGCTCAGCCCCAGTCCTGGCTTTGCGAAAAAAGATGAACGTGAGCAAATGAAGCTCTCACAACTGTGGCACAAAATGACAGGCCTTAAACGTACCCTAGTGAGCCTGTTTGCTCTGTCTATTTTATTGCAGCTTTTTACCCTCATCAGTCCCTATTACATGCAATGGGTTATCGATGAAGTCCTCGTCAGTCAAGACAGGCCCTTGCTCACCGTGCTTGCCATTGGCTTTGGTCTAGTCATGGTATTAAGCTCCCTTATTACCGCTTTTCGTAGCTGGATTATTTTACGCATCTCCAGTGTCATGAGCCTACAAATGGGTGCCAATTTACTGCGCCACTTATTTCGCCTGCCCATGGCCTTTTTTGAAAAGCGTCACATAGGCGATCTGGTCTCGCGTTTTGGTGCCTTATCCAGTATCAAAGAGCGACTCACCACAGGTCTAGTGGAAACCATTGTCGATGCCGTCATGGCCCTGTCTATTTTGGTCATGATGCTTATCTACAGTATTAAGCTCACCCTGATTGTGCTGGCTGCTATCACCCTGTATGTCATTCTACGTCTGGCCATGTATCAACCCTTATATCTGGCCACAGAGGCCTCTATTCAGACCTCGGCCAAAGAGCAAAGCCTGTTTTTAGAAAACCTGCGTGCCATGCAGCCCATTAAGCTATTCACCAGTGAGGCTCAGCGACAAAGCCTGTGGCAAAACCATTATGCCGATGTGATTAATACCGATATTCGACTAGGTAAACTCAATATCGGCTTTGACTCCGTTAAATCCTTACTCTTTGGCTTAGAAAACATTCTGGTCATTTATTTTGCCGCAAACTTGGTCATGGAGGGTGAACTTTCCACCGGAATGATCATGGCATTTATTGCCTACAAGAACCAGCTCACCTCCAGACTCGGCAGCTTCATTGAGCAATTGATCCAATTTAAAATGCTGCGCCTGCACTTAGACCGCCTGTCTGATATCGCTCTTCATGAGCAAGAAGCCCATCTGGAGTCGAAACAATTACTCAACGAAGTCAAAGGCGAACTCGTGCTTGAAAATGTCAGCTTTCGTTATCATCAGGACGGCCCTAAGGTCATCGATAACCTTAACCTGACCATTCAGGCTGGTGAATGTGTGGCCATCGTCGGTGAGTCTGGCTGTGGTAAAACCACCCTGATGAAACTCATGCTGGGGCTGCTTAGCCCCACACAGGGCCGCATTTTGTTAGATGGTCAAGATATTACCCAAATTGGTTTGAAAACCTACCGAGGTAAAACCGCAGCTATTATGCAAAATGACACCTTATTGTCAGGCTCGATTGCCGATAACATCAGCTTCTTCTCACCCGAGCCCAATCAAGCGCACATCGAACAGTCGGCTCGCCTAGCCGCCATCGACAAAGACATTCAGGCAACAGGTATGGGCTACCATTCATTAGTGGGCGATATGGGCAACCAGTTCTCCGGCGGTCAAGCTCAGCGATTATTACTGGCCCGTGCCCTGTACCAATCGCCTAACCTGTTGTTTATGGATGAAGCCACCAGTCATTTAGATCTGGATAATGAATATAAAATCTGTCGCCAGATTAAAAAGCTGTCAATGACCCGCATCATGATTGCTCACCGCCCAGAAACCATCAAACAGGCCGACAGAATCGTCACATTACGCCAAGGTAGAGTCGACGAGGAGCAAACCCCAGCCAAGGCTCATGTCGATACAAGAGCCAACAGGGCAGAAGATCCTCAGGTAAATTCACCGAAAAAGGCTGACTTTAGTTCAAGTTTTAACAGCGGCGATTACACCATGCGTTAACTCGTGGGCACTGACAAATATTCAAAATAAGGCTCAAGCAGAATTATCACCTTTTGCAACAAATAATCACATTGACCAAAAAAGGAAACAAAATGCAAACATTAACAATGAATCAAATCGAACAGATCAGTGGCGGCTTCAGTGCTGGTGAATACTTTGGTATGGGTGTGGCAACTTTAGGGGCGCTGCCTGTGTGTGTCACATCAACAGCCTTAATCGGGGCTGGTGTTATCACTTATACACTAGGTCATGTGACTGGATTATCTAGCCTAGAGCAAGCTGCCAATTATCCACTCGCTGCAGGGCAAACATTGGCCTCTTACTATTTCAGTCACTCAAGCGACATCATCGAATTCTTTGCTTAATCGAGCCAATTAGCATGTAAGTTCAGCAAACCTACATGCGTATACAAATAATATTAACTTTAAGGAAACCTCATATGCAAACACTTACTTTTAATGAAATCGAACAAGTCAATGGCGGCCTAAGTGCAGGGTACTACTTAGCTGGTGCGGCAGTTGGCCTTGTTGGCGGCATTTACCTTGGTTCATTAGTCGGCACTTATGCAGTCGGCGTTGGCGTAGTCAATTTCATTGATGGCGTTGGATTTGGTATGATCGGCGGCGGTATCGCAGGTTTTGCTGGCGGCGCTGCAGCGGTCAATGCGTACGATAACTATCAAGCGCAATAACGCACAATAACGCGCAATAACCCGTAAAGCCCTGAATGCTTCACGGGTTATTTTTTCTTTATACCCTATGAGCGGCCATTATTGATTTCTTAATATTTCAGTCACTCAAGCGACATCATCGAATTTTTGGCTTAATCGAGTCAACTAGCATGTAAGTTCAGCAAACCTACATGCGTATACAAACAATAGTAACTTTAAGAAAACCTCATATGCAAACACTCACTTTTAATGAAATCGAACAAGTCAATGGCGGCCTAAGTGCAGGATACTACTTAGCTGGTGCGGCAGTTGGCCTCACCTTTGGGGCCGCATTGGGAGCGGCTGCGGGAATAGCAGTTGCAGGGGGCAGTGTGACTGCCGCGGTTAGCGCGATTGCAACGGGTAGTGCAACGACATTTACAGCGGGCGCTTCTATCGCAGCTGAAGCTGCTGGACTTGCTCTTTTTGATTTTATCGCTGCAGGGACAATAGGTGCTGCAGTGGGTGGAACCATAGGTAATGCGATTGGTTTCAATGCAGCTGCAACTTACAGCCTTAACCATTAAATAAAAAACCTGATTAAAGCAGATCACCACTCTGACTTTAATCAGGTTTTCCATAGGATAACTTATCCGCTTTCAATCACAGTACATAGCTAGTCATAACGAATGCTAATCTGTACTAGCTATGGTCAGGGGTTACTTTTCTTTTTTATCTTTTTTATCTTGCACCATTTGCTTAGCAATCATTTCATGATGTTGCTGACGACGCTTTTCTATCACACTCTTTGACAAAGCACGAAACCCATCCGCTTGATTTTTCATCTTATGACTCGAATTCAATAAGCTATTGTCGGTATTGTCGGTATTGTCGGTATTGTCGGATAACTTAGCAATAGGAGCCATAGAAGCAATAGGATCACTTTCCTCCATATCGTAAAATGCGACTGTATTAAAGTCACTCGTTATATACTTTTTTTGAGCCATCTTTCTAAATTTATCTAATCCTGTATTATGATCTGCTTCATTCAATGACCAACTAAATTCTTTATTAGTATTAAACCAAATAACACCTTTAATATGAGTAAAATTTAAACGAATTTGCTTAAACATGTCTTTAATCCACTTTGCTTTACTCTCGTGACTATCACTATCATTCCCTGCATATTCATCTGCAGTATTAGGTAAATCACTGGGTTCTACTGTCGCAATTTCAGCAATTAAAATGGGCTTATGGGGAAAACTTGTCGTCAATACAGCGTACTGCTCTTCAAATAACTCGGTAAAAGTACTCCACTCGGTAAAAGAATAATTGGCTCCCCAGTTGTAGCCATCAAGGGATGTCCAATCGACCATATCATCGCCTGGGTAATATTGGGTAATGTCATTATAATCATCGATATCAATATTATTCGCATTCCATACCCACTCGATATATTGATTTGCCCCAGCCACTTCAAACTTATTATGTAAATACTGCCAAGCCGTAATATAAGCATTAGGATCATTGCTCCAAGGATACCATATGCCATTAAATTCATGAGCAAATCGCAATAAAACCCGTGCATTTGGATCATCACGATCTTTCATCCAAAGCATAAAATTTGCAATCCATTCATCAATATAATCATCCCAATGCCCCTGACTGATTTCAGGTAGGAGATTGTCATTAGGACGATCAGCAAGTGTGGGCTCAAGGGTGATCATTGGCGTAGCCCCTTCATTGACAATATTAGAACATTGCACATGAAGCTGGTTCCAATCGTAATCAAAGCTAGTGAATATATTGATAATTGCCAGCTCTTGCTCAATATCAGATTCAAACTCAATAATTTTCTCAGGATTATAAGCATCTTCTAACAAATAAGCGCCAAGCATAATATCTTGATTTTTTTCAGAAGCATTGTCACTTGCCATACTGAATGTCGGCGTGCTTGTCATAAAAATAAATAGGGTGATAAAAATGAAATTACGCATCTTGTGCCTCCATGCATGATATAAGAATCAATAAAAAACTAATTCTAGTTTGCTCATGGCCATTCTCCCTGAGGCAAAAGACTGATATTGAACTAACCTTTTGGGTATATTTTTCACACTTAATAGTACTTTTATACTAATATTTGCTTTTACTAATCATTCATTGGTACTCGCCGTTCATTTATACTCACCATTCATTTTTAGCAGTACCAATGGCGACTTTGAACAAGCTTGAGGTGCCGTCGTTATCAAAATGGCATTACTCACTAGCATGTATACTAAGCAAGATTAACCTTAAATGCTAGACTTTAATATTTAAACTTTGACACTAAAGCGAATCAAAAAAGCCCATCGAAAGCGACTTGTTTACCTTCACAAATATAAAGCGACTTAAGCGGTTTAATGAGTTAATCGCTAGACTCTGAGCCTAAAGACCTAAATTGCTATCTCTTTACTCCATGAAACATAGCCAACCTGATCAGAATATTCTGAAGAAACATACTCTTTGAAATGCTCACAGTCTCTTAAATTTATTTTTTCATGTTATGAAGTTCGATATTGCGTTTTTAACAACTAAAGCCCTAACGCCCGATTGTTGGCGATGTTTTGCGTTACTTGTATAGAAAATAACAGTGTATGAGCGTTTCTTGGCTTTACTTGTTGTACACACTACTTGTTATTGAAAACTTTTAACATGAAGCTTTCGTTTAATGTTTTATAATTGACACCAATATCATCGCAGATTGATTTTAGCAAACTAACTACTGCATCGTTAATTTGTTCACTCTTTATATTTTCTGTCGACGTAATATTAAATAGATTTTCAATCCTATGTAGAACCTTCGGATTGTGGTTAAAAACGAAATAAACTTCATTGATTGCTTGTGAAAACTCAAAGCCAGTTATGTTATGACGGTTGCCAAACAGTTTTTTAGCTGTATCAAGACGGTACTTTTTCTTCTCATATCTTATAAACAGTAAAGCACTTGCTATTGCTCCGAGTAAACCAGAGAAAAGTGATGCAATGATAATTTCCATACTCCTAATATTCCTCGTATTTATATAACCTTCGTATAATGCCAATACGCCCTAACACTATCTCTTATTCAAAAGCTGCCCCATACACTCCTCTTTATAAACGCATTGCTAATATACTGTATTAACTATAAATAATGGATTAACTTACTCTATTTCCATCAAATAAACCAGCCTTAAAAACAATCAAGTTACAGCCACACACAACTTTTACTTTAAAACCCAGTGTAAATGCAAAAATAACCATCGAAGGCAGGGATGCCTTCGTTGAGCCTATAGGGCCAAAATTGTTCACGACATTTCTGATCATTTCCTGCTATCCATGCAGGTCAGATATTTACAACGATGTCCCTATCTAAAAACCAGCTTAGTGTCCCTACTTCGCGTTCGTAAGCTTGAAATAATATTTCACTCACCGAGTTATTTTTTATTTGCACAAAAGCTGTGCCAAAATTAATTTCAATACGATTAAACATGATTCACTGTTCTTTCTCTTGATTTTTGCTTTTCAAACAGGTGTGAATATAAAAATAACCATCGGAGGCAGGGATGCCTTCGTTGAGCCTATAGGGATATATTTACGGCGGGTTATTTTTTTATTTGCACAAAACCTGCGGTAGCAATTTAATGAATTGCACATAACCTATTAAAAATAATATAATTTAAACCAAGGACATTGTTAATTACACCTAGTATGAGTGAGGTGTGAGTGAGAATCCACAACCTTAGACTCACCACAGATAAAAATTAATTAAGACTGAAATCCCCTTTGCTTTTGCTTTAAAACCCAGTGTAGATGCAACAGTGAGTTTCGGTTTCAGGGATGAAATCGTAAAGCGGCCAAGGATGGCTTCACAGCGTCTCACTGGAGTACTTGCACAAAATCTGCGCTAGCAATTTACTTAAATAAACCCAATCATTTCAATTAAGATAACGTTAAACAAATGAAGTTATTTACTGTCGATCCCTTTTGGCCTAGTGTGAGTAAGGTGTGAGTGATAATCCACCAGCCCATCGCTAGCAATACGCAAAGGCTAGCGATAAAAAAATCCCTATTCGTTTTCAGCAATAGGGATTTCATACTCAAATCAATATGGGAAGTCAATATGGGACTAACATAAAGTTAATCCACTATTGAAATGTCATCACCCGCGCAAAGAGCAGGGCTCAAATATGAGCGCGGGCAATCGCCTATTCCCACTCAATAGTGGCAGGTGGTTTTCCTGAAATATCATACACCACGCGAGAAATACCATCGATTTCATTGATGATACGGTTAGATACACGACCTAAGAAATCATAGGGCAGGTGAGCCCAATGCGCCGTCATAAAATCAATGGTTTCCACAGCGCGTAAGGATACGACCCAGTCGTATTTACGGCCATCACCCATCACGCCCACCGAGCGAACTGGTAAGAAAACCGTAAAGGCTTGACTGACTTTATGGTAAAGATCCGCATTATGAAGCTCTTCAATAAAGATAGCATCGGCGCGGCGCAATAAATCACAATATTCTTTTTTCACTTCACCTAGCACACGCACACCTAAGCCCGGACCTGGAAAAGGATGACGATATAGCATGTCATAAGGCAGGCCCAGTTCTAAACCCACTTTACGTACTTCATCTTTAAAGAGTTCACGCAAAGGCTCGACTAAGCCTAATTCCATATCATCGGGCAGCCCACCTACATTATGGTGAGACTTAATCACATGGGCTTTACCGGTTGCGCTGCCTGCAGATTCAATGACATCTGGGTAAATAGTGCCTTGTGCTAACCATTTTGCATTGACACATTTTTTGGATTCTTCATCGAAAATATCCACAAACACATGACCAATAATTTTACGCTTAGCTTCAGGATCCGCTTCACCTTTAAGGGCATCGAGGAAACGATTTTCAGCATCCACATGGACAATGTTTAAACCAAAACGATCGCCAAACATCTCCAGCACTTGCGTCGCTTCATTGAGACGCAATAAGCCATTATCGACAAATACACAAGTGAGCTTATCACCGATGGCGCGGTGTAATAACATGGCCACCACAGAAGAGTCCACTCCACCGGATAGACCTAAAATCACTTCATCATCACCAATCTGCGCTTTTAAACGCGCAACGGCATCTTCGATAATAGAGCTAGGTTTCCAATTCGCTTCACACTGACAAATACCCAGTGCAAAGTTCTCTAACATGCGCAGACCCTGACGAGTATGGGTGACCTCTGGATGAAACTGCACGCCATAAAAATGCTTGTCTTCATTCGCCATAGCAGCAAATGGACAGGTATCGGTACTCGCGACTGTGACAAAGCCCTCAGGGATCTTAGACACTTTATCGCCGTGGCTCATCCACACATCCAGCAGTGGCTCACCGTCTTCACTTAAGGCATCTTGAATATCTTTAAAGAAAGTCGACTCTGCTTCAAGTTTGACTTGAGCATAACCAAACTCACCTTCTCCAATGCCTTGGATCACTTCGCCGCCTAATTGCGCTGACATGGTTTGCATGCCATAGCAAATACCCAGAACGGGCACACCCGCATTAAACACATATTCCGCTGCACGGGGGGAGTTTTCCTGAGTCACACTTTCAGGGCCGCCGGCTAAAATAATGCCATTTGGGGCAAATTCTTGAATCTGCGCTTCAGACACATCCCATGCCCACAATTCACAATAAACACCGATCTCACGAATACGACGGGCGATTAATTGGGTGTACTGAGATCCAAAATCTAAAATTAGGATCTTATGCTCATGAATATCACTCATGGAATACTTATCTCTCTGTATCAATTAGATTAACAATCAAAATGACTATGCTAAATAGCAGCGAGGCGGCCCTTTGATAGGCCGCCTCGACAAAAGTAGGTTAGGAAGAGCGGTAATTTGGCGCTTCTTTACTCATTTGCACATCATGGACATGGGACTCACCCATGCCTGCCGAAGTCACCTTAACAAATTCAGCCTTCTCATTGAGTGCGCTAATAGTTGGGCAACCCGTCAGTCCCATACATGAACGTAAACCGCCCATATACTGATGAATAATTTCTTTTAATTTCCCTTTATAAGGCACACGCCCTTCAATGCCTTCAGGCACTAATTTATCGGCTGCATTATCGCTTTGGAAATAACGATCGGACGAGCCTTGTGTCATAGCACCTAATGAACCCATACCACGATAAGATTTATAGGCACGGCCCTTATATAGCTCAGTTTCACCCGGCGCTTCATCGGTTCCAGCAAACATAGAGCCTGCCATGATACACGATGCGCCAGCGGCTAACGCTTTGGCCAAATCACCGGAGAAACGAATGCCGCCATCGGCAATCACAGGAATATCAAGATGTGCAATCGCGGCGGCGGCGTCAGACACTGCCGTAATTTGTGGTACACCCACACCCGTTACAATACGTGTTGTACAAATCGATCCTGGGCCAATCCCTACTTTTACGGCATTAACACCTGCTTCAACCAGCGCTAACGCCCCTTCTGCCGTAGCCACGTTACCGCCCACAATTTGAAGCTCTGGGTATTTTTCGCGAGTATCACGAATACGTTGCAATACACCTTCAGAATGGCCGTGAGAGGAATCGATTAATAATACATCCACACCAGCGGCAACCAATGCATCGACGCGATCTTCGTTCCCCGCACCCGCACCCACAGCGGCGCCCACACGTAGGCGGCCTAACTCATCTTTACAAGCGTTAGGTTTTTGTTCGGCTTTTTGGAAATCTTTAACTGTGATAAGGCCTTTTAATTTAAAGTCATTATCCACCACTAAGACTTTTTCTATGCGATTAGTGTGCATGAGTTTTTGCACATCCGGTAATGGCGTTCCTTCAAGTACTGTCACTAGCCTTGCTTTTGGCGTCATCACTTCATCGACTGTGCGGCTCCAATCTGTGATAAAACGCACATCACGACCTGTGATGATCCCCACTAATTCGTTCGCACGAGTGACCACAGGATAACCTGCAAAACCATGCTTAGCCGTTAACGCCTTTAAGGTTTCAAGACTGGTATCTGGAGTAACAGTAACAGGCTGCTGTACGATACCCGCTTCGTAAATTTTTACCTTACGCACTTCCTCAGCTTGCTGCTCTATGCTCATGTTTTTATGAATAAAACCCATGCCACCTTCTTGTGCCATGGCAATAGCTAAACGCGCTTCAGTTACAGTATCCATTGCAGCGGAAACGATAGGCATGTTAAGGTCGATTTTATTGGTCAGGCGAGTTTTCAGCGAGGCAGTATTAGGCAGAACGGTGGAGTGCGCTGGCACCAGCAACACATCATCAAAAGTTAACGCTTCTTTTTTCAATCTTAGCATGCAACATGTCCCCAAAAGAGAGTCAGATTTAGGTGGGTAAATATTGCGGCGAGATTATACCTTGCATATCTATTCAAGTAAATGGAAAATAGCGCTGAAACTTATTTGCAATCACTCAGCCTCGAAAATAAGCTGCAATGAAATAGACTTATGCCAAAAAATAAAAACCATGTTTATACTGTCTCACGTCTCAATGGTGAAGTACGTCAGTTACTCGAAGGTCAATTGAGCCGAGTCTGGCTCAATGCCGAAATTTCTAACTTTTCTGCACCCAGCTCTGGTCATTGGTACTTAACCTTAAAAGACACGCGCTCTCAAATTCGCTGCGCCATGTTTAAAGGCCGTAATCAACAAGTCACCTTTCGACCAGCGAACGGCCAGCAAGTCTTAGTTCGAGGTAATATTAGTGTTTATGAACCCAGAGGTGATTATCAATTACTTATCGATAGTATGCAGCCAGCGGGCGATGGGTTACTCGCTCAGCAATATGAAGCCTTAAAATTAAAACTCTCCTCGGAAGGCTTATTTGCCACTCATACCAAACGAGATTTACCCTTAAATATACAGCGTATTGGAGTGATAACTTCACCCACTGGCGCTGCCATTCGTGATATTTTACATGTCCTCAAAAGGCGCGATCCTTCTATTGAAGTGATTATTTATCCCGCACAAGTTCAAGGCGCGGTCGCGGCAAAAGGCTTATGTCGAGCAATAGTCAATGCCAATGCCCGCAATGAAGTCGATGTGTTACTGCTGACACGAGGGGGCGGTTCATTAGAAGATCTTTGGTGTTTTAATGACGAAACTTTGGCGCACCATATTTATAACAGTGTCATTCCACTCATCTCGGCCGTGGGTCACGAAATAGATACCACCATCAGTGATTATGTGGCCGATCTCAGAGCGCCAACCCCTTCTGCAGCCGCTGAATTATTGTCAAAAGATACAGTAAATAAACAACAAAAATTACTCACTCAGCACTCTCGATTAAAACAAAGCTGGCAGCACTTTTTATTGCAAAAACAAGCCGAAACTGACAGACTCAATCATCAATTATATCGCCACGATCCCAAGCGACGCTTGCAAACCTTTCAGCAAGGCTTTGATGAAGTACAACTAAAACTTATCAATGCACTGGAGCGTTATTTAAATAAACTCACTCTCAAACAACAGGCTTTACTGCACAGATTGAATCATCAATCGCCAAGCCATAAGCTGGCACTCAGTACTCATCAATTAGCGCACCAGCATAAACGCTTGTTCGATGCCATGAGCAGCTTAATGAAGCAAAAAGAGCAGCAATTTAATCACCTGACACACCAACTCGACACTGTGAGTCCATTGGCGACACTCAGTCGAGGCTACAGTATAACCTTTGATAACCAAGGACAAGTGCTCAGAAATACGGATGATATTAAAGTCGGTGATACATTAAACACACGATTGCGCTTTGGCGAAGTGCAATCGACCGTCATTAATGCCACCCAAAAAGAGTAAAACACAAAAAAAGGAACCTTTCGGCTCCTTTTTAACTTAAACATAAGGATTAAATTACCCTTTATTCTTATCTTTAATATGACTTGCCATGCGCTTACGGCGTCTTTCTTGGCTCACGGTTAGCTTTTTCGTGTTCATACCTTCAAAGGGATTGCCCCCTTCTTGAAAACGCAATTGAATGGGCGTTCCCATCACTTTTAATGAACGACGATAATAGTTCATCATAAAGCGTTTGTAAGAATCCGGTAATTTTTTCACTTGATTACCATGCACCACCACAATCGGAGGATTATAGCCCCCAGCATGGGCGTATTTTAATTTCACTCGGCGACCATTCACTAAGGGTGGCTGATGATCGTCTTGCGCCATTTGCATAATGCGCGTTAACATTGCTGTGCTCACGCGGGTTGTCGCACTGTCATAGGCTTCTTCGATAGACTCATAAATATGCCCCACGCCTGTGCCATGTAATGCTGAAATAAAATGAATACGCGCAAAATCAATAAAGCCTAAACGACGATCGAGTTCGCTTTTCACCCTATCTTTAACATCTTGATCGATACCGTCCCACTTGTTAACTGCAATGACTAAGGCACGGCCCGCATTTAACGCAAAACCTAACAAACCGAGATCTTGCTCTGCAATCCCTTCACGGGCATCGATCACTAATAACACCACATTACTGTCTTCAACCGCTTTGAGTGTTTTAATGACCGAGAATTTCTCAACAGTTTCATGTACTTTTGAACGGCGACGTACACCCGCAGTATCGATCAGAACATATTCACGCCCTTCTCGCTCCATGGGAATATAAATACTGTCGCGAGTCGTGCCAGGTTCATCATAAACCACCACACGCTCTTCACCTAAAATACGGTTAATCAAGGTTGATTTACCCACATTCGGTTTACCGATAATGGCCAATTTTATCGGCAAGTCTTGCAAACGCTTTTGCTCAGCTTCGGCTTCTTCTTCGGTATATTCGCGCTCTTCTTCGTCTTCAATCGCCTCGCCATCTTTGACAATGCCCATGGCTTCAGCATAAGGGGCAAGAGAGTACTCAATCATATTCGTGACACCACGACCTTGAGCCGCAGCCATTTGATAGACTTCACCTAAGCCCAGTGACCAAAATTCAGCACAAGCCGAATCGGCATCGATGCCATCGACTTTATTGGCCACAACAAAAGTGGTTTTCTCACGACTTCTTAAATGTTGAGCAATCGCTAAATCTGCCGCAGTTAACCCCGCGCGGGCATCAGTCATAAATAAAACCACATCGGCTTCTTCAATAGCCGCTAATGACTGCTCAGCCATACGGGTTTCAATCCCTTCTTCCGTGCCATCAATACCACCGGTATCGACCACGATAAATTCATAACCTGCCAAATGAGCTCGGCCATATTTACGATCTCGAGTTAAGCCAGGAAAGTCAGCAACAAGTGCGTCTCTGGTGCGCGTCAGTCGATTAAACAGTGTCGACTTACCAACATTGGGACGCCCAACTAGGGCCACTACAGGGATCATTTATTTGCCTCTATTACTTACTATTTTGAAATAAAAAGCCCCCAGCAGTATAGCTGAGGGCCCTATCTTATTGATACTACGTTATTTAAGGAAGGGTCACCTTAGACACTACGCCATCACGTGCTTGTACATATAAACTGTCACCAACAACAAGGGGGCGACTGTATAAACCTGAGCTATCGACTTGAATACGGCCAATGATTTCACCTGTGCTAACATCAAGAAAATGCAGATAACCTTCAAAATCACCCACGACTAAATAGCCATTAAATACAACAGGTGAGGTTAAATCGCGATTTGATAACTCAGTATTGGACCAAAGCTCAAGCCCATTACGCCGATTAACAGCATACACTCGGCTGTGATCATCTACGACAAATAAATTGGCGCCCAAGTAGGCTAATTCTTGAAAACTGGAATACTGACGAGACCAAACGATACGGCCCGAACGCATTTCCATAGAAACAAGATTACCGTTATAACTGACCGCATAAATATTATCACCGAGTAATAAAGGCTTCATATCCACATCGGCCATACGGGCAAATTCATTACCGCCTTTTGGCGTATAAATCGCTTGCTCCCAAGCAGCTTGACCATTGGTTTTCACTACAACGGCAATTTTACCATCCGCAGTGCCCACAAAAAATCCACCCGCCTCATAAGCCGCTGAACCTGTGCCGCGCAAGGTTAAGCTTGGCAATTGGGTGTGGTAAGTCCATAGGCTAGTGCCATCACTCACATCAAAAGCTTGTAATGAACCATTCCCGGTATTCACCGTCACAATTTCATCACCCACAGTTGGCGCTGATAAAAGTTCACCATCGGCCATCACATGCCAAAGAATATCACCAGTTTCGGCATCTAAAGCCACTAATAAACCATTTTCAGCACCGATAAACACTTTATTACGAGCAGCAGTAATGCCAGCTGATAATAATATTCCTCTACTGGTTGGCAGCACATCTTCTTTAAATTTATCACTTAAATCAACCGACCAGACAGGCTTTCCTGTCTCTTCATTAAATGCCTTTATGAGGCCAGCTCTATCAGCAACAAATAACTTACCGTACCGCACTGCTGGTGCTAAACGTGAATAATATCTGCCCACGCCATCACCGACACTTTCGCTCCAACTGACGGTTGGAAAAACGCTCGCTTGAATGCTGCTCAGCTCACTAACTGGCTCTTCTTCAACATCCGTTGAAGAACAAGCTGATAATAAACCTATGCTCAAACTACACGCAAATAATGCTTTGCACCAAGACTTCATGGGCAGTTCCCTTATGCCTTATTTAAATTATCTAACTTCATTTGTAAGGCGGGACTTGTGGCCAATCCACCTTCATCAATCGCCGATTGGTAAGCCGTTTTGGCTTGTTCATCTTCACCTTGTTGCACCAAAAAATCCCCTTTTAGCTCATCACGCTGAGCCGAAAAAGCAGGAGCGGTCACTTGATCTAAGGTGGCAATGGCAGCAGCAAACTGACCTTGCTGTGCTTGTACTCTCGCTAGACGAATACTGGCTAACATCACTAAACTTTGATCTGGATTACTGGCAATGACACTTTTCAATGCTGTCATGGCTTTCTCATAATCTTCTTGTTCAACAGCCGCTTTTGCAACCATAAGTTCAATCAAAGCTTGATAGCCTGACTCATTGTAATTTTTCGAGAAATTTTCAGCACCTGTTAATAATTGGGCTTCAGTTTCACCTGAGGCTGTTAGCGCTTGAAAAGCTTCTGATGCTGTTTCATTTTGCTTCACTTGATGATCAGAATAATAATTCCAACCAAATAGTCCACCTAATCCAACAACAGCCCCAATGACAATGGAAGTACCGTAATCTTTCCAGAACTGTTTGATAGCATCAACTTGCTGTTCTTCTGTGCTATAAATTTCCATGTACTCTTCCCCTATTAAATCAGTTCTGCAATATATGCAGCTAATGCATCCTGAGCCACCACGGCTTGCGCTTTACCATCGCGTAAATGCTTAACCACAACTTGGTTGTTCTCTAATTCATTCTCACCGATAATGAGCGCAATACTGGCACCACTGTTATCGGCACGTTTCATTTGTTTTTTGACGTTTCCACCACCACAATGGGTCATTACTTTACAGTGTGGCAAGCGAGTGCGCAATTGCTCTGCCAGCTTAACGGCGGCAATACGGCAATTATCTCCCATTCCAGCAACATACACATCCACCGCAGCTGGAATATCTTTCGTCAATGCCAAGGTTTCAAGCAATAATACAATACGTTCAATACCCATGGCAAAGCCAACAGCGGGAGTGGCTTTTCCGCCGAGCTGGCCGACTAAACCGTCGTAACGCCCACCAGCAAGCACAGTCCCCTGAGAGCCTAAACTGTCGGTGATCCATTCAAAAACAGTGCGATTATAATAATCTAAACCACGCACTAAACGAGGATTAATGGTGTATTGGATGCCAACGGCGTCTAAGAGTTCACAAAAATGTGAAAAATGTTGACGAGAATCTTCACCTAAATAATCAGACAAAGTAGGCGCATCGGCTAAGATGGCTTGAATAGCGGCATTTTTAGTATCTAATACCCGCAATGGATTTGTATACATACGACGCTTGCTGTCTTCATCGAGTACGTCTTTATGGGTTTCAAGAAACGTAATCAGCGCATCGCGATATTGTGCTCGCTCATCACTATCGCCTAAGGTATTAATTTCTAAGCGAACATGCTCACTAACGCCTAACTTTTGCCATAAACGTGCAGACAACATCAGCACTTCAGCATCACTGTCGGCACTGGCGATGCCGTAAACTTCCACACCAAACTGATGGAATTGACGATAGCGTCCTTTTTGAGGACGTTCATGTCTAAACATCGGCCCCATATACCATAGACGTTGTTCTTGATTGTACAGCAAGCCATGTTGATTACCTGCACGCACAGTCGATGCTGTCCCTTCAGGACGCAAGGTTAAACTGTCACCATTTCGATCGTCAAAAGTATACATTTCTTTTTCAACAATATCGGTCACTTCACCGATAGAGCGTTTAAAAAGATCGGTGCTTTCTACAATAGGAGTACGAATTTCACTGTAACCATAAGCACTGACTGATTCTCTTAATACACTTTCAACTTTTTGCCAGATTGGACTTTGTGCTGGCAGAATATCGTTCATGCCGCGAATTGCTTGGATCGTTTTTGCCACTGTGTTAACTCATTCTGTCATTTATAAAATGAAAGGCACGCTTATCTATCAATAGCAATGCCATTAATTCAACATTTCAGCCTAATCGCTTAAATCCCCACCAGTTTTGAGACTTCATTGGTGAAATAGGCTGAGCATTTAAAATTATGTGATGTCTTTGGTTGGAATTTGATTATCAACCAACGCCGCTTTGGCTCGAATTTTCGCTTCCAATGAATCCACAATATTGAGGTTATCAAAACGCTCTTTTTGTCTCACACCGTCATCGTAATAACCACTCATACGATGTCCGCCTGTTAATCCAATATCTGACACTAATGCTTCACCGGGGCCGTTGACGACACAACCAATAATGGACACATCCATGGCTGTGGTCACATCTTCTAAGCGTTGCTCTAGAGCATTGACTGTTGCGATCACATCAAATTCTTGACGTGAACAAGAAGGGCAAGCGATAAAGTTAATACCACGAGACCGAATACGTAATGATTTTAAAATATCAAAACCCACTTTAATCTCTTCGACGGGATCCGCCGCTAAAGACACACGTAAAGTATCGCCAATACCATCGGCCAATAACATCCCTAGGCCCACCGCAGATTTCACGGCACCTGCTCGTGCACCACCGGCTTCCGTGATCCCTAAATGTAAAGGCTGTTTAATTTGTTTGGCCAATAGACGATAGGATTCAACCGCTAGAAAAACATCTGAGGCTTTCACACTTACCTTAAATTGATCAAAGTTGAGTCTATCTAAAATATCCACATGACGCATGGCAGACTCAAGCAGGGCCTCTGGCGTCGGCTCTTTATATTTGTCCATTAAATCTTTTTCAAGAGAGCCACCATTGACACCGATGCGAATAGGAATATTTTTATCTCTAGCACATTCCACCACATTTCGAATGCGCACTTCATTACCTATATTACCTGGATTGATTCGAAGACAATCAACCCCGTATTCAGCCACTTTAAGTGCAATACGGTAATCAAAATGAATATCAGCAATCAATGGAATGCGTGTTTGCTGCTTAATTTGTTTAAATGCTTCAGCAGCGTCCATAGTTGGAATGGAGACCCTGACAAGATCGGCACCGACATTTTCAAGGGCTTTAATTTGAGCAACGGTCGCATCCACATCTGTGGTGCGAGTATTTGTCATTGACTGCACAGCAATGGGTGCACCATCACCAATGGGTACATCACCGACGTAAATGCGAGTAGAAGGACGTCTGATTATTGGAGATTCATTGTACATGATTAATTTGCTCTATTATTCGCCAAGCGGAAGGGTTAAACGGGCGACTTTACCGCTGGGAAAAGATTCTAAGTTTATATTGTTGCCATTCAATGAAACCGTTACAGATTGAGGGGCGCCCAGTAAAACAGAAAATGGCGCTTCTCCTGATAAGCTCAAAGTTTCATTGGCTTTTTCTAGTCCTGAAGTCAGTACTCTGCCTGTAGCATCGGTGACTTTTATCCAACAATCCCCTGTAAGGGTAAATAACAATGAAGACCTTGATGACGTCATGGGAGTGTTGTGACTGTCTGTATTTATCTCTTTATCTATCTGTGTATTAGACTGTGTGGTATTTGCTCCATGACTTTGTACAGGCTGTGTCTCTAATGCTGAATCACTGCTATCTTGAGAAGGATTATCTAACGTCATCAGATCCTTATTGACGGCCTTCACATTCGATTTTTCAGCATTAATGGTACTTAAGTTTATCGCTTGCTGTCCTTGAGCCATTTCCTCTGCAGTGGGCTGAGAAATATCCAACTCAGTTTCCATAGATGATTTTTGTACCCACCACCAGACCATTAATGCCAATAAAATCACTATGATCAAATAGGTTAATAGCGTCAAGCGGCCATCTCGTGCTTGGCGAGTGGTTTGTCGTGAAAAGCTTTGCATGCCTGGCAGCTGCTCATTGGCCAAACAAGTATCTAAACAAGATTGAATACGGTGCGAATCGGCCTGAACAATACGAGCAAAATTCTTTACATAGCCTCGAGTGTAGGTACTGCCGCCAAGCCCTGAAAAATCATCAGCTTCAATATTCCTGACCACCATGGGCCTTAAGTTCAATTGCTCTGCCACTTCATCAACAGATAATCCTTTGTTTTCACGGGCAGATTTTAATTGCTCGCCTAAGGTCAATTCTTGACTTAATGTTTCATCGTTATCGCCATCGTTGGGCAACTCAATATGTTTTTTTGTCATTAGTGCATACTAGCCCGATATTATATGATTGTGTCAGATAAAGTCGCCGCCTATTCACATACTAAAATGTGCTTGTTGCCACCGCTTCACCAAGACCTTTTTCAATTTTAATCCCCAGCGCCAAGCTTTCCGTTGTACGAGGTAACACCTTGTAATAACTTAACAACTGCTTTTGCGCGGCAACAAAATCACCTAATTCAATTTCAATTTCAATGAGTTCAAGTAACGATGTTTTTCTTCTTGGGTTGTATTTTAACGCTTTATTAAAATAGTTTCTCGCTTTTTCGAACTGCCCCGCCTTACGGCTACATATCCCTAAATTTTCATAGGTAGCCGCAAATTCAGTGTAATCAGATTCAGACACAGCCTTTAAAAATTGTGTTTCAGCCTCATCAAATTGACCCTGCTGACATAAAAATACACCAAAATTATTAAAGCTATCGCCAGAAACATCATTCGATTTTAGCGCCAGCCTAAAGGCCTTCTCAGTGTGAACCCTATCCCCAACAAACTGATAGTAATACGCTAAAGCCAAGTTAACCGCTTCAAGCTCAGGCGCATACATAAAGGCTTTATCTAAATTATATTTTGCTTGCTCAATATTCCCTTTGCGCAAGTATACTAAGCCTAATTGCACTCGCTGCTTTGCCGCAGCGAGCCCATTAAAGCTTGTTTCAGAAACAGGTTTATCTGTCCCAACATACGTTCTTTCTGTTACACAACCGACTAATGTGACAGCAACAAACAAAAACATACTGATTTTATAAAATATTTGTTGCTGTTTTTGCCGCTTTCCTTGTCGCAAGTCTTCCATGGCTATTGTAACCAATCCATTAAAAAATTAGTCCATTGTGACTGAAATTTGGCTCTCTTGCATGCGTTTTTTCGCCAAACGTTTCGTTCTATCTTTGATATCACCGGCTAATTGTCCACAAGCCGCATCAATATCATCTCCTCGGGTTTTACGCACGATCACAGTAATGTCATAACTCATCAAGACTTTTGAGAATCGATCAATACGAGAATTAGAAGAACGCCCATAAGGTGAACCAGGGTAAGGATTAAATGGGATCAGGTTAATTTTACAGGGCGTATCTTTCATAAGCTTGGCTAATTCATGGGCTTGATCTGTGCTGTCATTAATGTGATCAAGCATCACATATTCCACGGTGACTCGGCCACGATTCGCATTTGATTTAGTTAAGTATCGACGGATCCCCGCCAAAAATTCCTCTAAAGGATATTTTTTATTCACCGGAACCAAAACATCCCGTAACTCATCATTTGGTGCATGAATACTCACAGCCAACGCCACATCAATCATGTCCCCCAGTTTATCTAATGCGGGTACAACGCCAGATGTTGATAAGGTCACTCTGCGTTTAGATAGGCTAAAGCCAAAATCATCAAGCATGATATCCATCGCAGGCACAACATTTTTCAAATTCAATAACGGCTCACCCATGCCCATCATAACCACATTGGTAATAGGGCGCTCGCCAGTTTCTTTTTGAAAACCTAAAAACTCAGCCACTCGCCAAATTTGCCCAACAATTTCTGCCACGGTTAAATTACGATTAAAACCTTGCTGAGCGGTTGAACAAAAGGTGCACTCCAAGGCACAACCCACCTGAGAAGACACACATAAAGTGGCTCTGTCTTCTTCAGGAATATAAACCGTTTCGACTTCTTGTCCTTGACCAACGTTGATAGCAAATTTGATGGTGCCATCGAATGATTTTTGATAACTTGAAATTGTGGGGGCAACCACTTCACAGCGCTGGGCCAATTTAGCACGCAACACCTTATTAATATTCGTCATTTGTTCGAAATCACTTACACCAAAGTGATAAAGCCATTTCATTAGCTGATCGGCACGAAAGGGTTTTTCTCCCATATCGGCAAATAATGCTCGCATTGATTTACGATCAAGATCCAATAAATTGATCTTTTTTTCACTCATTGTAACTAACCTCAAAAACCTAAAACCTGCTGCAGGGCGGCAAATTATACAGAAATCAACCCAGTTAAGCTAGTTTTCATCGCCCTAATACAAACCCCCATAGTACCGCCACACAGATCAGTGATATCCTATGGTTCCTTTTATCCAATTAGGCTTAAATAGTCACACTATGTTCACCTTAATCATCATTGTATTAATCGCATTAAGTGTTTCTTTTATATGTAGTATTTTTGAAGCTGTTTTACTTTCCGTTACCAATAGCTATATCACTAGCCTCAGCCAAAGTGACGCCACGAGTGCCGCACGGCTCCAAAAACAAAAAGACAATATAGAATCCCCTCTTGTGTCGATTTTAACCCTCAATACTATGTCTCACACAGTAGGAGCGGCAGTTGCAGGGGCACAAGCCAGTATCATTTTTGGCGATCAGATGTTTGGCGTATTTTCCGCCATACTGACATTTTTAATATTGTTTTTTGCAGAGATAATTCCAAAAACATTAGGTGCAAATCATTGGCGCCGCTTAGCGCCTTTTACCTCTTTGTGCATTCTTTGGATGGAAAGAGCCACTTTACCGCTAATTTGGTTATCGAACTTGGCCACACGTAGCCTAGGTAAAGGCGATCAAGGGTTATATATACGACAAGAAATCAGCTCTATGGCGCAAATAGGTAAAGAATCGGGAGAACTGGATGAGCAAGAATCTCATATCCTCATTCAAATGCTCAGTGTGAAAGAAATGCCTGTCACCACCATAATGACTCCTAGGACTGTGGTCTTTAAATTACCTATGTCAATGACACTACAAGACTTTATTTATCAACATCAATACGCCCCTTTTTCTCGCATTTTAATCTACGATACCAACCCCGATGACATTATCGGTTTTGTGAATAGACATGATGCCATCAATGCAGCAAAAGTCACTCCAGCAGAATATTTAGCCATTTTAAAGCAGCCTTTACTCATAGTGCCAGAAACAGCTAAAATTTTGCCTTTATTTCAATTAATGATTAAACGCAGTACTAAAATTGCCATGGTTGTGGACGAATATGGCTGTGATTTAGGGATCATCACCTTAGAAGATATTATTGAATCTTTGTTAGGCTTAGAGATCGTCGATAGCAATGATCCCGCAACCGATATGCAGCAGCTTGCACGTCAGCTTTGGCAAAAACGCATTCAAGAAAAAGGCATTCGAATTTCTGACAATAACGATGTCAGCAGTGTTTTAGCGCGGCATAAAAAAGAACATTAATCGCCCTATTTATTACATTGGCAATACAGTTCCATACCCACTTGCACGGTTAATCAGGATACTGGCTTCTTCGTTTTACTTCAGGTTATAATCCGCAAATACTCAAATCCGATGCCTTTTTTATCGGACTTGAGTATTGACATTAAGAGGTAATAATGACTGAACTCTATGCTTGTAAATTAGCCCATATCAATGACACCCACTCACATTTTGATCCCACCCCTATTCATTTTAATTTAAGCCATCTCGATAAAACCCTGAGCTTACACACCCACACAGGGGGATATGCTCGGCTTGGATATCAAATAGAAAAAGCACGGCAACAAGCCATAGAAAATCAACAAAACTTTCTGTTTTTACATGGTGGAGACAGTTTTCAAGGCACCTTATATTTTAGAGAGTTTAAAGGTCAAGCCAATGCCCATTTACTCAATCTACTCAAGCCTGATGCTATGGTGCTGGGCAATCATGAAATAGATGCGGGTAACGGCCCTGTCGCCTCATTTCTTGACAATATCGATTTCCCTCTTCTGGCGGGCAATATGGACTTAAGCCAAGAATCCCCCAACAAACCCGCTAAACTAAAAAATCACCCCAATCTATTAGACTTGGATCCCCAAACCCAAACAGCCAAAGTGCTATTAAAGCCTTTCCATGACAAAACATTGGCCATTATTGGCATAACGTTAGATCAAATGAAAGAGATTGCCAGACCCGATCCCGATACCCACTTTATTGATGCCATTAAAACAACCCAAAAAACAGTGACTAAACTCAAGCAACAAGGGATTGACCATATTATCGTCTTAAGTCATTTAGGTCTCACTCAAGATAGAGTTCTTGCAGAAAAAGTGCCTGAAATCAGCTTAATTGTTGGCGGCCACTCTCACAGCCTTCAGGGCGATTTTACTTCACTTGGCTTATCCTCATTACCTTACGCAGAAACCATCAATACAGTCCCTATTCTTCAAGCGGGAAAATATGCAGAAACCCTCGGCATTGTCGATATCGATTTTAATGCTGCAGGACAAGTGACTCGATTAAAGGGCCACAATTATTTCATGCTCAATAAACAGTTTATTCTAGAGTCTGCCCAAGGAGTGACAAAAGAAGATTATTCATGGGCTAAAAGCCAACTTGAAAACCATTCCAATATTTTATGGGATCAGAAAGACGACACAGTTCAATCAGCCATAGATACACGCTATCGTCCAGCACTTATTGCCCTTGAAGAGCAAGTGATCAACTTCATTCCTAAGAGTCTCATTCATACCCGCCTTCCTAGTCAAGCGCTCCCCCACGGCAGTGAAATATCGCCTTGGGTCAGTCGCAGTATTTATCATGAAACCCGCATACTGGACGAAAAAGTTGATTTTGCCCTGCATAATGCAGGCGGCGTGAGACAATCCTTAACAAAAGGTCAACTGACTCTTGCTGAAGTGGTTGGCCGACTTTTACCCTTTGATTTACCTTTAGTTAAATACCAAATTCAAGGAAAATACCTTTATCAAGCCATTGAATCTTCAATTAACCATGCCACCAATAACGGTGTGATGGGCACAGGCGCGGGCAGCTTTCCTTACACCTACGGACTGCGCTATTTTTATGATGGGCGCCGTCCATTAGGACAACGCATCACCCAGTTAGATCTTCTAATACAAGAAGGCGAACATTTAGCGGATCAAGAAGCTATCTGGGAAGCCGTTAAATTAGACCAATATTATGTGGGAGTCTCTTCTGAATATACCGCCTCAGGCAAAGAAGGTTATCAAGCCCTACAGCAAGCCTGCTGGCAAAGTGCGATTAGCGAACTATCCCTTGCAGAAGCCTTTATTCAATTTATGAGCAAAGAGCAGAATATGGCGCAAGTTTTACCTTTACAAGTGCATTACAAGAGCCACCTTTAGTTCTGCCCCTATAATGCGCTGCTAAGGCTAACAGCGCATCAAACTTGAGGCTCACGACGTGGCTCAAGCCTTTTTTCATCCAGCACTTTCTCCATCAAGAAGCCCATGATCACTTGACCGGATTTTTCTTGATAGCTTCTGTGGCGTAGCTTAAAACCTTGCTGCAAAAATAATGACTTAGACAATTTCGACGCATCAACACTTAAGCGAGGAAAACCTTGCTCAACTGCCCACTCTTGTAAACAAAGATACAAGCACCTCGCAATGCCTTGATGTTGATAATCGGAATGCACATATAAATGCTCAATATAGCCAAGATTTTTATAATCCCTAGCAACATTGATAAAACCACAACACTTTGCTCGACCTTGTTCCAACTGATTATCATCAATCATTAACCAAGTTTGGCTATTGGATAACCGCTTATGCCAATAATAATGAGAGCGAGGCGCTTTTGACCAAGCTTGCCGTTGCGGTAGCGAATAAACATCGTCAGTAATAGCATGAATAGCATCATGAAATAACTGACTCACGCTCGCCGCATACACTTTTTGGTAGGGAATAATGAATAACATCGCAAGGCTTCATTTAATTCGTTTTTAAATTGACTACTTTTTCTCTGATCTTTGACTCACTGGACCATGAAAAACCACTCACCCCATAACGCGTTAACTGTCTATGTGCTTGAATGGATAAAATAATATAAGGGATAATATTGAGCGCATTAATGATAGCCAAAATGGCAAGGAAGGTGGTTCGTAAGGGACTATTAAACATACGTGAAAACTTGATAGTGGTATAAACATAATAAATGACACAAACAAAAACAATCAGTAAACTCCCCACCAATAACACAATATTATCTTGAACGCCTTGCGCAAATTGCCACTCAAAATACGTATACAATCGCGGTAACATTTCCATGAGGGTCATGATAACCAATGGAATAAGCAATTTTTTTTGATATTGTGATATTTGACAGAGCATTGAAATTGTTTGCTCTTGATGACCATCTTGTGTATTCATCTCACTCGAATCACTAAGGGTAGCGGTTGCAGATGTGGTTTTCATTTTACCTACTGATTAATCAATTTGATGCCAATTTTATCGCTAATTAATAAGGATAAACACTCTTTACTCATTTAAAGTCTCTTTCTAATAAAGGTTGTAACATAGACTCCAACCCATTGAGCTTAATTTCATACATTAAGGCTAATTGTTGACCCAACTTGCCTTCAGGAAACCCTTTACTGTGAAACCAGACTAAATATGGCTCAGGCAAGGTTAACAACTTTCTCCCCGCATATTTTCCAAAAGGCATTTTTTGATGAATAGCGGCTAACAAAGCTTGCTCATCCACTCCAATTTGTTCTAACAACTTAATGCTACTCCCGTCTTTCATTTAAGTTTATTATGGCGTTAGCACAGGCCGTTGCCAATCATTATTTGATAATCTCATTCCCCAACCTTGAATATTGCCAAAAGCCCCTTATTTCTTTAAATAAGAGCATTAAATAAGAAGAATAAAAAGGATGTCAATATGGTCATATTTATTATCATGTTAGTGAGCGTCAGTGCCATTGCTTGGATATTATCCCGTAATTGGCGTGTAGAGCGACAACGTAACAAAATAAGAGCGCAAGCTTTCCCCAAAGCGTGGCGCCAAATACTCAAACAACGCTTTCCTTACTTTAATGCAATGCCAGCCGACCTACAATTACAACTTAAACAGCATATTCAAGTCTTTGTGTCAGAAAAAAATTTTGTTGGTTGCAAAGGATTGATCATTGATGATGAAATCAAAGTCACCATTGCCGCTCAAGCCTGCTTATTACTACTGAATCGAAAAACAGATTATTATCCAAAACTAACCGAAATTTTGGTCTACCCATCTATTTTTGTTGTTGAACACCCTGAACAAATTGGTCAAATCGTCTCATCACAACCAAAAGTATTATCCGGTGAGTCTTGGCAAAACGGGAAAGTGATCCTTTCTTGGCAAACAACACAAGATAATGCCGCTCATCCTTTTGAAGGCAATAATGTGGTGATCCATGAATTTGCTCATCAATTAGATCAAGAAAATGGCAAAGCCAATGGCGCACCGATTTTAAATCGTGTGGAAGATTATCAATCTTGGTCTAAGGTATTGGCCGATGAATACGCTATGCTTGTTCTTGCCGCCCAACATCAAACCCCTTCGCTCTTTAGCTATTATGGCGCCACCAACCCTGCAGAATTCTTTGCGGTGATCAGTGAAGTCTTTTTTGAAAAGCCCCATGCGTTTTTTAAGCAACATCCTGCACTCTATCGTGAACTCAGTCATTTTTACAAATTAAATCCAATCCATTGGCACTAATACCAATAACACTTATTAGCAATAACACTAAAATCACGACAAGGTGAACCACAATAAAAAAACCGTACAGTTAGGTTGGAAGACTGTACGGTAAACATCACAATCGACTAGGGCTCACCTTTATTAGGCCTTTTTAGCATAAAACTGCTGCTCTTCTGTTGATCCCGTTAAAGCTGTCACCGATGAGTGTCCCCCTTGAATAATATTGGTCACTCGATCAAAGTACCCCGTTCCGACTTCTTGTTGATGCGCCACAAAACTGTAGCCTTTTCTCGCTGCTGAAAATTCAGCTTCTTGCACTTTTTCAACATAATGTTTCATGCCTTCGCCTCGTGCGGTATCGTAGGCGAGATCAAACATGTTGTACCACATGCTATGGATCCCAGCGAGGGTAATGAACTGAAATTTATAGCCCATATCAGACAACTCTTGTTGAAAGTGAGAAATCTGCTCATCCGTTAAATTTTTCTTCCAGTTAAACGAAGGTGAACAATTATAGGCTAATAACTGATCGGGGAAATGTTCATGGATCGCATCAGCGAAACGCCTCGCTTCTTCTAAACAAGGTGTCGAGGTTTCACACCATAATAAATCGGCAAATGGCGCATAGGCTAACCCGCGAGAAATCGCCTGCTCAATTCCAGCGCGGACTTTAAAAAATCCTTCCTCTGTTCGCTCACCAGTAATAAAATCTCTATCATAAGGATCACAATCCGATGTCAATAAGCCAGCAGCATTAGCATCGGTTCTTGCTATCACTAAGGTTTCTACGTCACAGACATCTGCTGCCAATCTGGCTGAAATCAATTTTTGCACCGCCTCTTTTGTGGGCACTAAGACTTTACCTCCCATATGACCACATTTTTTCACTGAGGCTAGTTGATCTTCAAAATGCACACCGGCAGCCCCTGCATCAATCATGCTTTTCATTAATTCAAATGCATTTAACACACCACCAAAACCCGCTTCAGCGTCAGCAACTATGGGAAGAAAATAATTCACATACCCTTTCTCGTGGGGCTCATGTCCACTGGCCCACTGCACTTGATCGGCACGCCTAAAGGCATTATTCACATTTGATACAACCGAAGGTACTGAATTCGATGGGTATAAAGATTGATCTGGATACATATTGCCCGATAAATTCGCATCCGCTGCCACTTGCCATCCAGATAAATAAATGGCTTCAATACCCGCTTTCGCTTGTTGGACAGCTTGTCCACCTGATAATGTCCCCAAAGAATTAACGTAACCTTTTCTTGCTTCACCGTGAACCAGTTCCCAAAGCCTAGCAGCGCCGCGTTTAGCTATGGTATTTTCCGGTACTAACGATCCTCTCAATGCCAACACTTCTTCAGCAGTATAAGGACGATGTACATTCTTCCATCGAGGATTTTCGGCCCAATCTTTTTTAATGCTCTCAAGTTGTTTCTGCCGTGAAATACTGCCCATAGTGCTAGCCATAATCGTCTCCTTCGGTTTATCTAAAACAGGTTTACTGTTTCATTTCATCCACCTGTTGTTGTGCAAACCTATTGTGTTAAGCAATCAGTAAATTTGAAGCGGGCTCAGTTAAAAAATCCACCAATTCATCCGCCAATAACATATTTTCTAGCAATACCGCAGCTTGTGTATAACGGCCATGAGTAAATTCGTGATCGCCGATTTCCTGTTTCACCTTAGCCAATTCTTCAATTAACATCTTCTTGACTAAAGATTTCGTCACTCGTAATCCATTGGATATCAACACTTGATGCTTGATCCATTGCCAAATTGAGGTCCGCGCAATTTCGGCGGTAGAGGCATCTTCCAGTAATCCATAAATAGGCACACAAGCTTGCCCATTAATCCACGCCTGAATATATTGCAATGCAATACGTAAATTCAATCGCATCCCCTCTTCGGTACGCTCACCTTGACAAGGCATCAATAGCTCTTTTGCCGTAATAGGCGCATCAACGTCACGGGTAACATGAAGTTGATTCTTATGGTTTACGCCAATAAATTGCTCAAATGCAGCCATAGAAGTGTCGATTAATCCAACATGCGCCACCCAAGTACCATCATGACCGTGACTGGCTTCCACTTTTTTATCATTAAACACGTGAGTTAATAGTTGAGCATTGCTGTCTGTTTTCTCACTGGGAATACTGGCAGCCAAACCACCAATCGCCATTGCTCCTCGTTTATGACAGGTTTTGACTAATAGCCTTGAGTAAGCACTCATCAAGGAGGCGTTCATAGTGACTGCTTGTGTATCGGGTAATATACGATCTTTATGATTTTTTAGCGTTTTAATATAACTGAAAATATAATCCCAACGGCCACAATTCAATGCGACGATATTAGCGCGTAACTCATACAATATCTCTTCCATTTCAAAAACGGCAGGTAAGGTTTCAATCAAGCAAGTACATTTTATCGTGCCTGGGCGTAAGCAATAACGATCTTCGACAAATGCAAAGATCTTGGCCCATAATCTCGCTTCTAAATGGCTTTCTAATTTAGGAATGTAAAAATAAGGTGCACTTTCTTTTTCTAACAATTTAAGATAGTTATTATGAAAGTAAACACAAAAATCAAAAAAAGCGGCTGGGATCGGCTCCCCTTTGAAAGTCACATGCTTTTCAAGCATATGCAAGCCTCTTATGCGACACATTAATACGGTTTTCATTCGAGCATCATCATTGACTGAGTCAATTTTATCCTCTTTCTCATTGATCACATCACGAAGATTTTTCTGACCCTTAAGAATATGTTCCCAACTGGGCGCTAATGCATCTTCGAAATCAGCAATAAACACCTTTGCATTTGAATTTATGCCATTTATTAGAGTATCACGATCCACAGGACCGGTTAGCTCAACTCGCCTATCTTGCAAATCTTTAGGAATAGGTGCAACACACCATTGAGAGTCCCGTATTTGCTTGGTTTCTGTTAAAAATGCTGGCAAAGTCCCCTTATCAATAGACTGCTGCTTTAGCACTCGCATGTTAAGTAACTCAGCCACTTCATCATTAAATTGCTCACAGATCTTTTCAATTAAACTGACTGTGCCCGTTGACAGCACTTTACTCTGTTGGATCAGGACTTGTTCTTGAGCGCTCCCTTTAATCACAAGAGATGCAGCGGTGATTTGTTTTTCTTCTATTGTATTGGTTAGCATCTCGACGACTCCATATTCCGTATTCCATCTATAAAAGAGACAAGAGAAAGTAAGCACACTTACTTTCAAATGTTTAATTACAACAAAATTTAAAGACAAAATAAAAATAATGCAACTTAGAAAATTAAAGATGAAAAATAAAAAAAGAATCATTCTAGCGATTTAAATTGGTCTGACCAAAAAATAAAACCAAAGATAAATAACTGAAATAAAATAAATTTAATATAAAACAGACAATGAGCAACTTGATTATCAATTGACAAAGAATAATTTGTCAGACAATTTTACCAAGGAAGGACACGTGAAAGTTGTTACGTAATTTTATTACCATGTGTAATAAAATAAATACTTAAATAAATCACGAAAGAAAACAGAAAAGTGTGTGTCTATGTTTTGAACTTACCCATAAGAAAAGGCAATAATAAACGATAGATCATTATGTTATTGGCGAATAATATTTAACAAAAGTAAAACAATCGTTTTAAACTGACGTTTACGTCAATATGACTAAGCCTGAGCAAGAAAAAATAAAACAGAAAAATTATGTTTAACGACTAACACTGAAATATTAATTGGTTTATTAACAAAAAAATTCATATTTTGATATAAAGATATCGAAGATCAAGTCTTCGATATCTTTTGATAAACCTAACGATTAAAATAAGCTAATTCTGTTTGGCTTTGAACCCTAATAAACGTAACGCATTCAATGTCACTAAAGCGGTCGCGCCACTATCTGCGAGAATCGCTAGCCACAAGCCCGTGAATCCCAATAATGTGGTCACTAAAAATACGGCCTTAAGGCCAAGAGCCAAGGTGATATTTTGTCGAATATTTCGTAGCGTCGCTTGGGATAACGCTATCATTGCAGGCAGCTCAATTAAACGATTATGGGTTAATGCTGCATCGGCTGTTTCTAATGCAACATCCGTTCCTCCCCCCATTGCAATACCAATTGATGCCGTTTTCATAGCAGGCGCATCATTAATTCCATCACCCACCATAGCAACATTGGCCTTAGCATTGGCTTTTTCAACAGCAAAGACTTTATCGGCAGGCAATAAGCCTGCTTGAAAATCAATGTCAATTTCAGCAGCAATGGCAGCGGCGGCACGAGGGTTATCACCCGTTAACATGACTGAGTTAATGCCCATGTTTTTTAATGCCAATATGGCTCCTTTAGCATCCTCACGTAAGTTATCCCGCCAAGCTATCATGCCTATGGGCACACCATCTCTTAATACTATCACTAAGGTCTTACCTTGCTCCTCTAACGCGATGGCTTCACTTTGTTGCACTGCACTCAAGGTGATTTGTGAAGGCAGCCTATTCGCAGCATATAGCTGAATAAGCTCCCCTTCTACAGTCCCTTGAATGCCTCGCCCGGGTAATGCTTCACGGAATGCAGCTTCTTTAACCTCAATGCCTTTATCTAGAGCGGCATTCACCACGGCCACCGCTAAAGGATGTAAGGATCCCATTTCCACCGCAGCGGCTTGCCTTAATAATCTTTGCTCCTCTCCCTTCCAGCACACAAGATCAGTCACCATAGGTTGACCTTGTGTCAGGGTTCCCGTTTTATCAAAAGCCACTGTCTTAATATGACCCAGTTGCTCTAATGCAGCGCCGCCTTTAATCAAAGCGCCTCTTCTGGCCCCTGCCGCTAATCCAGAGGTGATTGCTGCGGGAGTCGAAATCACTAACGCACAAGGGCAGGCAATCAATAATAAAGTTAAACCCCGATAAAGCCATTCACTCCACAATTGTGCAAAAAACAGTGGTGGGATCACAATCACTAAAGCCGCTAACATAATCATGGCTGGCGTATACCAACGACTAAAGGTATCTAAAAAACGCTCGAGCGGCGCTTTGCGGGACTGCGCATCTTCAATTAAATGTAAAATGCGATCAATGGCATTTTCTCCTTGTGCAGATATAATTCTTAATCGCACAACTTTATCAGCCACTAACGAACCCGCCATTATTTTATCGCCGGGCACATGCTCTACAGGTACGGACTCCCCCGTCAACGCACTTTCATCAAAACTGGCGATAATATCTAATAATTGGGCATCAGCAGGTAACCTAGCACCTGGGGCAACTTCAATCACATCACCTTTGACTAAAGACGCAACTGAAACCTTCACTTTAGTGCCATTTTTCTTAATGACCGTGGCTTCCTCAGGCACTAAATCCATCAAGGCCTTCACACCACTACGTGCTCTTTGTGCAGCGTATCCTTCTAAACGTTCACCAATTAAAAAGAGCAATAGCACCATACCCGCTTCCGCCGTCGCGCCTAAATATAGCGCCCCGATTGCCGCAACACTCATTAGAGTTTCAATGGAAAAAGGCGTACCAGAACGCGCTAAAGTTAACGCCTTTTTAACAATAGGTAATAGGCCCAGTATCGTGGTTAATGTAAATGCTATGCTTCCCCATGCCACAAAATATTGGCTGATCAGAAACGACAGTAACATCATTAAAGCAATCACAATAACGGATAAATTCTGCCTAATGAAACTCTGCTCTACGTGCTTAGTTGCACTTTTATTCTTAGCGAGTCTGACACCGGTTTCCATTGCCTTAGCTTCAATTTTATCCACCATATTTGAAGACTCAAAGTGAACAATTAGCTTCTCAGTGGCAAACATGACCTTTGCACTCACAACCCCTTTTAAAGACATTAATGCCTTTTCTAACTTTTGAGCACAACTGGGGCAATCCATTCCTAAAACTGTCCAGCTTTGTGTATGCCCCGAACGAGCTCGTGCCAAAGACTCTCCTTCATCATGCCCACTATTGACTGAACAACAAGTGCGCTTGCTCTTGCTTTCAACTTTATTTCCGACAAGGTGAAGGTGAGGCTCTTCTCTATTACAACTCTGGCCAGCCATGGGTAACACTCCTAAAAGACATCACCTGTTCAATGGTGACGTTTACACTCAAATTAAGCACACTCAATAACTCCCAATAAGTCCCAATTAAGTCATCACGTGCACAATATAGCTTAACTATAAACCTTGGAGTATTATCTAAGGTCAAGCAAAGTTTATTAAGAACCCCATATCAGCATGTTTAAACTAGTATTTAAAAGAGAGGCAACGAGTCATCTGCAAATACCAAAAACATAAAGTCATTCATAAACAAGTTAAATCCATTTAAAAACAACAAGACGCTGTTTTTAAAAACTATGACAAAGTGCCTCAGATAGTCAGGTTAATAAGGCAACGAAAACATGCATAACAGATAAACTTAAGCCTCATTCAATTCATGAAAATCGAAAATGTAAGGCATTAGCTTCTATGTCATTAAGTTTAATTACCACCATCATCATTTTTATTTTAATCTCTGTTCGGCAATGGCTTCCCAGTGGGTTACGAATTTGGCACATCATGTCGATAGGCGCCATTGTCATTTTAATCATGGGAGAAGTGAGTCTAAAAGATGCTTTTTTCAATATTGATTGGAATGTGATTGCTTATTTATTTGGTGTGTTCTCCATTGCCGCAGCATTATATGACAGCGGCATATCCGATCGCATGTGTGACTACCTTAATAAACATCACCCAAGTATTTCCATTTCATTATTTTTTTTAATGGTATTTTCAGGGATCACAGCAGCATTACTTACCAATGATGCAGCAGCGGTTATTGGAACGCCCATTGCACTGACCTTAGCCAGATTATTAAAAATTCGCCCTACAGTATTACTCATTGCATTATGCACTTCGGTCACGATTGGCAGCATGTTTACCCCTATCGGTAATCCACAAAATATTTTAATTGCCGCCAGAGGACATATCACTAATCCTATGAGTAGCTTTGCATTGTGGTTAGTTGTTCCAACCCTATTTTCAATGACATTTGCCTTTTTCTGGTTGCTTTACGTACAAAGAGCATGGGGGCAAACTTGCAAAGAAGATGTCGACCTTCCTAAACCTAACCATGGCAGTACTTGGCCCTCTTATTTAAGTGTCGGTCTACTCATTGCTATGATTCTAGGCGATAGCCTACTCATTAGCATTAATCCAAGCTATCAGGTTCCCATAGGCATTATGGCACTCATTGCATGCTTACCCGTTTATCTCTTTAACCCCCATCGAAATACCGTCTTCAAAGAAGTCGATTGGGCAACACTCGTATTCTTCGTGGCCATGTTTATTGTGACAGGCGCAGTCTTGGCATCAGGAGATTTACAAACTTGGTTAGGCCCCAAAATTAATGAACTTAATCATCCTCCTTTGCTTACTATGATCAGTTTTTGGGGAAGCCAATTATTCTCTAATGTTCCCCTCATCGAAATCTATTTACACTTGTTGACTCAACAATCCCTATCGACCATGATGCTGTTGTCAGCAACAAGTACGCTAGCCGGAAACCTCTTTATTATCAGTGCAGCAAGTAATGTCATTGTGGTCCAACAAACCGAAAAATTTAATGCTAAACCTTTCAGCTTTTGGGAGTTTGCCTTAATATTACTCCCTATCACAATAGTGTCTCTTATTTTCAGTTATCTATGGATAGTCTTTGTTATGTCTTAAATCGTCTCATGCTGAAAGGGATAAAGCCGCTATTGCCATGAGATAAAGCGGCTCCAACCTCTGTTATTGATCCGTTAGTCAGAATCCTGTTGGTTAATTTTTGCTTCTAAATCTTGTTTCACTATCGACAAGGCTTGCAAAGCCACATGAGGATCGATCTCATTGCTTTCCAATAAAAAAATCAAATCAACCGCCAATTTTATTTCAGCCGAAGCGGACTCTAATGAATGAAGATGATCTTCCTTGCTATTTCTCGTATCGTTATCTTGGCTCATTGTATAACTCAATTAGGAAATGAATAATAACGATAGGTCAAACAACCTACCTGTGTCTCTACGTTATCGCGACTTATCTGTTAATTTAATGGATTTATTACCTGAAATCATTGCCGATACAATGCCAGGCTGATGGGTGATTTCCGCCCAAATCACACCCAAAACATGAAGAAAAATAAGCAGCATCAAAAAATACACACTGTATAAATGTATAATCCCCGCGAGTTTCTTATATGGGCTGAGCAAAGCAGCCTTGGTCTCATCGACTCCCGTTTTGTCATAAGGTTTAATCGATGAAGGTTCGGTATTCTCTTGAGCAATAAATTGCTGAGTCATGCCACCAAAAGGGGGATAATAAACATCGGTTCCCGCTCGAATAAGACCTGTAAGAGCAATAATACTTAAGGTCAACAAAATAAATATAATCATTACTTTTCCAAGAGGATTATGGCCTAAGTATTGCGGAGCATCAGGATGATTCATCATCTTAACATAGTCCTTAACCTCTCCTTTTTTAAGCGATAACGCACTCCATCTGGCAAATTTGTTCCCCATAAAGCCCCAGCATATTCGTAAGCTAAGGTTAATAGTAAATCCATAACCTATGATGATATGTAATTCCTTTAACTTAATTTTGGCGGCTAATCCTGTGATCCCTAATTCAGGTTTAAACAACATGATAAAACCAACAAACAATAGCAAAAGCACCAGAAATAAATTAACCCAATGGAATATTCGACTGGGTAAATCCCAAACAGGTACAGTAGACTGGCTTTGTGGCTCAATATTCATATTATTTTCCTATACGAAATACCGCTTTTTATTTTCGGCGAACATCTTACTTGCTAAACACAACAAAATCGAGAAAACTCACTCATCGAGAAGCCTATCGACGTCGACTGACTTGTTAGATGAAACTGGATTTAGGTATAATGATGCTTATCTTAAAGATTGTAATTGACTCAGATCAAAATCATTACAAGAGCAGTAAAGGCAGCAAACGATGGCACAAGTGGATTTTACGCGCATTAATCAAACCACGACACAATCCTATAATGAACAAAAAAATTTGATCAAACGGGTTTTCAAAGGACAAACAGTACCTTGTAAAAAATGCGGACAAAGCTTATTACTGAAATTACCCAAAACAGATCCATCTACAGCTGTATCGGGGATTTATTGCAAAAAAGGATGTACCGATCTTGAGCTTGATATGGAGCAAATCATTTAATACTTAAGAATCCAACCCAATAATGCATTACAGCACTTTCCATTGACGCACTCTCCATAGAAAAAAGTTCGCCATTGATAAAATTCCATTAATAAAAGTTGAGTCATTTTTTGAAGCTAAATCCACGATTACACCAAATTAATCAAATGATAACTCGACAATATGCCCATATTTGGGATTGTTGTTGCGATCACGGCTTACTCGGCGCAGCTTTGCTCGATAAGCAAGCAGCCTCCCATGTCCATTTTGTTGATACTGTGCCACATGTAATGGCAAACTTAGAGGACAAATTAAAGCGATTTTACTCACAGCTCGCCCCTAAAAATCAAGCAACAATATCAACCCAATGGCACACTCACTGTTTAAACGCCAAAAGCCTTCCACTAGAGCCCAGTTCACAAGCTCAACTCATTATTATCGCAGGTGTCGGAGGCGAACTCACGCTTGAAATTATTGAAAACTTGCTTCAGTTACACTCCAAGATCCCTTTAGAGTTTTTGATCTGTCCTGTTCATCATCAATTTAAGGTAAGGCAAAGATTGAAGCAACTGCAATTAGGCTTAATTGATGAATCTTTAATACAAGATAATCACCGCTTTTACGAAATCATACATGTCTCAACACAAGCAACGGACCCCATAACATCAGTCGGCAACAAAATGTGGGATCTGAGCTTAAAAACACATCAAGACTACTTAATAAAAACAATCGCTCATTATGAGAATATTGCTAAAGGAAATCAGCAAGCACACAGTCAGCCCATTCAAGCTTATCAAGCACTATTGGCGCAACTTAAGTCATATGCTTAGTCGTTAACATGCTCGTCATTCAGCCAACCACTCTTGTGTCAATAAGGTATCACCATTTAACATCACCTCGGCACAATAATGGCTCTTTGGCTTTAATTGCCCTACCCCTTTTGGTGTTCCCGTCATCACTATGTCGCCATCTTCTAAGGACATGAAACTTAAAATATCCGCCAAAATAGCCTGAGGCGAGTGGATCATTAGCGCAATATCACCTTGTTGAATGACTTCATTATCAATAGACAGCGAAAAAGATAAAGAAGGGTCAACTGAATCTATTGAGACAAAATCACTGAAAACAACGGATCCATCAAACGCCTTTGCTTTTTCCCAGGGTAATCCTTTTTGCTTTAACTGGCTTTGCAATGCTCTTTTGGTTAAATCAAGTCCCACTCCAACCGCTGAAAAACGCCCCCCTTGATAAAGAAAACAGAGCTCTGTTTCATAATGTAAAGCTTCGGTATGGTAAGCTTTTAATCGCGTCGATATCGCAGAATTAGGCTTAATAAAAATAACCAAGTCGTTCGGCACATCATTATTCAATTCTTTTATATGCTCCACATAATTGCGCCCCACACACACAATTTTAGAGGGTTGGATCGCTTGTTCATCGACTTTTATAGAATGCACAACTGTGTCCTTAGTATGTTCAAGTAAAATTGATAGAAAAAAGCCTAATCAAGACTAAAGTCTAACATTGATACGCGCTTTTTATAGGCAAAAATGTTAATCAAACAATAACTTGATTACAAATGAAAAAAATGCAACCCTTAAGAACAACTAAATCAAACAATTTAAAACATTACTGCAACAAAAATAAAATAAAAAGACGATTTTATCATTTTCATCCTGTTTTTTAGCTGAATATCATTAAAGAGACTTGCTAATAACGAAAATATCGAAGAGTATTTTTAGCATTAAAAATGGAAACGACCTCTATGGAAAGAGATAAACAACATAATTGAAGGCATAAAACTCATGTTCAAATCATTATCATCACGCATTTTTATCGGATTATTTTCCGGCCTGATAATAGGCACTATTATTCAATATGGTTTTCCTGACAGTAGTTTTGCAAGTGATACTCTAATTCATATTGCATCTGGTGCAGGCAGTATGTTTGTTCAATTAATCATGATGCTCGTCGTTCCCCTCGTCTTTTTTAGTATTGTTACAGGAGTCAGTGAGTTACAAGATTTAAAGTCCTTTGGTCGTCTTGGCAGTAAAACCTTCGCTTTATATTTAGTCAATACTATGATAGCAATTGTTGTCGCTATCGCCTTTGCACTTTGGTTAGAACCAGGCGCAGGCATGGTGTTATCGGGTGCTAAAGATGCCAAGCTTACCGCAACAGAATTACCTGGCTTCATAGACATGATAGTCAATATTATTCCCAGCAATCCAGTCAAAGCCTTTTACGAAGGCAATATGCTTCAAGTCATCTTCATGGCTTTACTCACAGGCGGTATAATCAAATCACTAGGTGATGAAGTCAAACCTGTGGTTATTTTCTTTCAGCATGCCAATAAAGTCATGCTAAAAATGATCACCGTAGTGATGAGTATTGCCCCTATCGGTGTCTTTGCGCTAATGGTAAAACTGGGAGCAACCTTTAAACCAGATGCTTTCATCAGTGTCTTTAGCTACATGGCATTAATCGTTGCTCTACTGGCTTTATGGGCCTTAGTGGTTTACCCCATTATTGTTGGGTTAACAACCAACATTACCGCTTCTCAATTTCGCCGTAGAACCCGTGAGCAATTCTTATTTGCTTTATCAACGGCCAGTTCAAACGCCACTATCCCTGTCACTATGCGTACCTTAACTGAAAAGCTAGGTGTTAAACCCAGTATTGCAGGTTTTGGTGTTCCCATGGGAGCCACAATGAACATGAGTGGTGTGGCAATTTATATTACCGTAGCAGCTTTCTTTGTGGGAAATGCTTTTGGTCATCCCATCACAGTAAATCAACTACCCGTACTTGCCTTTAGCGTATTTTTACTCTCTGTTGGCGCTGGCGGTGTACCAGGTGGTGGTATCGTGATGATTGGTGTACTTATTCATCAACTTGGATTGCCTATTGAAGCCATCGCCCTCGTTGCCGCATTAGATCGTATTATTGATATGTTCTGTACCAGTACTAACGTTGTCGGTGATTCTGCCGTTGTCAGTATTGTTGATCACTCAGAGAAAACACCTGAACAACGAGAAGCCAATCCACAACTGAATGCTGAAGCTTAATCTTCTAATATTAAAAAAGCAGAATGATAAAAACGCCTATGCCAGATCTAGGCGTTTTTATTTTTTCTGATTAGCGGTTAATATTTTATCTAGCTGATTAGAAAAAGCCTGCCTCTGAGCTTGAGTCATAGCAGACGGTCCTCCCGTTTGCACACCACTTGAACGCATAGTATCCATAAAATCACGCATATTTAAAATCCCTTTAATATTATGGTGGGTATAAAGCTCTCCTCTTGGATTCAGTGCAACCGCACCTTTATCTATCACCTCAGAGGCCAGTGGAATATCGGCTGTTATCACTAAATCTTGAGGCGACAATCGCTTAACGATTTCATCATCTGCAACATCAAAACCTGACGATACAGTGATCATTTTAATAAAAGCGGAAGGGGGGATTCGAATAGTATGATTGGCAATAAATGTTGTCACTGTTTGCGTTCTATCAGCCGCCCTGAACAGGATCTCTTTAATCACACTAGGACAAGCATCGGCATCGACCCAAATTTTCATCACTTTCTCCGTCGTTAAAAAACGCCAACTTATTAGGTTGGCTTTACCCATTTAAATCATGATTTTTTGACGAAGCATGTCAAAATAACAATACGGGTTCCATTAACACGCCCCTCAATATGTTCAGGGTTATTTGTCAGCGAAATATTACGCACTGTGGTCCCTCTCTTAGCGACAAAGCTGGTACCTTTTACATTCAGATCTTTAATGATCACAACATTATCACCCGCCTCTAAAATAGCGCCGTTACTATCCACTGTGGAGGCCACCTGCTCTTGTGTATTAACAGTTTCTGCATCCACCCAGGCTTGTAAATCATCCTCTAAATAAAGCATATCCGTTAGATCTTGAGCCCAACTCTCAAACTCTAAACGCTTCAACATTCTCGCAGCCATCACTTGCACGGCCGGAACAGTACTCCACATGCTGTCATTTAAGCATCGCCAATGATTCACATCCATTTTATCTGGCGCCATAATTTGCTCATGACACGTATGACAAACCATCAATTCATTGTCATGATGTGCACCTGAATAAGGTAACTCAAATACCACTAATTCTGTACCTGCACCGCACAGCTCACATTTGTTCTCACAACGTTGACGTAATTCAGTTGTCATAACTCTTTTCGATTATCCGTATAAAATTTCGCTGCATTGTATCCCATCATTAAAAAACTTGAAATACGCGAAACACAAAGTCCTTCATATCACTTTTTGAGGGCATTATTTTTACTTAACCCTGCTTTCATCGGTGTGAACTACCACTCTCAAACCATTTAGAGGTATAATCCTTTTCAATGTTAATCCATGCTCGTCATTCCCGTCAGCATTTAGATCTAGGCTCTTATTCATGGATACCCCCCTCAATATTCAGGCGCTCACACCTTTGCAAAAACGTGCGCTCAGTTATAGTCATACACTGCACTCTCTTTTTAATGAAATTATCACCACAGAATCACCAGCCGACCGTGTCTTAGCTCGGTATTTCAGAGACAATAAAAAGCACGGTTCTAAAGATAGAAAAGTCATTAGAGAAACC
Source organism: uncultured Shewanella sp. (assembly GCF_947495455.1). Classification (GTDB taxonomy): domain Bacteria; phylum Pseudomonadota; class Gammaproteobacteria; order Enterobacterales; family Shewanellaceae; genus Shewanella. The sequence continues at coordinate 28,394 of NZ_CANLZC010000007.1, read as the reverse complement.
TTATTTGCCTTGTTTCGTTGGTGGGGCTGGATAAAAAAAATACAAATACAAGAAAATGATGCGCTTAACTGGTATGTTCAACTGAGCCTCGTTGGTTTATTTGAAAAACACAGCTGGCATAACATTATCGAATCATGGCTCCAGTTCGCCAAACTTAGCCCTGTGAATGTATCTTTATTTTTGCCTTATCTCGATACGGAGCAATCCTTCACTAACGAGAGACTTAAAACTGATCATATTGACTTGCACTCACATCAAGCTAAGCAAGCCTTACTTAAGCAGCTCACCAGTTTAGACTTTCCCTTACTTGATTTAGTCCCAGATTGGGCTAGAAACATGGGCATTTTTACTAAAGAAAATGAAACGTTACTCATTGAGGCTTTCAGTTCTCGGCCTCCCATTTGGGGAAGAGCACAAAATATAAGCACACAAAAAGCACTAGAATTATTACAAAGAGCTGACATAGAGGCTAAGGCTGACTCCCCTTTTACGGACAGTATTCATTTAGGCCACAAAAATATTAATCTCAACGGGCTCGCACTCTATAAACAAGGGCAATTAGAAATACAAGATTTGGCTTCACAAGTCATTGGTCATATATGTGCCCCTAAGCCCAATGAGCACTGGTGGGACGCTTGCTCTGGTGCTGGAGGAAAAAGCTTACAACTCCGCTCAATAATGTTACAACAAGATCCTCAAAGCAGCGGAAAAATAATTGCATCAGATATTCGACATAAGGCCTTAGAAGAATTAAATAAACGTGCAAAACGAGCCAAATATAAAGGCATTAAAACTCAGGCTTGGATAAATAATGAGTTACCTGTAAAAGCGAATAGTTTCGATGGTGTTTTGGTTGATGCACCATGCAGCTGTATCGGTACATGGCGACGAAATCCCGATCTGCGTTGGATCAGTCAGAGCGCAGCGGTTACCCAAAAAGCGCTTTTACAAACGGATATTTTAAATCGTAGCGCTAAAGCTGTAAAAGTGGGGGGAAAATTAATCTACGCCACTTGCTCTCTGTCATCGATAGAAAATGAAGACGTTGTAAAGGCATTTTTACAAACCAACCCTGAGTACAGTCTTGATACCCTCACACATCCATTTACTCATGAACAACACAAAATGCTGACGATATGGCCATTTGAAGCCAATAGTGATGGCATGTTTGTCGCTAAGATGACCAAAAATCGATAATGATTCCAACAGGGGACTGGATCACAGCCCCCTGATTTTCTCCTGCACAGAAAATAAGTTGTGCACAATCTAAAATACCGCTAAAGTAAAAAAAGGATTACGGTACCAGCTGATGTCGATCCGTGATACTTCAAGATGCGGGATCCTGCAGGAATAAAAGCCTTTTAAGCAAAGCTTTGAATTGCGATCCCGATAATGCTCAGTCAACATTCAGACACACAGTATAAAAAGGACAAATCTATGTCGGAATCTATTTATCAATTTTCTGCTGTCGATATAAAAGGGACTCGAATCGATTTCAAACAATATGAAAATAAAGTACTTTTGATTGTCAATACAGCAAGTCAATGTGGCTTCACTCCCCAATATAAGGCGCTAGAAGCACTGTATAGAAAGTATCAATCGAAAGATCTCATCATTCTAGGTTTTCCTTGTAACCAGTTCGGCCAACAAGAGAAGGGCAATAATGAAGAAATCAGCGCTTTTTGCGAAGTCAATTTTGGTGTCTCCTTTCCTTTATTTCAAAAAATAGATGTCAATGGCAAGCAAAGTCACCCTCTCTATCAATTCTTAAAAAAATCTGCAAAAGGCGTGTTAGGCTCTGAAAATATCAAATGGAATTTCACTAAATTTCTCGTTGATAAGCATGGCCATGTCATCAAGCGATACTCACCTACCACCAAACCGGAAGATTTGGAAAATAAAATCCTTGAGCTCTTATAGATAATTTAATCAATACATAGATTTATTTTTTTATTGATAAATGTTGAACTATTAGTAAAAACGCCACTCTAATTGATTGAGCATGTTTTTTAATGTTCATCATTCTCCCTTGGGGTTTCTAATAAACCCCATTGATCAATAAATTGATCAAAAGGCAACACTTGATTTCATCAAGGTAGTTGCCTTTTTTGTACCTATTCCTATGACAAGAAAAGCCCTTACTTTTATCACTAGCGTTCAAAAATTTTTTGTACTTTTTTAAAAAAGAATGGAACTTATGTGCATTTTAACGCTCTGATATTATGAAGCGATTATTTTTGAATGGTTTCATCATTTATCATCTCCCTATTGAAGCATATTTTGTGCTGACTTTTACTTACTAGGGTCAATATGGAAAATGACAATGAACAAAAGCATCACTTCAATACATCAGGCCAACACTATTATCGTTAGGGCTCTGTAGCAAAAAATTATGTACTCATGCTCAACTAGCGCAGCATGAACCCCATAATCTGTTTTTGTTACAAGCAATACTGAGGTATTGAATATGTTGTTATTGTTTACATTTTTCATTTAACGATTCTTGTTGGCAACACTCTTTTGAGGGTTGCCATTTTTTATGTGCATTTTCTATCTAACGTCTCATTTTATGGCGGCACTTTCCAATCAGAAGTCCAAAAACGCCATCCTCAGTCAACTTTTCAATATAGAAACCCTGAAAACAAAAATCATCACTCACTGATAGCAAAACCAAATAACCAATGTGTCTTTATTCTCTTTGCACCTTCTGACATGATCAACTGAATTCGGTCACACTTTCTCGTCATTTTTTCATTCTTTTTTAAAAAGCATTGAACTTATGTGCATTTCAACGCTCTGATACTATGAAGCGATTATTTTTGAATGGTTTCATCATTTATCATCTCCCTATTGAAGCATATTTTGTGCTGACTTTTATTTACTAGGGTCAATATGGAAAGTGACAATGAACAAGCAACAATGTGATACGGCTAGCGTAATATCCAGTTTAACCTTGTTCTGATTTTCCTGAAACGACTGTTATTGTATGGCAACCCTCTTTAGAGCGTTGCCATTTTTTTCGCTGTTTCAAGAACACTGTTATGCTCTATTTTATTTGCTCTTTTTTCACTCTTTTTCTCACGCTCTCTCGCCATTTTTTCAATCTTTTTTGAAAAAGAATGGAACTTATGTGCATTTTAACGCTCTGATACTATGAAGCGATTATTTTTGAATGGTTTCATCATTTATCATCTCCCTATTGAAGCATATTTTGTGCTGACTTTTACTTACTAGGGTCAATATGGAAAGTGACAATGAACAAGCAACAATGTGATACGGCTAGCGTAATATCCAGTTTAACCTTGTTCTGATTTTCCTGAAACGACTGTTATTGTATGGCAACCCTCTTTAGAGCGTTGCCATTTTTTTCGCTATCTCCAGTGCAGTGTTACGTTCCATTTTATTTGCTCTTTTTTGAAAAAGCATGGAACTTATGTGCATTTCAACGCTCTGATACTATGAAGCGATTATTTTTGAATGGTTTCATCATTTATCATCTCCCTATTGAAGCATATTTTGTGCTGACTTTTACTTATTATGGTCAATATGGAAAGTGACAATGAACAAGCAACAATGTGATACGGCTAGCGTAATATCCAGTTTAATCTTGTTCTGATTTTCCTGAAACGACTGTTGTTGTATGGCAACCCTCTTTAGAGCGTTGCCATTTTTTTCGCTATCTCCAGTGCAGTGTTACGTTCCATTTTATTTGCTTTTTTTCATGCTCTCTCGCCATTTTTTCAATCTTTTTTGAAAAAGAATGGAACTTATGTGCATTTCAACGCTCTGATACTATGAAGCGATTATTTTTGAATGGTTTCATCATTTATCATCTCCCTATTGAAGCATATTTTGTGCTGACTTTTACTTACTATGGTCAATATGGAAAGTGACAATGAACAAGCAACAATGTGATACGGCTAGCGTAATATCCAGTTTAACCTTGTTCTGATTTTCCTGAAACGACTGTTATTGTATGGCAACCCTCCTTGGAGCGTTGCCATTTTTTATGCATCCCTAACAAAAAAGCCACCATCACCATAAGGAGGCCTTTTCTAAATGTAACTAATATTACAAGCGAATACCTGCTTTCGCTAAATCTTTCGCAATCACACCGCGAGGTAAAGCCACATATCCGTCTTTTTCAACAATCTTTTGGCCTTGTTTTGATAAAATAAAGCGAATAAACTCACGATCCATTGGTGCTAATTCTTTATTGGGCGCTTTGTTGACATAAACATATAAGTACCGAGATAGTGGGTAGATCCCTTTTGCCGCATTTTCCGCTGAAGCATCGATATAATTAGTGCCTTTCTTTGATATAGCAACCGCTTTCACACCCGCAGTTTTATAGCCAATACCCGAATAACCAATGGCATTCAAAGATTGAGAAACAGATTGTACTACTGATGCAGAGCCAGGTTGCTCATTCACATTGGCTTTAAAGTCTCCTTTACACAAGGCTCTTTTCTTGAAATAGCCATAAGTACCCGATACAGAATTTCGACCATATAGCTGAATATCTTTCGCCGCCCAACGACCTGTTAAACCTAAATCCCCCCAACGATCCACATCTTGACCACCACACTTATAAGTAGCAGAAAAAATATCATCGATTTGCTCAATACTTAAACCTTCAATCGGATTATCTTTGTGTACAAAAACCGCTAATGCATCAATAGCCACGCGGATCCGAGTCGGTTTATAGCCGTAATGCTTTTCAAATGCCTCGATTTCGTTGGGCTTCATTTTGCGGCTCATAGGTCCAAACTGAGAAGTCCCTTCTGTTAGTGCTGGCGGTGCAGTAGAAGAGCCTGCAGCTTGTATTTGTATATTGACATTTGGGTAGAGTTCACGAAATTCTTCAGCCCATAATGTCATCATATTTGCCAAGGTATCTGAACCAACCGATGATAAGTTCCCTGACACGCCACTTGTTTTAGTATAAATCGGTAAATTGGGATCAATAGATGCCATCACGCCGATAGAAAACACACTTGCTACAGTCAAACCCACTGCGCTGATCAGCTGTTTCAGTCTCATTTCTTGCTCCAATATTCAGCTTAATTATTTCAATGCAGTCAGTATCGATTGCGACCGTGACAAGTCTATGACAACTAAGTGACACTATGATGACAAACCAAGCTTTTTTAACTTATACCGCTATAGGGCTCATTTCTAATAAATGTTGAGGGATAACAAAGCTGAATGTACTCCCTTTACCCAGTTCACTGACAATATTCAATTCACTTTGATGATGGCTCAATGCATGCTTAGTAATGGCTAAACCTAAACCTGTTCCACCACTGCCTCTGGATCTTGCACTATCGACACGATAAAAACGCTCGGTCAGTCGACCAAGATGCTGTATCGCTATACCTTCTCCCGTATCCTTTACACTAAAAACACCTCCTGCTGGAGTATGCTTCCAACTTATCTCTATCACGCCACCTTCTGGCGTGTACCGAATAGCATTAGAAATCAAATTAGAACAAGCGCTTCTTAATTGTACTTCGTCACCATGAACGTCGCATTTCTCCTCACAGAAAAAGTGTAATTGATATTGGCCTTGGGAAAGCGCTTTCGCTTCCTCAACCAATAAGTTAAACAGTGCAGACATATTGATTGTTTGCTCTAAATCAATATTACTGGCATCTTCAATGCGAGAAAGTACCAATAATTGCTCAACCATAGATTTCATTCGAGTCGTTTGCTGTTGCATTTGAACCATGGCCTTCATATTGGGCGAGTCGGGTTCAGCCATACCCTGCATCATTTCAAGATACCCTTGCAATACGGTTAACGGTGTCTTCAACTCATGGGACACATTGGCCACAAAGTCTTTTCTCATCCCTTCAAGGTGTCTAACATGGGTAATATCTCTTGCAATAAAAAGGTATTGACCCGTACCATAAGGCATTATTCTAATTTCAAGTACGCCATTTTCCGATAACGGGGCAGCAAGCTCAAAAGGTTCAGCATATTCACCTTTTTTTAAATATAAAGAAAAGTCCGGATGACGAAGAAGGTTGTCAATACGCTGCCCACTATCTTGAGGCCAAACGAAACCCAGCAACAAACGCGCCAACTGATTACACCATAAAATATTATATTCAGAATCTAACACCACCGCAGCATCGGGCAATGCTTCAGCACCTTGTCTAAAACGCCCTAAAATATACGCTAATTGAGAAATACGCTTTCTATTTTTTCCCTGTAATCGATAAATACCATTGAAAACACCTTCCCAACTTCCTCTACCATTAGGAGGCGTCAATCGCCTATCGTGCCATAACCAATAATTTAACCTAGAGATCTGATGATAATGCCAGAATAATAACCCAATACTACCCAACATCACGATTTCAATCACTCGACCGAATAATAGGCCGAGAGAAAAACAAAAAAATAGAAAAAAAATCAAACGCAAAAATAAACGTGAACCAGAGTAGGAGTCAAGCATAAAACAACCTAAAAGCTGCGGTAAAAAAACAATAATTTAAAATATAATCAAAGTGATATTTAATTTACGACCCCATTTTGCCATTTGAAGCAACTTCCTTCACTGGCTGGCGATATCATCATGGCCTTGCTCAAGCTCCCATTGAACGCCATAAGGATCTTGAAAATAAAAATATCGGATCCCACCAATAATATGACACACATTCTCTTTTTCTTTCAAATCACTTTCAAGTGCTTCATCCAAGAAAATAAAATCATTTGGCGTAATAGGGCTAATAGTATAAGGCTTATAATCTAAATGATCGCTGATCATTTTTACACCATTAATACTTTTTAAAAATTGAAAAGCCTCATCAATATTAGCGACACCTAAAGCCACATGCCTCACACCACCAATATCATTGGTATTGCCTGTAGGCCTGCTATCATTTCCACTGGGGTAATGATATTCCATTAATTCAATAAATAACGGAGTAGGAACCGTTGGAATTTTTAAAAATTGTATACACACATCGACTTTATCAGCTTCTTCAATAAATCCCGCTGATTTTGCAAAACCAACATTTTTAAAATGAGCAAAATGTTGTACTGGAATAGCGCCTAATGCTTGTTGATAGAATTCACTGGCTTGCTCAATATTATCCACGACGATATTGATGTGAGAAATCGACTTATACGCTATCATAAAAATATCCTTATATTGATTGCATCACCATTCATTATAACAATATCGGTTTCACTGATTATTCCAGTCTACGTATTTTACCTTGCAGAAAATCGATAGCCTGCACCACGAACAGTCTGAATCAATTTATCATGCCCACCCTGCTGAATCGCTTTACGTAAACGCCTAATATGCACATCTACGGTTCGGTCCTCAACATACACATTTGTCCCCCATACATTATCCAGCAACTGTTCTCGACTATAGACTCGTTCAAGGTGGGTCATAAAAAAGTGTAATAATTTAAACTCGGTTGGCCCCATTTCAATCACCATCTCACCAACAGTCACTCTATGACTCACAGGATCAAGCTGTAACCCTTGCACGTCTATCGTATCTTCTAAACAAGTGGGTGCACTTCTTCGCATCACAGCTTTAATACGAGCAACCAATTCTTTTGGTGAAAAAGGTTTGGTAATAAAATCGTCAGCACCCACTTCCAATCCACGGACTTTGTCTTCTTCTTCCCCACGTGCCGTTAACATAATAATGGGAATTTGACGCGTGAACTCATCTTGGCGTAAACGTTTTGCCAGCTGTATACCACTGCCACCTGGAAACATCCAATCAAGTAAGACTAAATCTGGATAAGGTTCAGACAACCTAGCCAAAGCAGAATCATAGTCTTCTGCAGCAATAGTGTTAAAACCGTGTTGCTCAAGCACAAAAGTTAGCATATCTCGAATCGCTAACTCATCTTCTACAATTAATATCCTTGCCGTCATAATTAATCTTCTATCAGTGAATGTTACACGACTATTATTATTGGTCAATTTTATTACAAAAATATGAAACAACGAACGATTATTATGCCCTAAAACAATAATCCCGTCTTATGATCTTTACACTTAGATCCTCGACACAATAGCAAATAAGGAGGCGAATGCCTCCTTATTCATTTTATATTTTTCTAGATTATCACAACACATCATGCTTAGAATTTATGCTCAATACCCACAGCAAAATACTTATCCGTTTCTTCACTGCTACCTGTGTAAGCCGTGTCATAGGTACGATCTATCCAAAAAGCCATCAGCTTAGTCGGCTTAGCCAATTGATAATCAACACCCGCAGCCCAAGACTCTCCAACCTCTTCCATATCTTGGTATTGCGCTTTTAAAGTAAAATCTTTTACTGGGTACGCTGCACTTAATAAATAACCATTATTTCGATCGCCATCAACTGCAATAATTTGCTCAAATGTCTCTCCATCTATCGTAACCTCAATCTCATCATATTTCTCCTTTTGCTGCTGATACATGGCACCGAGCTTTAATTCCATAATTTTTACTTGCGCTGTTCCACGGATGATCTCATAACCTTTGACATTATCATCATAGGCCACTGATGCATAAAACATCGTCTTCTTCAGTTTCTTATCACCATAAAATGCAGCCACACTATAACCATTCTCATCATATTGATTTGAGTCTGCATCTGCGACATAAGTCGCGCCTATTCTAAATCCCTTCATATCTGGTGTTAAATACGTTGCCGTTTGTGCCATACGATTCTGGCCTTTAAACAGGTACTTAATATCACCATCTAAATCATTGAACTGATCGACTTTTCCTTCTGAGCGCTTAAAAATGGTATCATTACGTCCAACCGCTAATTCTCCAAAACTCCCTCTTAAACCAACAAATTGATTACGAGCGGTAAAATTATCAGAACTATCAGCGCCCGTGTCCACTTTATACTCTATGGTATAAAATGCTTCCAAAGCATCGGTAATTTGATAGCCCCCTTTCACCCCTAGTCGAGACTCGTTACTTTGAATCGTATTCTTAGTCTCTCCATCCTCATCATTATATTGGCCTGTAATATTCAGCTTCCCGTACAAAATGACCGCACTGTCTAATGCTTGCTGACTTTGCATGGTATTACCACGATCACTGTTAACATTAATGTCAGTGGTAACGTCTTGTTTATTATTTTGTGTCGTTTCCGCAGCCTGAGCAGAGGCCAAAGTGAGTGAAGCCAGCGTAGAAGCTAATAGAGTTTTATGAAAAGCGTTCATCAATGCATCCTTTGGCGGTATTTCGCCTTCGTTATTAGTTTTCGAGCGCTATAATGCAACATCTTTATTTCATTTTTATTTCAATGATTATCTTATGATGCATTAAAGTTAATTGAAAGCGGCAATGTTAATTAAATGTGAGCAACATCGAAGAAGCTGGCTTATTGAAATTATACAAAAAGTCACCACCAAGAACCGATATTGCAGAGGATTAGAGTTTACCCACGCCTAACAATGCCTTACACTGCGGGGTTTATTTCTTCATTAGGCATGTTAGCTATGTGGTTTAAAAACCTTACCCTTTACCGTTTCAATAAACCCTTTGATATTGATACAGAAAAACTTGAACAAGCGCTAGCTGATTTCACTTTCTCTCCCTGCTCAAGTCAAGATATCAGTCAATTTGGTTTCTCAAATGCTTTAGGAAAGTTAGGGCAAGCATTGGTTCATACAGCCGAAAATAGACACCTCATTTGTGCTACTAAAGAAGAAAAAATTCTTCCTGCACAAGTGATCAAAGAAGCATTAGAAGAAAAAGTGGCCCTCATTGAACATGAAGAAAATCGCCAGTTAGCAAAAAAAGAAAAAGATGCGCTAAAAGATGACATTATCACTCACTTATTACCCAGAGCTTTTTCAAGACGAAGCCAAATTCGCGCATTGATTTTACCCGAAATTAATATGATCTTAGTCGATAGCAGTAGTGCAGCTAAGGCCGAAGAATTATTAGCATTATTAAGAAAAGCCCTAGGTAGCCTGCCAATTGTCCCCTTGAGCTTTCAAACTCCCATAGAAACCCAGCTTACTCAATGGCTTAAAGATGGAACTTCACCTCAAGGTTTCGAAATGCAAGATGAAGCTGAATTGAAATCTGATTCTGATGAAGGAGGAATCGTGCGTTTCAAACAGCAAGATCTCAGTGAAGATGAGGTACTTGCCCATATTGAAGTCGGTAAACAAGTGCACAAACTGGCCTTACATTTTGGACAATCCATCGCCTTTTTAATGCAATCAGATACTAGCCTTAAACGACTCAAGTTCTCTGAAGAGTTCAGAGCTGAAAATGATGAACTAAGTGATGAAGATCCACTCACTCGTCTTGATGCCGATTTTGCCTTAATGGCAACAGAACTGATTGCTTTAATGAACACTTTAGTTGCAGCCTTAGGTGGAATTGAAGAGCATTAAACTCCTCTCTTAAACCCATGCGCTCATGTAAAGATGACAGCCTGTTTATTTCTAGGCTGTCATCTATTTTTTATGGCTTAATCCATTCTCCCTTTTCATTGAAAGGCCACTGGATCCCTAACCAAGCAGTGAAAAAGTCTTTCTGTGCTTGTGTTGGCGAGACGACACTTTTTAATTGCAATGAACGACTCGGTTGAGCCGTTAATGTGACCGATATTTCTTGCAATTTCTGCTCTTGAAACACTGTCATAATAACGGTCTGCCCAAGCGTAAAATCCTGCAGACGTTTTTCGATATCACTGGCCGTGACTTTTAGTCCATTAATCGCGACTAATTCATCACCTAAGGTCAGACCCGCATTCCAAGCAGGACTTTCTCGCATGACCTCAAGCATAATTAAACTGCCTTCTTCAAACGTCACTCCAGTAAAAGGAATATCGTCCACTTCATTCCCATAGGTCAAGGCTATGCCCGCTTGTTTTAATAAATCAGTGAAGGGCAACTGTACTGGTAATTCCACATATTGTGACCACCAGCCTTGATAGTCCCGTCCCGAAAGTTTTTTTAAAATTCCTTTAACATCATTGACATTATAAGATTTAGGCAAAGAAAAATCTTGGTAAAGCTGCTGGTGCACATCTCGGTATGACACCTTATTGTGAGTGTTTTTTAGCAGAGAAAAATCCAATGCAAGTGAGGCCAAATAGCCTTCATAATAGATACTCACACTATTATTAGTCGAATAATCACCTCTAGTACTCACCCATTGACTAAGGCTGGCTTCTGCCACTGACTGAATTTGATTACCTGGAGTATGTTGACTCAAAGTAATGCGTTCAGCTAAATCGTCAAAGAACTCTTTTGCTGTGATCACTCCAGCTCTTAATAACAACTGACTTTGGAAATAACTGGTTGAACCTTCGGATATCCATAACAAAGGCGTCAACTTTTCTTCTTGGTAATCATATGGCACTAATCCCTCAGGCCGATAAGCTTTCACATTCCAAGTATGGATAAACTCATGAGCCGCTGTTTTAATAAAACCTAAATAATCTTCTCGCTCTCTAAAACTAAAACGCGGCTTTTGAATAATGGTTGAGTTGAGGTGCTCTGTAGCGCCACTTTCTCCACTTGTTGCATGGATCATATATAGATAACGTGAATACGGATACCCAGTCCAAATGGCGGAAGCTTGACGACTCAATTTTGTTAAATCCGTTACTATTTGTTGTAAATCGTAGTTGCCTTCTCCCCATACCACCAACCCATATTCCCTGCCATCGACTGAAAATTCTCGATACTGGTTAATGCCAGACTCAATGGGAGAATCAATCAAAACATCATAATTCATCGCGGTAAAATGATGCTGACCTTCTCCCCTTTCCATACCCGAATAGCTTTTCCAACCTTGAGGCACAGAAAGATGGACATTCACTTTATCGCTTCTATAAGTAGGACTATACATAAAAGTACCCGATGCATCTAAAAAGGCATGGGTTCCATTGATGTGACTCACTCGTTGCCCCAACAAATTAGCGTGTAATTGATATGAAACCGTCACGCTCGTCGGCTTATCTAGCGTTATTTGCCACTCTCCATTTGCCGTTCTTCTCCAAGGTAAAACATCCCCCTTAGAGTTAGTCGCTGTAAACAAGCGAATATTATCCGCTAAGGGTAACACTTGATATTTACCTGTTCTCCACACGGGTAAATTTACCTTGAGTATCTTCTCCTTCGTTTCAGGAAATTGAATATCCACCTGAGCAAGATGATGCTTTGGCTCAACAAGCTCAATAAAGTAATTAACATCACTGTATACAGGTAGACTCAATATGGAGGTAAAAAGAGATACAAATAAAGCTGAATTATTCACTAAAACACCATTATGTTATTATATTTTATAATTAAAAAATAAAAGTATAACATTAGAATCAAGCATACTGGTATAATCAAAACAGAATCCTTGTAAGTGAATAAAGGCCAGCGATTTTATGCGTTCCTTGTTGTTATTGCTTCCCATTGCCCTATTAATGCTTTCCTTTTACGTAAAATCAGAAGATGAATTTGTCAATGAAGTGAGATTAAGAGAAACACCTCACCTTAGATTACAAGATTTGCTTGCGCACTTACCCAATAAATATGCTTTTAACGGTCAAGGGGAGTTCGCTCAATTAGTTCGAACCTATCACCTCAATAGTACTGAGTTCAAACAACAACTCATGCAACTTGCTCGTATTTATCTACTGACAGACATAAACATCAATCTCAATGCTAATGAACGCTATCAATTAGCAAAAAACATCATTGATTCAATGGATAAAGTCGTTGAGACTCCCTTTGAGCACAGTATGTTACTCATGCTTAAAGGCCGCTATTTAAAACAAACAGCACAAGATTACACCGCGGCCATTGACTTATATAAACAAGCACTGGACAAAATAGGATTACAATCTTCCTCAGACACACTGTTATTAAAATATATTCTCTATGAAGGCTTAGGGATTATGTATCGAATGGTTAAGCAAAATGACCTCTCACTGTCATACTTGAATCAAGGTAAAATGCTGGCCTTTTCGATCAAAAATAAATACTTAATCGTTAAATCGGAAATTTATTTAGGTCGGTATCATCACACAAAAAAAGAACTAAAAGAGTCATTAGACCATTTTACACAAGCCATTATGTTATCTGAACATATTAAAATGCCTGCATTGAGGGCTGAACTTTATATGCAAGTTGCTCGCGTTTATAAAAGCCTAAATCAGTGGGATGACGCACTAAAATATACACAAGATGCTTCTTTTATTTATACAAAAATAAAGAAAGAACATAAAGTCATTGCCGCTATTAGGCTAATGGCCATGATTTATGCCGAGAAAGGGCAATGGAATTACGCCATTGACTACCACCTAACCGCACTACAATCTGATATACATCTCGAAAACCTTATTGGTCAAGCTATTGATTATCATAACCTTGGAGAGGCGTATTTTCAAAATGAAGATTATAAATCCGCTTATAATTACCTCAAAAAAGCAGATGTTATTTTTTCCGAAAAACACTCAAATCATTATTTAGTTTATAACGATTTACTATTAGCCAATGTCACACTCGCCCTTAATCAATATAATATGGCAAAAAACTATGCTACTAGTGCCTTTGCCAAGGCCAAACAACTCCATTTAATTGATGAGCAAAAACAAGCATTACAATTACAAATCACCATTTATAAGCAATTAAAGCAATTTTCTCACGCACTTTCAGCCCTTGAAAGCTGGCTAAAATTAGACGCTCTTATACCGCCATACACAAAAAATACTCGTCATGCTAATGCTATGTTAGCGCAGCAAAAACTGAAGTCGACATTATTTAACGCAAAACATCAACACAATAGCGATATGTCATTACAAACTCGCTACCAATACATTTTTATTGTAATGCTAGGGTTAATCACTTTTATTACCATAGCCTATATCGCGCTGTGGCGTCATCGCCTTCAATTAAAGCGTTTACTCTCTGAACAATCTGCTTTTATTGACACTGATCCTATTGTCAATGTGCCAGGTTACCACGCCTTCATGACAAGATTATCAGAGTCCAATTTAAATCACGCTTCCAGCATTGTCTTATGCTCGTTAACGGACCAACTTAATGCCGATCTCACATTAGGCTTTCAAGCCAACCGCGATTTACATCTAAAACAACATGATGCTTTAAGCCGCGCATTGAAAGCAGACGTCTTTCACATTCGTTCAGGTCTTTTTGCCTGCTATATTCCCCGTAATACTGATGCAACCAGCTTAATACTCGCATTGCGAGCCTGCCTCGATGACAATCATTGGCAGACCCGATTCCATATCGGTTTACTCAATTTACCTTTACACGCCGATCCTGCAATCAAAGTTGATCTTGAGACTCACTTTACCGCCGCTCAAATGATGTTATCTGGCGCAATGAGTTTACAAGAGCCACAAGATATTTACGTCACTATGACAACCTTAGATTTTGCTCCTGCCAGCATTTTTAGCCCTCCTCTTTACCAACACTTAACGCGCAGTATTGACCGAGGTTTGGTAAAAATTGAAAGCAATGGAGACAAAAATAATATCAGCTGGCACGAATAATCGCTGACTCATATCAATGCATTCAAGGCATGTATTTAAAATAAAACCGTTAATCAGGACAGAGTAATGAAGGATAAAATTACCCACCAGCATACAGGGATATCGCATCTACCACATCCCCAAGTTCATCATGCTGACTCGACTAAACTAAAACAACTATTTCAGTTTGTTCACTATTTGAGTCAAGCTTGCAAAGGACTTAACCGAGAATTAGACAAGAAACTGACACATTTACAAGCACTATTGGATTCGCCAGACACACGCCCCCAAACCTTTGTAGAACTGAGTAAAATAGAAAGCATATTAAAACAACACAATAAACAAGTTAAAACTCAATTAACGGCACACCAAAAGCAGCTTATTCTTTCAATAACACCACTTGAAGAACGCTTTACTCTCAGCCAAAAACAAAAGCAACAGTTTGCCTGTTTAAAACAAGGACTCAATCAACCCTTTCACACATTTGTCGATTATATTAAGCAATTAGAAAACGTGATCTTTTTCTACTCAGGTATTATTAGCAATAAAATATCAGAGAATGAACAAACATCCATTAACTACCAAACTCTCGCAATAGAATTGACTCAAATTATCTCTGAAATTCGATTTCATACTCATCAAACAAAACAAATAATCGAAATCAAAGAAACCTTATTGGGCGACTTTGCATTAACCGATCTCTTATCCGCCTATCAAAACATCCTTCGTTTATTGCAAGAAAATATTGACAGCTCTCAGTCAACTTCTCAAGCTTTCTTACTCACACTTGATGGCGAACTAGGTGGTATAAATCATATCGCTGATACCACTCAAAAGCATATACAAGCACAATTCATAAACAGCAGAATGTTCAATAGCAGTATGTCTAACAAAATGAGTATGATAGAAAAGCATCTCATAGAAATAGATGACATAGATGAACTGAAAGCTAAACTTATTGAACAAGTCGCCAGCCTTCATCTTGAACTCAGTCAAAGGCAAGCACAAGAAAAGCAATCAATCAAAATCATGAAGCGAGCTTTTTCTTCAATGAAAAAACAATTGAGTACCTTACACAAAGAGAGCAATATTTATAAGCAAAGTTTATTTGAACAACAAAAATTTCATTTAATTGATCCCCTTACCCAACTGCCAAATCGGGCCGCACTGGAAGAGCGCATGTCACTTGAATTTCGTCATTATCAAAGACACAAGCAAGCACTCTGGGTTATTATTGCCGATATAGACCACTTTAAATCCATTAATGACCATTTTGGACATTCCACAGGTGACAAAACCTTACAAGTCATCGCTATGGCATTAAAAAACTCTCTCAATAGCAATGAATTTGTCGCCCGTTTTGGCGGCGAAGAATTTGTGATGCTTCTCCCTCAGCTTACCACTAGGCAAGTGGATATTTTCCTCAATCGGTTACGAAAAAAAATTAAAAATATCCCATTTAAGTTCAAAAATCAGCGGATCACAGTTACAGTATCTATAGGTGCAGCAAAAGTCTTGAAGCAAGAAGCCATACAAGACACCTTTGAACGTGCAGATGCTGCGCTATATCGAGCCAAAAATGAAAGCAGAGACAAAGTGATTATTGACTTATAAAAATTAACGGTCGTAGCTTCACCACTCAATATGACTGACTATTGTATGAAAGTAATGATCATCAATAACTGCTAAGGAGTGACTATGATAGTTAGGATCAGCCCAAAAGGCAGTATGGAGCAACTGTCTCAACTCGAAGTTGCCCGCTTAAAACAAAATGCACAAAGTGAGCTTTATCAATTATATCGAAATTGCTCTCTTGCCGTCCTTGCATCAGGTATCAAATGTGATAACAGTGAAAAACTCTTTAAACAGTTTGAAAACTTCAAAATTAATGTGCTGCAAAAAGAGCGCGGCATAAAGATAGAGCTCATCAACCCTCCTGCCGCCGCTTTGGTCGATGGCAAAGTGATTGCCAGCATTCAGGAGCATTTATTTTCGGTGCTCAGGGATATTATCTATTTAAATGACAAGTTTGATCATTTAGAACATATTGATTTTACAGACTCTGTACATATTACCGATTTAGTTTTTGATATTTTACGTAATGCGCGTGTCATGCCCATGTTCAACCCTAATATTGTTGTTTGTTGGGGCGGGCACAGTATTAATGATACTGAATTTCAATATACTAAAGCCGTCGGTCATGAACTCGGTCTTCGAGAACTTGATATTTGTACGGGTTGTGGACCCGGCGCCATGGAGGGACCAATGAAAGGGGCGACAGTAGGTCACGCTAAACAGCAAGTCAACAATGCTCGCTACATAGGACTCACTGAACCTAATATTATTGCAGCAGAGCCCCCTAATCATATCGTCAATGAGCTAGTGATTTTACCTGATATCGAAAAACGTTTAGAAGCCTTTGTACGACTAGGACATGGTTTCATCATATTCCCTGGCGGCGCGGGTACCACAGAAGAATTACTCTACCTATTAGGGATTTTACTCCATGAAGAAAATCAAGATTTCCCCTTTCCACTGGTACTAACCGGGCCAAAAGAAAGCGCAGATTATTTCACTCAAGTGGATACTTTCATTGGCGCCACGTTAGGTAAAGAAGCACAAGATAAGTACCAAATCATTATCGACAACCCCGCCGAAGTGGCTAGGATCCAAAAAGAAGGTATGGAAGCTATTAAGAAATTTAGGAAAAAAACAGGGGATTCTTACCAATATCACTGGGCGCTCAAAATCAATGCTGAGTTCCAATATCCATTTAACCCGACACATGAAAACATGGCCAAACTCGATCTTCATTTTCAACCCAATAAAGCCAAACTTGCCGCTCATTTACGCCAAGCCTTTTCAGGCATAGTCGCTGGTAATGTAAAAATGGAAACCGTAAATCAAATCAAACAACTGGGTCCTTTTCAATTAACAGGCGATCCCAAACTCATGGCATTAATGGACACCTTACTTCAAGCATTTGTCAAACAACAAAGAATGAAATTACCCGGTACCCTTTACGTACCTTGCTATGAGATCTCTCATAGCCATTAACTCTGTCTTTCTCAAGTGATATTCACACGCTCCCTGAATAGCACTTGAGATGGCACTTGAATCAAGAAAGATAACCAGTACAAGGTGAAAATATTGCAAACGATTGATATAATCAATAAAGTAACACCGAATCATCCTCTCTATTACTTAAATCGATAACAACACACATGAATGTACTTTTAATCATTGATGGTATGAATCTTGTCCGCCGTATGCATGCCGCGCAGCCTAATGAAAACAATATTGATGGATTACAAGAACAAGTACTTCGCTCATGTAAAAAGCTCATTCGATTTCACCAACCCTCACATGTTACGATTGTCTGGGATGGTAAAGCCATTTCATGGCGTAAACGTTTGTTTGAAGATTATAAAAAAGGGCGTAAACCTATGCCTGAAGCTCTGAATGAGGGCCTTGCATCACTAAAACGCTACTTAGAAAGCCAAGATATTCACTCTATCGATGCCTTAAGTGAAGCCGATGATGTCATTGCCACACTCGCCACTAAATTAACCCAAGCAAAAGGTAAAGCCATTATTGTCTCAACAGACAAAGGGTTTAACCAACTGATCCACCCTAATATTCAGCTTTGGGATCATTTCAATCAAACCTTTTTAACCCTTGAAGCCAGAGAAGAGAAGCTAGGAGTTGACCGAAGTCAATTTTTAGATTATCTCGCATTAGCTGGCGACAGTGGCAATAAAATTCCCGGTGTGCCAGGCATTGGTCCTAAGTCGGCTTGTGAACTGCTGAAAACCTTTCGTACTTTAAGTAATATTTATCGCTCATTAGATAAAATCGGCACTAAACAAGCCCAAAAGCTGGCCACTGGAAAAACCTTAGCCAAACTCAGTTATAAATTAAGTCAATTACAGACCAATTTACCCTTAAACATCAATTTAAAACAATTTAGGCTAAAACAACAAAATTGAATTAAATCTCACCCTATTTGTGTAAATATACCCGTGATACTTGAAGATGCAGGATTCAGCTGGAATTAAAAGCTTTTTAGGCAAGGCTTTGAACAGCGTGCCTAGTCATTCTAAGCTGATGTTCAATAACGCAGTATAAAAAGCTTTTAAACCAGCCCGTTGGGAGTCTGTAAAAGCACCAACTTCTGCGTTGTATCATCTTAAAAGGCAATAAGCATTCTTGCAATAATACGCCTTGAATTAGGCGCTTTTACAGGCTCTGAAAACATGCATCTTCAAGTATCACGGGTATAAAGCCCGTTTTACTCGATTGAGCTATCACAATATATTAACTCAAACATATCATTAAAAATGATCATTGATTTTCGAGGTTAACACATGATCTTGCCACTGACCGGCAATGTGTAAATAATCTCGAGCGAGCCCTTCTCGCTCAAACCCCAGCGCTTTCAATAAGTGTGCACTTTTTTGATTATGGGGCATATAATTTGCCATAATACGATGCAAACCCAGTTCAGAAAAAGCATGCTGAATACCTCCCTTGAGCATCTCTTGCATATAACCCTTTCCTTGTTGATGCTCACTCAAAGAATAACCTAAATGGCATGCCTTAAAAGGGCCTTGAATAATATTGGTAAAGTTACACACGCCAATCACTTTTGCATCGGGACGCAAACTCAGCAAGCCTTGATTTAAGTGATTTTCTGAGCTCACATCTTGCCGTTTAAATGCCACCCAATGCACAGCTTGCACTTGAAAATAAGCCCGTAATTGATCTTTTAATCGTGCTTGAATATGACTATAGGTAAAATAATCTCGATTTCTTACAGGCTCCCAGAGTGAGAGGTGTGCGCGATTATCTTGATAATAAGTCGCTAATAAACGATATTGCTCCGGCAATAATACTGTCAGGTATAAGCGCTCCGTTTTTAAGATAGGTAATGCTTCACTTACAATAGGACACTCCTTGACGACTTTTTCCTCTAACACGGTCGACTTCTCCTTATTATTCACATCCTTTTTCAATACCTTGTCTGACATTCACTGAGTCACACTCCAGCTATAATCAAACAAGGTATTTATCATTACTTAACGCCATCAAATGACTTAGTCATTTTTTTTGTATTCCTGATACGCTTCTCCTTGGGTTATCCAGTCAGGAGCAGGCTTGCCTTTTAAATAATGATCAAAATACGCCATCATGCGCAGACTATAATCGACTTTGTTGGGGTATTTCTTTAAATGATGTGGCTCATCTTTATACTGCAAAAAGACCACAGGCTTATTCAAACGACGCATGGCTAAATAAAGCTCAATGCCTTGCTCCCAAGGCACCGCTTCGTCTTTATCGCCAAACATCAACATCAATGGCGTATTAATTTTATCAGCATAAAAAACAGGCGAGTTTTCAATATAATCGAGTGGTGCCTGATATAAGCTCTTGCCTATACGGCTTTGCCCAGCTTCATACTGAAATTGCCTTGCAAGGCCACTACCATGACGAATACCACTATAAGCACTGGTCATGTTAGATACAGGTGCACCCGACACGACCGCTGTAAATAAAGACGTTTGTGTAATGGCATAAGCACTTTGATAACCTGCCCAAGAATGCCCTTGTAAGCCAATTGCATCAGGCTTTGCCACGCCCATATCAATAAGGTGCTGCACACCTGAGGTTAATGCGCTCACCGATGAATCACCGGGGCGGCCAATCTCAAATCGAATATCTGGCAGAAAAATACCGTAGCCATTATCGGCAAACCAAGCAAAGTTAGGTCTATGATTAAACTTCATATCAGGAAAAGCATGTAATCTATTGCTCATAAAGCGATAAAAATACACAATCACAGGATAGGCTTGCCCTTCAACATAGTTGGTCGGTTTAATAAACACACCATCTAAGGCTTGTCCATCGCTGTTTGTCCAATGCACAAGTTCGGCTTGTCCCCATGCCAAACGTCGTTTTTGAGCATCCAAATCCGTTTGTTTGACTGCATTTTGTGGTGTCAACACATTGGCAGTGTAAAGATCAGGAAATAAATCATAACGCTGTTTTGAATAAACTAAGATTTTAGGATCTTGGCTCTGTGCTAGCGCGGTCAATTTATAATCCCCCGCCATCAAAGTCGTTAAACCAGGCTGCCCCACTGTTGCCAAGTAAAACCCGTCGCCTTTCGTTTTATCATTATAACCTTGTAATAGAATGGGCTCGTCATTTTCAAGGGTGATAGCCGGCGCATCATTTGGGGTTAAATCCACCAATCGATATTGAATTTTTTGTTTTCGTCCCAAGCCTTTCGTTAATCTCACTCCTTTTTTAGTACGAGTATCAAACTGCCAAATATCATACTTATCATAAACTAACACACCATAATCATTCGTGAGCCAAGGACCAAAACCATAACTGGGTGCATTAGAAGGATAATCATGATCTTCATTGGCAAAAGGCGTATCGATTGCTCGGGTCAAATTAACCCTTTGTTTTCGAGCCAGATCATAGAGAAAAACATGGCCCTGTTGATAGTAAAGGGCATAGTGTTCATTGGGGGATAAACTTGGCACCTCGGAACTAGGTTGTTGATGCAAAAGCAGCTGCTTTTCACCAGTATTGATATTCACAATATAAAAATCACGATAAAAGCCGGCCCAAGTGATCATTTTACGATAAGGACGATCTGAGCTGGCCAACACATAACGTTTAGCCGCTAATAAATTTGCAGTAAATGGGCTTTTTTCTAAATCGGTTTGTTCAAGATCCGCAACCCTTTTGTCTGCCAGTTGCACTAATTTATCATTTTTTATGTGTAAAACGGCTAAATAGGTTCTCGTTAATTCCTTGGCATACTCTTTTATTTCTTGAGGCTTAATACGTTCATCATCACCTTGCCAAATAACTAAGTCTCTTTGCTGCCTCAGTCGCTTGAGGTTAAACATATCCTCTTGGGTCTTCATTTTATCAATAGTCGGCTCAGGAATGACTTGTGGTACTCTTCCAAAGAACAAGCGTTGACTGTCATCAGAAAACCTCAAGGCACTGTAGCGATTCAATGTCCATCGCTTCGTATTAGCCTTTGAGATTAACCTGCGCTTATTCTGTTCAATATCCATCACATTTAGCTGATATTCACGCCCAAAAGGCGGCACATCAGCCTGTCCTGCTGTCCAAGCGAGATAACGCCCATC
Source organism: uncultured Shewanella sp. (assembly GCF_947495455.1). GTDB lineage: Bacteria > Pseudomonadota > Gammaproteobacteria > Enterobacterales > Shewanellaceae > Shewanella. Next base: position 6,722 of record NZ_CANLZC010000007.1, on the reverse strand, counting down.
ATCGCTTAATGCAATATGACCAATTTGCTGCTCATTGGACACCTCAATGACATTTGAAGACAGATCAGATAAGCGCACTAAGTTAACTTGATGAAAATCATCTTGAATATTATTTTGTGCCAAAGCGAGTGTTTTCCCTGCCTTATCAAATGTAAACCTTGACACATGCTCCAATGTCAATTGTTTACCTGCGCTTAAGGCCAATAACAGTAATTCGCTGCTTTTATCAAATTCATCAATTTTGGCAGTTTTGCTCTCATCTCCTTGCTCCGTTTCAGCGTCTTTATCCGCTTTCATCGGATTAAACCAAACCACTAAGGAGTCACCCTTTTCACTAAATTCCGCCTGCTTGACATCATCAAATACCCTTTGTTTACCCGTTTTGGTATCCAATAAAATCAAGCCTGAGGTCAGCTTTTCTTTTTCAGCCTTGGAAGCCGTTTCTAATGCCAGTAATGTCGCAGGTGTTCTGGCAATAACAAAACGCCCATCCTGATTCACACTGGGTTTTGTGCCACCAGCTAAAGTAAAAGACTCCTGTGTGCTAATGTTTTTCACTAACACATGGGCATCGCCCCTATCAGGCTTAACTTCAACGGCCAAGATAACACCGTTATCTGAAATAATGGGTTTATCTAGCGCTTCAAACGCCATAATCTCACTCGGCGTCACACTTTGAGGCGCAGCATGCCCCCCTAAAGAAAGTGATACCAAAGCAATCAACATACAAAACTGCATCAATTGTGACTTCAATGTCTTCTCCATTAATTATTGTTATGTGTTCTCGGTACAAATGCCTCTTCGCCTACCAAGTAAGCACCATCAACTTAAAGGCAGCTAAAAGAGAGTTCTTCATTAATCACTTTCAATAAATGATTATTTGTTTAAAAAATGTGATTTTACTCACTATTTCCTGTGAAAGTAAGACGAAAGTCGTTAAAATGACGAAGACAATGAAAATTTCAAGTCGCCAGTCTATACCACTTGTACTGGCCGGCATCAGCAGTAGCGCCCAAAAGGCGGTAGGATAAACATGACAAAAAGAACCATTACGGTGATCCCCGGTGACGGGATTGGACCCAGCATTATTGATTCAGCCATCCAAATTCTTGATAAAGCAGGTTGCAACTTCGAATATGAATTCGCAGATGCAGGTCTCGCTGCACTAGAAAAGCACGGTGAGCTTGTTCCGCAACATACATTAGACTTAATCGAGAAAAATAGCATCACGCTAAAAGGCCCTTTAACGACACCTGTCGGTGGCGGCTTTACCTCAATTAATGTGAGTTTACGTAAACAATTCAGCTTATATGCGAACGTGCGCCCTGTAAAATCTTTCAAAGGCACTCAAGCACGTTATGATGATATTGATATCATTACTGTACGTGAAAACACAGAAGGTATGTACTCAGGTTTAGGCCAAACACTTTCTGAAGATGGTACAACAGCTGAAGCCACCAGTATCATTACTCGCCAAGGTGCGGAGCAAATCGCGACTTTCGCATATGAACTCGCTCGCAAAGAAAAGCGTAAAAAAGTCACTATTGTACACAAAGCCAACATTATGAAATCCACCTCAGGCTTGTTCCTGAAAGTGGCAAAAGAAGTGGGTGAGCGTTATCCTGACATCATCACTGAAGAGATGATTGTGGATGCAACCTGTATGAAACTGGTCATGAATCCAGAGAACTTCGATGTGATTGTCACTACTAACTTATTTGGTGATATCTTATCGGATCTTTGTGCTGGACTGGTTGGCGGATTGGGCATGGCACCCGGTGCGAATATTGGCCGCGATGCAGCCATATTTGAAGCCGTACACGGCAGTGCTCCTGATATTGCAGGCAAAAACTTAGCCAACCCGACATCGGTTATATTAGCTTCTATTCAAATGCTTGAATATTTAGGTATGGCCGATAAGGCTGAGCTGATCCGCAACGCTATTGCATCTGTGATTGCCGAAGGCGATCGTACTACTCGCGATTTGGGTGGCACTCATGGCACAACCGACTTCACTCAAGCGGTTATTGACCGCCTTTAATTTGTGACCTTAAGTGAAGCCATTATTTAAAATAAAAAAGCCTCACTATTTTAGCGAGGCTTTTTTATTAATTTTTACATCTCACTTTGTTTACCAAGGCCCATTTGGACGCAAACACAAATGCACAGTCACTTCATCACGATCATGATATAAATGCTTACAGGCTAAAGTAAAATCATTGACCTCATTTTCATGCAAGATTTCTGATAATGTCGATAAAATCACGCTAACTTCTTTGTAGCGACTTTTCATGGGCAACTTAAGATTAAAAATGGCTTCTTTAAACCAGCCATTGATTGCCCAGGCTTCTATCAATTCAGCCACCCTTGATGGCTTTTCTACCATATCACACACTAACCAATGGATATTTTTTCTTGGCGGCTCAAATCGAAAACCATCGGCTTGATAATGCTTCACTTGACCCGTTTCCATCAAGCCTTCATCCATAGGGCCATTATCAACAGCAGCCACAAACATACCTCGCCGCACTAATTGATAGGTCCACCCTCCCGGACAAGCTCCTAAATCAACCGCATTCATTCCACTGCGTAAACGAGTTTCTTGCTCTTCTTTGGGAATGAAATGACCAAAGGCTTCATCCAATTTTAGCGTCGAACGACTGGGAGCATTTGGCGCGATTTTCAATCTTGGGATCCCCATAAAATGAGGCGAGCTATTTTGACTCAGTGAATACCCCACATACGCCATGCCCGATGCCACAAAGCACACATGAATAATCGGCCGCTTTGGGTTCTCCTTTGCCAATAAACTGCCCGATTTTTTCAATGCTTGACGTAAAGGCACAGTAAACTTACGACAAAAATTTGAACGTTCTTTAGCTTCATTGGTATCGGGAGTTTCAACTCTTAACTCCCCAGCTTTTGACACATCGGCTAAGGCCTCAACTATGGGCGTGGCTCTATCAGACTCAGGGAGATCTTTTAGTAATGCTTTAGCCGCAAACATTTGTCTGGCAAAAATCAGCGAATCTAACGCAATTTTTTGCGCTAAAATATCGGCGTCACCTTCATTGAAACACTGAAAAATGACGTATGCATCATTGGTATTGGTTTTTACAAATCCGCCAATATTTAACTGAGCAGCGCGATCTTGAATTTCTGCCGCACACTCTTTTTCGTAGCCTGCACGGCAAAATAAAAATAGGTTTATCATTAAACTTCCTAAATATGATCAATCCTGATCGATATGACCATCAATCATTGCCCGCTATTTTACACAGTATCTATCCTTAAGTGAAATGAAGGGGTTTCTTTGTTCTTTGGAAGTGCAAATTACTTAAATTCATTCACTCTATTACGCCATACTGCTACGGCAATAAACAACCAACCCAATAAAAATGACAAGCCGCCTAAGGGCGTGATGGCGCCTAACCAAGCCTTTTGTGTTAATGCGTAGGCGTAAAGTGACCCCGAAAACAGCACTATGCCTAAGATAAACATGTAACCCGCCCAAGCAAGTATACGTGAGGGTAACCAATGACTCGCAAAGGCAACAGCAATAAGGGCAAAGGTATGGTAGAACTGGTACTCAACCCCTAAATTAAAAATACGGATCATGTCAACGGATGCCATGTCTTTTAAGCTATGTGCACCAAAAGCCCCTAATGAAACCGCCAAAAAACCACTTAATCCTGCTAATAATAAAAAACCACTGCGCATTTTCTCTCCTCCCCATTAAATTGCGTCAATAAATTGCTGACAATAAGTGACAGCCTGTGCCATATTCTCTTCATAGGTCACACCAGAGGCTTTACGTGGCTTAAAACTATGATCCCCATCAATAAGCCACTGCAGCTGTGCTGCCTTCATTTCAGGCCAAGTATCAACAAGACCCTTTGCACCAAATTTATCTCGCTCACCTTGGATCACCATTAAGGGCGGCTTGCATTCCACGATAGGCGACAATCTTGGCTCACCACCTTTTAAAGGAATAAAGGGATAACCCAAACAAATTACCCCATCCACTGGCGTATTCGCAGCGACCATAGCGGCCATGCGTCCCCCCATGGATTTTCCCATTAAAATAATCTTTCGAGGAGAGTAATTCTTCTTCAAAAAGGCAATATGCTCATTAAAATCAAGCAGCAACTTAGGTGCTCTGTCAGGCGGTCTCCGCTTGCCATCTAATGCATTTGCACGCATATAAGGAAAATTAAACCGCACAACACGAATATGACGGCTTCCAAGGTCCCTTGCCATTTGTTTCATAAAATCTGAATCTCGATTGGCACCTGCACCATGGGCAAAGATGACTAATACTTCAGCGCCTTCACCATCGACTACATATTGACTCATCTTATCTGCCACTTCACTCATTGACGCATTCCTGCCTTAACCTTGTAATCATTTCGTCATCATTCATTTCGTAATCATTCACTGCAAAATGCTTTCGTCAAACACGCTCAGCACTCATTCTTCAAACATTGACGCACTTTTCGCTTAATCTGGTGCCTTAACCTGATAAGAGTTCACGCCTTAACCTGGTAAGAGTTCACTGCGGGATTCTTCTTCAAACATGCTCAGCATCCATTCTCTAAAAGCGATAATTTTACCCACTTCAGCTAAATTCTGTTCGCACACTAAATAATATGCATTTTTACTCAGTAACACATTCGGAAAAGGGCAGATTAAGCGACCGGCCTTAATTTCTGGACTGGCTAACACACTGTAGCCCAGTGCCACACCTTGGCCGTATGCAGCAGCTTGCAGCACTAATGAGGAATGACTAAAAATAGGACCTTGGTTAACATTGATATCCTCCACACCTGTTTGCTTAAACCAAGCTTGCCAATCTTGGCGATTCGCATCGTGTAATAAAGTATGATTTTTAAGATCAGCAGGTGTATTGAGTGGCTTAGGACCTTTGAGCAACATGGGAGAACAAACAGGAATGAGGACTTCATTGCGCAGCTTATCTGCATGGACACCCGGCCATTGACCTTGACCATAATAAATGGCCACATCCACATCATCAGTCAAAGAGCTTTGCTCATTATCGACCGCTTTAATACGCACATCAATATCAGGATTGAGCTCGCTAAACTTTGATAATCTTGGCACCAACCATTGAATAGCAAAACTAGGGGAAGTACACACAGTTAATGAACCAATGGCACTGCGTGCTAATAACCTATCTGTGGCTTCAGATAACTGAACAAATAAATCTTTTATGTCTAAAAAGTAGCTCTGTCCTTCTTCAGTTAACAGTAAAGAACGATTTTTTCGACGAAAGAGTTTGAGTCCTAAAAACTCTTCTAAAGCCTTTATTTGGTGGCTCACAGCAGCTTGAGTCACGAACAATTCTTCCGCTGCACGAGTAAAACTCAATTGCCTAGCGGCAGCCTCAAATGCCTTAACGGCATTTAATGGGGGTAATCGTTTTGGCATAGTGATCTAGCTCTCATTTTTGGATTAGTTTTTCTAATCTTAATTGTTACATTTTATCCTTTGTAAAAGCCAGTACTTTTGTGTAAATTTCGCGCTATCGCAATGACTGCAAACATTACCCTTTTCTGATCGGGTAATGCATTTTTTATACTAGCTGGGAGGCCAAGTAAAAATGTTATCTTTTAAAATGCCCATGATCTTTATGATCCTTTGTGCTGCTTTTTTTGCCAGCAGCATTCAAGCCAATGACGCTTTAAGCAATACCAGTGAGCTACATGCTAGCATAAACGCTGAACTTAACTTAAAAATGGAAGAACTAAAGCAACAATTAACTGAAAATAGAGATACGATTCTGATTGCCAAAGAGCAAATGAGTGAAACCACCACTCAATAAATCTTAACGATTCTCCCATCTAAAATATGATTAAGCTTATACCAATGGACTTATACCAATGAGTTTATCGCCAATAAGCTTAATCATCTATGTTGTACTCCGTTTACTCACTTATCACTCAGTGCTATTCCTCAGCTCTATTCCTCAGTTCTATTCACTCAGGGCTATTCATTGCTTCTAAGTTAATGATGCTCACAAAGAAAAATATATAAGCAACTGATAAAATGAGATTTTAATTAATTTACCCTTGAATTAATTTTACGCTTTGATAACATTGCATTCCTTTTGTACACAATAAAATGGAATAAAACAATGAAACGGATTTTACTCTTAATCATGATGCTCAGTGCGTTAGTAGCTTGTGGAGGGGGTGATGGAAACAGTACTGAAAACAACGCTGAAAATAATGCTGAAAAAGCCAAAGAACCAACGCCAAATACTAACTGACCTGGTCAACTGAATTCGGTCACCCTAGTTAAGTTCGTTAAGCAACTTCTTTTAACAGCTTATCCATACGTTCAAATTCATTGGGACTTTGATAATTAAGGTATGAATGCATCCGCTGGCTGTTGTACCACATGGTTATGTAATTCAAGACATCTTGTTGAGCTGCATAGCGTGTTTGATAATTGCGCCAATGAATTCGTTCTTGCTTCAAACTACCGAAAAAGCTCTCTACTACAGCATTATCCCAACAACATCCTTTTTTGCTCATACTACCGATAAATCTATGTAGCCTGAGTATTCGTCTGTATTGATGACTTGCATATTGCACACCTTGATCTGAATGTACTATCAATCCAGCTTTCGGTTTTCGTTGCCATATTGCCATTGTTAGCGCATCACAAACGAGCTGTGCTTTCATTCTGCTACCCATACT
>NZ_CANLZC010000006.1 GCF_947495455.1 uncultured Shewanella sp. | reverse complement strand
CGGCATAGCTCAGTTGGTAGAGCAACTGACTTGTAATCAGTAGGTCCCGAGTTCGACTCTTGGTGCCGGCACCATCTTAAAAAGAGATAATAAAAAACCACTTATTGTAAGTGGTTTTTTATTATCTCTTTTTTGCCGTTATTCCGTACAGTGAGTCATTAATTAACCCACTTTACGGAATAATACAAAAATGAATCACGATACCTTATTTCAATACCCAAGAATCATTTTATACGGCTTCTTCGTTTTCTTCTCCTGTGCGAATGCGGATCACTCGATCAATATCAGTCACAAAAATTTTACCATCACCAATTTTACCCGTTCTTGCTGTATCCACAATCACTTCTACCGCTTGATCAAGTTGTTCATCTTGGAGCACGAGTTCGATTTTAACTTTAGGAAGAAAGTCAACCATATATTCAGCACCACGATAAAGCTCAGTATGCCCTTTTTGCCGACCAAAGCCTTTGACTTCAAGCACTGTCATTCCCGTTATTCCAATTTCTGCAAGCGATTCGCGCACATCATCAAGTTTAAACGGTTTAATAATGGCTTCGACTTTTTTCATCAAACACTCCTGTCATCTTGCTAAATAAGGAAATTATCCACCTTTAAGCTTAACACGATGACTGTTAACACTAAAGCCTCTTATACCTTAGCCATTTATCAACCCACCCAGCCCCTTCTTGAATACAATAAATAAAAACAGCTAATTATCATGCATTTAACCAATTAAGAAATTAAATCCAAAGACCTAAACTTGTATACCTCTAAGTTTATTCGCATCTTGTCTATACTTAACGCTAAGACAATTATTATTAAAAATCGTATAACAATGACAGTCACTCACTTTCCTGCAAAGGTCACTTGCACCGATGAAAATAAAACAGGGTTTCACTCTTATTGAATTAATGACCGTTTTAACCGTGGCTATTACGCTGATTATTGTGGCTGTGCCTTCTTTAACCGCTGTTTATCATCATTTAAGAGCAGACTCTAATATTCGTCATATTTTACAGAGTTTACAATTAGCCCGTAATCAGGCTATGAATTATGAACAAACGGTAACAGTATGCCCACTAACAGAGAATATATGCTCAAACCAGTGGCATAACGGAATTCATGTATTCTTTGATGGTGATGAAGCAAATAGGCTCGATGGTGAAGATAGCCTTATTTATACGACTGGCAAATTCAATGATGCAGATTTTGTCACTTTTAATCGCACATCCATTCGTTTTCAAAAAAACGGCACAGCCTCTGGGACTAATGGCACCCTGAAATATTGCCCTGGGGATCCTAAAAGCCCTTATTCCAAAGCCATTATTGTCAGTCAATCTGGGCGAGTGCGTTTTTCAAATGACACAAACATTCAGTGTGAATAATTACCAACAGGCTTTAGATATGAATCATTACCAACAGGCTTCAGGTGTACGGCTTCCTTCAAAAGTTATCCTTATTTCATCACAATCAGCATCTCTTGATGCTTGTACCCCTTGCGCGGTTGCCACTAATGTAAAACCTGCCACTCCCGTGGAGCTGATACTGTAAAACCCTTTTTCAGTAACATAAGGATTGGCATTGACACCCAATTCCGTTAAATCTGTTGTATAGGCTTTATTGTCAAAATAAAACTGTTCTTGTAGATTGCTTAAACGCGTTAATGCCGTAATGGCCTCACTGCGAGCAGCTTTTACCATATAGTCCGTATACATAGGATAACCAATCGATGCAAGGATCCCAATAATGCCCACGACTATCATTAATTCAATTAAAGAATACCCACACCGATAATCACGCACTTGCATATTGACTCCTTAACAGAATACTGAAACACACCCTTACTCATGTCCATGCATATAAATGAGGTTAACACTAGGCTGCCCTCCTATGCACTGATGATCATCTGGTGGGCACTCATTCAGGGGATCATCAACTCTTTCCATTTCTTCACCTGCAGCGCCAATACCAATTAAGTACATATAACTGTCATCACTTCCATTAGCAGGGATCACCAATTGAGGGGTATCAGGCACCCTTTCTCCCATCTCTAAATATTCATTTGTATAGGATCGCGTTCCACGATGTAAGTTAAAACCATATAAACGACCCATGCCTGATATCAAACACTGATCAGACTCACTTAAATCGCCCGGTACATAAGAAGTAAAAAAAACCGTCCCATTCACAATTGTCGCTGCAGCTAAGCTTTTCTCCCCTTCATCGGTAAACTGATAATACCAACCCCGCTTTAATCCAAAAGCCACATATTCAGCTTGATTAGCGGGAGGACTGGAAGTCACATCATAAAGATTATCAATAGTCAGGGGAGCGGGAATATCCTCCTCATCAACAAAAGATCGCGTCACCACATTACGATCTTGTAGTGTAAAAAATTTATCACTTCTTGATAAATCTGAAGGCTGCGGCCTATGTCCAGAGCCTATCACGACGGCATCATAGGGCACATTTTGATGCGTCACAGTCGTACTTGATTCACCGTCTCCTTCAGTGGTTATTTCCGATATATTGGTAAAAACGGTTTGTACGGCAACAGGTTCTGAAAAAAAGCGCCTATCATTTACCAGCCCATCTTGACTTAATTCGGCAAACTTAAAAGCTGTCCAGGGATGTTCGCTATCAAATGGATCGCTTGTGGGTAAATCCATTCGCCAAATATTCCCGCCTGTATCGGATGCATAAATTCTATCAGTTAACTGATCGCCATTGGCATCCAATACAGTAACAGCATTAGGAATACTATCGATAAGCGTCGGAATATTGGTCACTTTACTCCCCGACATACGGCCAAATGCATGAATAAGCTCACCGGTTTTAGCATCAAGAATAAAGACACCTCTTCCTTTAGAGTCCGGGGTTCCTTGCTCAACGCCGTCTTTGTTTGCTGGCGAATAACCTGCTCCCACTATTAATACGGGTGTCTTCCCCTCACTTTCAGGCGCCGTACTGGTTTTAGGAATAAAAGTAATCACTGGTTGAGACCAAGTCTGCCCAAGCTCGCCCATTCCAGCTGTTTCAGAATCTATCTTCCACATCATTTTAGGGCTATCAGGCTGCGTAATATCTAAGGCATAATAAGATTGTCCACCACGACGCATGCCAAAAAATACCCAAGCTTTTTCAATACCTTCGCTACCTGACTCCACATAAGCAATAGCAGGACTATCGAGCCCATAAACCGAGTGAACTCCAGTTGGTACATTCACTTTTAAATCCACTAAATTAGGCAATAGTTCATAGGGCATAAATGCCCAAGACTCAAATACCTCATCTCCTGTGTCTTTAAACATATGCAACGCACCATGATTGGTTCCAACAAGAATGCGTAAATCAGGTTCAGTGGGCGTACCAAAATTAATAGCTAAAGGTTTAGAGTGTAATGGATCGCCAAAGATATCCAATCGACGATCCGATGTACTACCATCATTATCATCATCATCGACATCTTGACCTTTAGCCCAATTAAACAGCTCATCGAGCTGAGCGCTTGCCACTCCCAAGTAACTGGCTAAAGCATCTTCGCTACCCGCGCGACTTGCCGCATTCGCCTTTGAAAAAGTCATTAACGCGCCAGAGCTACCAAAATCGCCATATAAAAGACGGCTAGTATTTAACGCTAAATGTTCAACTACTCCGCCAATACGCACATCATTACCATCTCCACCACCACTGGCTGTACTACAAGTCGTGTTCGATGTCCAATACGAGCAAGCTGATGACTTTAAATGACCATCAGGCCCAATGGCTAACACATCATTTTTATCAACAACATCCCCTGTGCTAGTCACCTTAAACTTTTTAATGTTCCCCCGCCATCTTGGACCTTTATTGGGAAGAAACATGGCATAGTAAACAGAGTCAAAAGTTTGAGTGCGATCAAAATTATTACTGGCAATAGAAGGTGAGGTAAAGCTGGCATTCACTTCTAAGATTTGTGAAAAGATTTGCTGCAATGCCGCTTGTAATTGAGACGCGTCGTTAGCCGAAAAATAAAGTCCGCCACCATAATCCGCCGCCGCTTGTAATATCGGCGCCGCATCCGCCGCCCCCTCACTAAAGCCAATGGTAAAAGTAGTGACATACTGCTCCCCCGCTAGATGAGTATTCACATCTTCACGATTTAATATGCCCGCTAAAGCTGGAAAAAAGCTCCCATCCACTCTTTCGGTCGCTCGGTAACCCGGTAAACGTCTAATATCACGATTGGCATCATCATCATTTGACGGCGCACCATCAGTCATATACACCACATAAACTCGACTGGCACATTGACTGGCATCAAAGGGGGAAATATAGCTGCCATCCAGCTCTATGCTGGTATCTCTATAAGGTATTGATCCACTATCTTCATAGCCAAACTGAACGGACAGACCCGCAAAATAACGATATGCCTCATACATAGTCTCACATAATGGTGTACTCCCTCCATCGCTTAAGCTATTAACAGTATTTATCAGTGCAATTTTATCATCAATGGATAGACGTTGGATCCCAGATACGATTCGGCCACCATTATAAGTGTCATAACGTGCGCCATTAAACACCGCTAACCCAAAGTCAACACTTGGGGTCGTCACTATGGTATCTTCAATGACTCGTTTTGCTATTTCCATTCTTGTTGACGTTAAGAGCTCTTTATCACTGTGATACCAAGTGACATAACGCTCAGTATAAAACGTCACAGATTTACCAATCCCTAAATTAGTTAACTTGGCTTTATTAAGTGCACTGGCAATATCGGCTTCGGAAGAATCACTGTTAACATAAGTATATGGAATAGGTGACGCTTGAGAACCTAAGCTGTCTACAGGTAACCCTTGTGCCATATCACTGGCATTGACAAATTCAAGTGCTTCACTGTTTTCAAAATCTTCATAACAATCTACGGTATAAACACTGCTATTGAGCTCATCGGGTAACTCTGACCAACTGCCACTATCACCCACAAAAGTATATTCACGAATAAATCCAGTAAACATTCCATGACTTTCTAATACAGAATATGAAGATTGACAGCCATTTTTTCCCTGATAGATAAAATTTGAGCTATCCAAAGCGGGGATATCTCCCCCTCCTTTAGTGTAATAAAGTTTAGTAGCAGCGGTTAATGACTCACCTCTATCATAAGGCCTCTGTGTTTCTTCGCTATAGCCCATACTCCCCGAAGTATCAAAAATAATCAGCACTTGAGGACGAACTCCAGAGCGAGCCGAAGACTCAAAGACATAGAGCTGAGTATCATCAGCAAAAGATAGCGGTATGATAACGCAGGACAAAATAAAATAGACACGCTGTGCCGCTATCAATGAGGTTAATCTTTTCATTGAAATAGTCATCATTAATCCGCCAATACTTCTTGTTCTAATCCTGACACTCGGGTTAATCGCGCCACATTGCCACGACCGAATTGGATCTCACTGGATAATTCAATTTTGCGGCACTCGACGCCTGCCGTTGGGCGTGCGCTTCGCGCACACACGACATCACCTTCATATAAAGGTGTTAAAGTACTAGTGACGTTATAAATGGGATCTGTTAACACAAGCGGAGCGTCTAAATTGGCTAATACGCTACCTTCGTGATCCATGACAACAGTATTCATCACACCTTGCACAGCAATATTAGCTTGAACTCGCTCTGATCCTACCTGAGACATACGTAAAGATTGTGTCGCATTCATGGCAATGGCGACACCAATAACCGTCATAATCAAAAGTACAATCAGTGAAAAAAATAGTACCATTCCTTGTTGGTTTTTCATGTTTCATCCTTTAAACAAACCACTTGCATTATTATCGAAAATGTTCCTAAGGCTTAATGCAAGTGTTAATCTCCATCACCTCTAGATAGAAACCATTTAAGAACTAATTTGCCAGCCTTGGATTTTCTAAAACTAATGTGGTCATCATCACTTTACGGCGGAAACCATCATTGATGGGTCCGATGGTTTTATCACCCAATTGATACTTAACAGTATTAGTCAATTGCGTATCTTCAAATAGTGTGCGGATCAGTACAAACACTCGCAATGCAACAGCGCCCTTATCCCACATAAGCGAGGTCACTTGCTCTGCAGGCATAAAACTGTCTACCGTTAAATCATTATCATTATCAAAACCATATAAAATTCTTATATTTTCAATTCCTTCAACAAGTTGCTCCACACTACTTGACGTTCTCATGCCTCCATTGGTCAAAATACGCCGCATAAGTACAGGCATGCCATTATTCTCTTGAATAAAATACACATGATGCTGATACTCCCAAAAGCGAGCATTACTCAGCGTCGGTACACTCTGATCACCTGCAAAAAAAATCGCTTCATTAGCTGAAATTGCCGCGTAATAACGATTATCATCAAATGAGGTGACATTTGGACCTACAAGACGTTTAAGCTGTAAAACATCAGTATTGGCCAGTACACTCGATAAGCAATCAAGCGGTTCGCTGCTGACACCTTGCTCATAACCCCAAAGCATCCTGAAATGTGCAGGTTGGGCATTAGGAAAAGTGGCATTATTCAGCCCACTTCCAATACAGTCTTGCTCATCACTAAGACTCGAAGCATTGTTGCGAGTATTAATGCCCAATACTAAACCTTCTCCAGTCAATTCGGCCATAAAGCCTTGCATTTGTAAGTCACGCTCGATGAAATCAAGCGCGATACGCCCCTGCTCTTGTAATTGATTAAAATGACTCGTCGTTGTGACATTATTAGAAGAAAGCATAAAAAGCGTGAATACCCCCGCAATTAAAAATAAACCAATTAACATGGAAACCATAAGCTCAACCAGTGATAATCCTTTTTGCTTCACCATGCCTTAAATCCATTTAAAATATGAGTGTATTAATGACATACACTCGCCGTCGACTGTCACTTATGCCACAAGACTGAACAAAATCGTCGTATTGCGTCGCTCCATCTGTTGTGCTGTTAATCCCTCTCCATGTCATGGCTATGCGTACATTTCCCTCTATAGCCGTCTCAATACAGGCAACAGCTGAATCTAAGCCTCCCACGTTTTTCTCCCCTGCTTGCTCATAACCTCCCTGCATCAATAACTGCCATTGATAACGATCCCAAATCAGCATTTGTGCTGGGGTACAGTGAGGTAAATTGGAATCGGCGAGATCACAATTCCTATCGGGAAAACTGGGTAAACTGTTATAAACGCCGCCATAAGCATTCAATTGCGTCGAATTAAGTTTGATGCGATTAACCATATCATTAACAAGCAGGGAAGCTTGTGTTTGCTGAAAAGAAGCGAAACTACCGCGTTTAGCCACTAAATGAAGATTAAATATTCCAATCAAGCCCACGACTAATATCACTAGGGCAACTAATACCTCGATTAAGGTGGTTCCTTGTTGTTTTCTCTTCATCCTTGCTTCCCCTTCACCTTTTTAAACAGAGGAAAGTCAACAATCGGCCTGTGACGACATAGCTCATGTTCAAAAAACAGAAAAAAACTGACGACACAAAGCATCACCATCATTCATATACGAATTAATACTAAAGTATAGTCGATTAAAAATTGAGGATGCCTTTAATCATAAGAGATTAAAGCGAGTCATTAAGTCTAGACATTAAAAAAGAGGCTAATCGCCTCTTTTTTAATGCTATTATAGATTAAGTCTATTTAGCGCAATTCTGCTGGTACAGCAAATACCGTATCTTCCTTACGCCCTTCAACTTCTGTGATCACGCTAGGTGCCATTTCAGCAATGGCATTAATCACTTGCTGTACAAGTACTTCTGGTGCGGAAGCTCCTGCCGTCACGGCGACTTTAGTCACTCCGTTAAACCATTGCGATTGAACGTCATCGGCATTGTCCACAAGATAAGAGTTCGTTCCTTTCTTTTGAGCGAGCTCCCTTAACCGATTGGAATTAGAACTGTTCTTTGAACCTACCACAATGAATAAATCCACATCTTCAGCCACATTGCGTACGGCATCTTGACGGTTTTGTGTCGCATAGCAAATATCGTCTTTACGTGGCCCTTCAATCGATGGAAAACGCTTCTGCAAGGCTTTAATCACATCCGCCGTATCGTCCATTGACAGGGTTGTTTGCGTCACAAAGCAGAGATTATCAGGATCCTTAACTTGTAAATTAGCCACATCTTGGGGAGATTCAACTAAATGCACCCCACCTTCGGGGTTATCATATTGCCCCATGGTGCCTTCCACTTCAGGATGACCCGCATGACCAATAAGAATACACTCTATCGCTTTACGACTCGCACGAGTCACCTGCAAATGCACTTTAGTCACCAAAGGACAAGTAGCATCAAACACCTTTAAACCACGATTTTTCGCTTCTTGGCGTACCGCTTGAGAAACACCATGGGCACTAAAAATAACAATGCTATCATCAGGCACTTGATGCAACTCTTCGACAAAAACCGCGCCGCGATCTTTTAAGTTCTGCACCACATAACGATTATGAACCACCTCATGACGAACATAAATGGGCGGTGAAAACAGCTCCAAAGCACGTTCAACAATACTGATTGCTCTATCCACACCAGCACAAAAACCTCGAGGATTGGCTAGAAGAATATTCATTGCTCAAGTACCTGTTCAACTTCAAGTTCAAAAGTTAATACCTGCCCAGCCAGTGGATGATTCAAATCCACTGTCACAGAATCACCAAGTACTTCCCTGACAATACCTGGGATCTCACTGCCACCGGGGCCAGCAAAACTCACTATCACTCCCGGTTCTAATGAAAGATCCGCAGGGAAGCGAGTCTTATCCATATGATGAATCGCATCAGGATTTGACACTCCAAATGCATCCTCAGGCTGCAGTGTAAAGCTATGCTTATCACCTTGTTTAAGCCCTTTGATTTCAGACTCAAAAGCAGGGCTTAAGCTCTCATCACCGAGATTAAATCTCACAGGCTTTCCTGATGCTCTTGTGCTTTCGGCTGTCGAGCCATCTTCAAGCAATATATTCATATGACATAAAATAGATGACATATTTGGCATTTCATTACCTCTTCACATCATCATTGGTTTTTTTACTTTGTTTACTCACAACCAATGAATCAAGAATAATCAACACGGCCCCAATACAAATCGCTGAATCCGCTATATTGAATGCAGGAAAATGACTGGTATTCCAGTATACATCTAGGAAATCAACCACAAAACCATGTTGCAGCCGATCGATTAAATTGCCTAACGCACCGCCGATCACTAAGGTGTAGGCCAAGTTTAAGCGCCAAGCTTTAAAAGACTGCTGTCTTAACCAAAAACTCAGTAATAAACTAAACCCTATGGCAACGGCAGTAAATAACCAGCGTTGCCACCCTCCAGCGTCATTTAAAAAACTAAAAGCCGCCCCATAGTTACGTACATAGGTGAAACTAAAAAAAGGCATTAGCTGTATTGAGTCATAAAGGGCAAAATTTGATAACACCCATTGCTTTGAAAGCTGATCAGCCAATAAGACTAATACAACAACCCAATACCAACGTAATCCACTTTCTCTCCAAGTCGACGGCATAACACGTTCCTTTATCTATGCAAATTGACGAATTTCACCGTCACCTTCAATATTCGTGACACAACGTGTACACAAACTTGGGTGTGACTCCACTTGACCCACATCTTCTCTATGGTGCCAGCAACGTTCGCACTTTGGCGCCTGAGTTTTATTTAACCCCAACTTCAAACTACTCAAATCAGTTTCAATGGCACTTTCTGGCGCATCTTCTAACGCACACAAAGTGGCTTCAGATGTCAGCAATGCAAAACGTAACTCATCACCCATTTGACTAAGGGTTGCTTTAAGTTCAGGTTCAACATATAAAGTCACTTTCGCCTCTAATGCTCCACCAATTTGCTTATCACGACGCGCTTGTTCAATCACCTTATTCACTTCACCACGCACCACTAGCAATTCCTGCCAGAAATCATCACTTAAATCTTCATCCAAAGTAATGGCCTCAAGCCCTTTGAACCAATGCTGAGTAAAGACAAATTGTTCACGTTCACCGGGTAAAAGTTGCCAAATTTCATCAGCGGTAAAGCTTAAAATAGGGGCTATCCAGCGCACTAATGCTTCACTGATAAGATACAGTGCTGATTGGCAACTACGACGAGCATGACTATCTTGCTTGGCTGTATATTGTCTGTCTTTGATAATATCTAAGTAAAAGCTACCTAACTCAACAGAGCAAAATTGCATGAGCTTTTGGGTGACGACATGAAAATTATATTGCTCATAGGCTTCTAACAACTCTTCTTGTAGCACTGCCGCACGTCGAACCACCCAACGATCCAAGGCAACCATATTTTCAATAGCCACATTATCGGTCGCTGGATCAAAGCCATTAATATTAGCCAACAAGAAACGAGCGGTGTTACGAATACGGCGGTAGGCATCAGCGCTACGCTTTAGGATCTCGTCAGACACTGTCATTTCGCCGCTGTAATCGGTTGCCGCAACCCACAAGCGTAAAATATCAGCGCCCAGTTTATTGGTCACATGTTGAGGTGAGATCACATTACCAATGGATTTAGACATCTTGCGGCCTTTACCGTCAACGGTAAAACCATGAGTTAACACTTGTTTATAAGGTGCTTTACCATTCATCGCCGTTGAAATCATCAAAGATGACATGAACCAACCACGATGTTGATCTGAACCTTCTAAATATAAATCAACGTCATGACCTTGAAACTCTGGACGAGAAGCCACTACAGATGAGAAAGTTGAACCAGAATCATACCATACATCCAAAGTATCCGTGACCTTACGGTATTGCTCCGCTTCATCACCTAACAACTCTTTCGCATCCAGATCCCACCAAGCTTGAATGCCTTCTTGCTCAATACGATTCGCCACTCGCTCCATTAATGACACGCTATCAGGATGCAGTTCTTCTGTTTCACGGTGTACAAATAGAGTAATAGGTGTGCCCCAAGTCCGCTGGCGAGAAATACACCAATCGGGTCGGTTCTCGACCATTTTCTCTATACGGCTTTGACCCCAATCAGGAAGCCATTGTGTTTGTTCTATCTCGCTTAAAGACTGCTGCCTTAACCCATTATTATCCATAGAGATGAACCATTGTGGTGTCGCTCTAAAGATGATCGGTGTTTTATGGCGCCAGCAATGAGGATAACTGTGTGAAATATCAACATGATTGAGTAAGGCGTGCTTTTCAGCTAAAAGCGCAATTACATTTTTATTGGCTTTAAAAACATGTTGACCAGCAAAAATAGGGGTATCCGCTTTATATACGCCGTTATCACCCACAGGATTGGCCACTTCAATGCCATATTGTTGCCCCACAACAAAATCATCCTGACCATGACCAGGTGCGGTATGCACCACCCCCGTTCCTGATTCAACGGTGACATGATCCCCCAAAATAACGGGAACATCGAAATCATAAAAAGGATGATTAAATCTTAATAATTCTAAATCACAACCTTTGACTTGCCCTAACACAGTATATGATTCGGCGCCATAACGCTCAACACAGGATTCCGCTAGCGCTTGAGCTAATACTAACGCTTGTTTCTCACCTGCTTTAGTCATTTCAACGAATACATAATCGAGGTTTGCAGCAACAGATAAAGCGCGGTTAGCGGGTAAGGTCCACGGCGTTGTGGTCCAAATCACCATCGAAATACTTGACTCATAATCAGTCAAACCAAATTTAGCCAGTAGCGCTGCTTTATCGACAACCGAAAAAGCCACATCAATGGCCGGTGACATTTTATCTTCATACTCAACTTCAGCTTCTGCCAATGCTGAACCGCACTCAGTACACCAATGAACAGGTTTAACACCTTTGTGTAGATGGCCACTGTCGATAACTTTTGATAATGAACGAACAATATTGGCTTCAGTGCTATAATCCATGGTTAAATACGGATTTTGCCAGTCAGCAAACACGCCTAAACGAATGAAATCATCTCTCTGTCCATCCACTTGCTTGGCGGCATATTCACGACATTTTTGACGGAAATCACCAGCACTGATTTTATGGCCTGGTTTACCGACTTTTTGTTCAACCTTAAGCTCAATCGGTAATCCATGACAATCCCAACCAGGAATATAAGGTGCATCAAAGCCTGATAATGTCTTTGATTTCACAATGATATCTTTTAATATTTTATTGACAGAATGTCCAATATGGATATCACCGTTCGCATAAGGAGGGCCATCATGTAAAATAAAAGGTTTACAACCAACACGACTATCACGGATCTGCTGATACAGTCCATTTTTGGTCCAGGATTTCAACATTTCTGGCTCACGATTAGCCAAATTACCACGCATCGGAAAATCAGTTTCCGGCAAATTCAAAGTAGATTTATAGTCGCTCATTGATCCTACACCGTATTATTTGACTAATATTATTAGCCAGCATCATTGCCAAGCAAAGCCCTTGCTTTGTCAGCATCATTTTTAATTTGTTGTTTCAGCGCATCTAAGGATTTAAATGGCTGTTCATCTCTAATTTTTGCCACCAGCTCCACCTTAACGGCTTTGCCATAGAGATCACCATAAAAATCAAATAAGTGAACTTCTAATTGGCATTTTTGTCCCTTAATTGTCGGTCTAAATCCAACATTGGCAACCCCTTCATAGACATCACTCCCTTGCCAATAACACTTAACGGCAAATACGCCTCTTACAGGACTCACTTGTCGTTTTAGGGCGATATTAGCTGTTGGAAACCCCAATGTGCGCCCAATTTTATCACCATGAAACACTTTACCACTGAGCACAAAAGGGTGACCTAATAATCGTCTTGCTTGCTCTAAGTTCCCTTTATTGAGTACATCTCTTATTTCTGTTGAACTCACTCGTTTATCAGCAAGCATAAAACTTTGCGTGCTCACAACAGCAAAACCATTGACTTCGCCCGCTTGCTTTAACATAGAAAAGTTACCTTTTCTTTGACGGCCAAAGCAAAAATCATCACCGACAACCAGGTATTTTACTCCCAGTTTTTTCACTAACAATTCATCAATGAACTCATGAGCAGATAGAGTGGCAAACTGCGCATTAAAGTTCACACATAACAGTCTATCTATTCCCAATTCATCAAGTAAAGCCAACTTATCACGTAATGAACTCAATCTCGCTGGGGCATTTTCACCATTAAATAATTCTTGTGGTTGAGGCTCAAATGTCATCAATGTGGCAGGCAAACCAAGATGCCTTGCCCTTTTAACAAGTTGTGCAATCACTTCAGCATGACCGCGATGAACACCATCAAAGTTCCCTATGGTGAGCACACAAGCATGATGCGCTGGTAAAATATTATGGATCCCGCGAATTAATTCCATTCTTAATATGATAAGCCTGTCTAAATGGGCGGATTATATACTATAGCCAAAGGACTTGGAAATGTTGAATGCCGCCAACATTCAAACACTTCTCTTCATCACCAATTTTTACTACCCACTGACTTTGTTTATGGCATAAAATCCATTCAGATATATCAATATGAAATAGATTAATACCTTATAATTCAATCAACAATGAATTTCATCCATCAAAACTCCCCCTTATTGAATAAACAAGAGTCAGTGAGCCGTTTTTAATCGCCATGGACGAATTCCCACTATCAGCAAACAGACTAAATAACTCACCACGCCTGCTGCAATTAACTCGACTAACATCAGTCCCCGTTGATGTAACGACCAACTCAACCATACATCTTGACTCGGATCAAACTGATAAAGTACCCCCGCCATGACAGATGCCGATAACAGTACTTTGGTAAAAAATATCACCGTTGAACGGCTAATTTTATAGACCTGTTGCCTATATAAACCACGGTATAACAAGCTCGCATTTAACAATGCTGAGAGGGATGTCGCCAGTGCAAGGCCCACATAACCAAAAGGATAAGCAAGCATTAAATTGAGTCCGATATTGCTGACCATCGCAATAATGCCATAACGAACGGGTGTGCGCGTATCTTGTCTGGAATAATAACCCGGCGCCAATACTTTAATCAGCATAAAACTGAGTAAACCACTGCCATAGGCCATTAAACTGTAAGACGCCATTTCAACATCTTCAAAGCTAAATGCTCCTCTCATAAATAGCACCATTAACATCGGCTTAGCTAATAGAATTAATCCAAACATTGCTGGCAAGCCTAACAATAATATGGCTTGAATGCCCCACTCCATAGTGTGAGTAAATCCTTGACCTTCAGCATTAACGTGCTTTTTTGATAACGCAGGTAAAATAACGGTGGCAATCGCAATACCAAACAGGCCAAGTGGGAACTCAAGTAATCTATCTGAATAGTACAGCCAACTGATGGAACCTGTCATGAGAAAGCTGGCGATAAAGGTATCAAACAATAAATTAATTTGCGAAACCGATACACCAAACAATGCTGGAAGCATTAAGGTTCTAATTTTCACCACTCCAGGGTGGTGCCAACCCCATGATGGTTTAACCCAAGCCCCTTCTCTGACTAAAAAAGGAATTTGAAACAAAAATTGAACAACCCCGCCAAAAAATACGCCCCAAGCTAAGCCTATTTCAGGTTTGTCTAGATGAGGTGCGACATACAATGCGGCAAGAATAATCGCTATATTTAAAAATACTGGTGTAAATGCCGAAACAGCAAACCGGCCACGAGTATTCAATATCGAGCCAGAAAGAGCGGTAAAGGTAATAAACCATAAATAAGGAAAAGTAATTTTCAACATCATAGATGCAAGTTCGAATTTTGCACCGCCAGGTTCATTATTCAGCCAATCATAAAACCAACCGCCACCAAATAAAGCGGCTAAGATAGGTGAGGCTAACACGCCGACTAAAGTCACTAAAGTCACTAATCCTCCTAAGGTTCCTGCCACCTTAGCCAGTAACTCTTTGGTTTCTTCTGACGTATTTTTCTCTTGATATTGGGTTAACACAGGCACAAAAGCCTGAGCAAAAGCACCTTCCGCGAATAAGCGACGTAAAAAATTAGGAATTTTGTTAGCAAAGAAAAAAACATCTGCGCTACTACCTGCACCCATTAAGTTTGCAATGACAACATCTCTTACTAGACCTAACATCCTAGAGATCAATGTCATAAAACTCACAATCATGCCCGATCTTATTAATTTCCTACTCAAATAATCCCCCTAAAGTGAGCAAAAACACGACACCATTACATAAATAGTCGAGCTTACCTCTGTTGCCTGACAGCAATAGCTGCTAGAATTACGCACCATATTACACGAGTTAGGCCGAAGATAGCCAAAGCCGATTGGATTATTTTGTGTTTAAGGCACAGATTCAATCATTGTCATTGACAAAATGACGAAAACAAGGCATATTCCTCGACCTTAAAAATATCAAACCCAGTTTTAGGAGTTGCACCTTGGCTAATAGCAAGTCTGCAAAGAAGCGCGCGCTTCAATCTGAAAAGCGTCGTAAGCATAACGCTAGCCGTCGCTCTATGTTACGTTCTTACGTAAAAAAAGTTATCGCTGCAATTAACAGTGGCGATCACAAAGCGGCTACAGAAGCATTTATTGCGGCACAACCTATCGTTGACCGTTTAGCGACAAAAGGCCTTATTCATAAGAATAAAGCTGCACGTCATAAAGCACGTTTGAATGCAAAAATTAAAGCACTTGCTGCTTAATTTTTAGCTTTATATGATGTAAAAAAAACCGGCTTATGCCGGTTTTTTTAATTTCATTTTCAACGTCCATGCTAAGATGTGCCGAAATGGTTAAATCAAAAACGCTTTCGATATTTAAACATCAATATCGCGAGTTGCTATATCAACTCTGTCAATCACACTCATGATAGCGCTTTCAACTTAATACTATACTCAATACGCTTAAGCTGCAGTACATGTCTCTTGTGCATAAATCGTATTCAATACTTGAATGATCTCACTCACCTCTTCGCTATTGAGTGAATAATAAACCGTTTGTGCTACTTTACGAGTTGTCACTAAGTTATCTTTACGAAGCCATGCTAAATGCTGAGACAGTGCCGATTGGCTTAACCCCAACTTTTTATTCATGTCACTGACACACATCTCACCTTCATTGAGCAAATAGCACAAAATAAAAAGACGACTTTCATTTGCTAACGCTTTTAACAATACAACAGCATTATCTGCTCTTTGTTGCATTAATTTAATATTCATGACTAGCACATTCTCCTAAAACAAACATTAACCCTTAATATAACCCGAATGTAAAAATATAGTCGCGACACAACGCACACTTTTTGCTAAATTGTTCAAAAAATGGATGTGAACAATAAAAATATAAAGGGCTTTCATGAAAAAACAACACATAAAAATATGCATTCCACTAATTTTATTAGTTTTAATAGGTTGTCAGACCCATTATCCTCA
Organism: uncultured Shewanella sp.; assembly: GCF_947495455.1. Taxonomy (GTDB): domain Bacteria; phylum Pseudomonadota; class Gammaproteobacteria; order Enterobacterales; family Shewanellaceae; genus Shewanella. The sequence continues at coordinate 74,046 of NZ_CANLZC010000006.1, read as the reverse complement.
AGACAAATCACAAAAAAAAGACATAACAAAAATAGAACAAAAGGCATATGAGTCTACTCTAGCCTATGAATTAGTTGAATCTCTCACTGTTGAAGTGGGCCCCAGACTCGCGGGCAGCGATAAAGATTTACTCGCCGTGCAATGGGCAGAAAAGACCTTCAAAGCACTCGGATTTGATAAAGTCTATAAAGAGCCGGTGCAGGTTCCCGTTTGGCATAGAGGAACAGCCACAGCTAATGTCATAGCACCATTTCAACAACCCCTTGTCATCACCGCCTTAGGCGGAAGTATAGGCACACCAGAAAAGGGGATAGAAGCCAACATCATTCGCTTTGATAACTTAGATGCGTTAAAAGCAGCTTCTAAGGCCCAAGTGAAAGATAAGATTGTGTTTATTGATCATAAAACGCGAAAAACTCGAACTGGTGCAGGTTATGGAGAAACCGTTTCTGGCCGATCTCAGGGCGCAATGATTGCTGCAGAAAAAGGCGCTGTCGCCATATTGATCCGCTCCATTGGAACAGATAGCGACCGAATGGCCCACACAGGTATCATGAAGTATCATGACAATATAAAAAAAATACCTGCTGCTGCCATGTCCAATCCAGATGCCGATCTCGTTAATGCCATGCTCAAACGTTCCCCTAATATCCTGATCAATTTAAAAATGTCATCGTCAAGGCAAGGCTTTACGCAATCTTATAATGTCATCGCTGAAGTCACTGGACACACCAAACCTCAGGAAATTGTGCTCATCAGTGCACACTTAGATTCTTGGGATGAAGGCACTGGCGCCCTTGATGATGGCGCTGGCGTCGGTATTGTCACTGCAGCCGCAAAAATCATTCAAGATCTCCCTAAAAGACCCGATCGGACGATAAGGGTGGTATTGTTCGCTGCAGAAGAAATAGGGATAATCGGGGCAAAAGCCTACCTTAAGGCACATGAAAAAGAGCTAGCAAATCATTATATCGCCGCAGAATCGGATTTCGGTGCAGGCTTCATTTACCAGCTGGATCTCAATGTCAACCAACAGGCTTTTAATGAACTTCATCACACATTATTCCCCATCACATCCCATCAGATCACTCTAGGGAATAATCGTGCTCATGGTGGACCCGATATCTCAATTTTTCCCAACAAAGGGATCCCAGTCGCTTCACTAAGGCAAAATGGCTTAGATTACTTCGACTATCACCATACTCCCAATGATACACTGGATAAAATCGATCCTAAGAAATTACAGCAAAATGTCGCGGCATACGCGCTCTTTGCCTACTTAATGGCACAATCAAACAGTGAGCTAAGACCCATAACCAATAAATAAAAGGTTTTTATTTCAGTCTACTCCTGCAGCTGGAAATCTCACGAGTATAAAAGCAGCATAACGCTGCTTTTAATATGAAAACGAATCAAAGAAACTCATTTATTTTAAACGGTATTATAGCTCCTCTCTCAAAAAGACGGAACTTTCAATACTCGACTCGACCTCATTGCAATAACACATTGATTTTAAATAGCATTACTGCTAATCCCTCAAAAAGATAGGGCTTTTGATACTCGACTTCACTGCAATAATACATTGATTGTAAAAAAGTATTACTGCTCCTCTCTCAAAAAGACAGGGCTTTTGATACTCGACTCGACTTCACTGCAATAATACATTGATTGTAAAAAAGTATTACTGCTCTTCTCTCAAAAAGACGGGGCTTTCAATACTGGATTCGGCTTCACTGTAATAATAACCTGCACTATCAAATTTGATTAATGCTTCCTGGGTCCTTATGTCATTATCAATGATATAACGTGCCATCAAACCTCTGGCCTTTTTGGCATAAAAGCTGATCACTTTATATTGGCCATTTTTGCAATCTTTAAAAATAGGGGTAATCAGCTTCGCCGTTAATTGCTTTGGCTTAACAGCTTTAAAATACTCATTCGAGGCTAAATTAACAAGATACTCACTCTGCGCTTTCGCTAATGATTTATTGATCTCATCTGTTATGATATCTCCCCAAAATTGATATAAGTTACTTCCCCTCGCATTTTCAAGGCGTGTCCCCATTTCTAAACGATAAGCTTTCATCAAATCAAGGGGTCTTAAAAGGCCATACAAGCCTGATAAAATAAGTAATTTATTCTGAGCAGCCTTTAACCCTGCTTCATCTAAAGAGTCTGCATCCAGTCCAGTATAAACATCACCACGAAAAGCAAGAATAGCCTGTTTTGCATTATCAAGGTTAAAATCACTGCTCCAGCTATTAAAGCGTGCCACATTTAACCCTGCTATTTTGTCACTCACTTTCATTAAGCTAGCAATATCACTAGGACTTAATTCACGACAAATTTGAATTAACGCTTCACTTTCTTTTACTAATTCAGGATATGAAAACTCCTGCGTTGTTGTAGGGGTATCAAAGTCCAGCGTTTTCGCGGGAGAAATCAAAATCAACATAAAACACCTTAGCCATTATTCACTCATAAACACATGATACTCGCCATAAACAAAAAATCCACGTATAACGTTCGTGGATTTCTAGATTGTTATAATTGGTTTTTTGCCTGAATAAAATACAGGCAATACAAGGCAATTTTACTTTCAATTCTGTGTCTTTGTCCCTTTCAACAGTGGCACTTCAACAGTGTTTTCGCTTGTACCTTGTGTTGAGTCGACAATCCAAGCATTTTCTTTATGCCGCATGAGTTCTGGAAAATCTTTATAATTGAAACTCGGTAATTTACCTGACTTTAATTGACGAGAATAATCTTGGATAACACGCACAGTTAATCCCGACAATAAGAGTAATGCAATAATATTGACCGTTGCCATTAACCCCATGGATACATCAGCAAGCGCCCAAACCAACCCTACTTTGGCAAGGGAGCCAAACATCACCATAACAAGAACCGTTAATCTGAAAAAAGGTAAAATACCTTCTTTATGCCCAGTCAAAAACAACACATTTGTTTCTGCGTAAGAATAATTGGCAATAATAGAGGTAAAACAAAAAAACAAAATAGTAAAAGCAATAAAAGCACCACCTTCTTGTCCAACATGCCCTGTTAATGCATCAATTGTCATTCGAATACCGTCACCATCAGTGTCTATATCGCTTGTCAATAAAATGATAGCCGCAGTCGCAGTACAAATAACTATCGTATCGACAAAAACGCCTAACATTTGTATAAAACCTTGTGATGCAGGATGATTTGGATAAGGGGCAGCACTGCCGGCAATATTGGCAGCACTTCCCATACCTGCCTCATTGGAAAACAAGCCTCTCGCAATACCTGATTGCATGGCTTGTGCCACACTATAAGCCACGCCACCAGCAACCACTTCTTGCAAGCCAAATGCACTTTTAATCACTAACATTAATGCATCAGGTACCTTTTCAATATTAGTCACAACCACTATTGCAGCAACAGTAATATAAGCCAGCGCCATAAAAGGAACCAATAACTCAGACACTCGCGCCACTTTTCGTAACCCTCCCATGATCACGAAACCAGAAAATATAACCAAGATCAATCCAACATCAGGTGCGGACAAACCAAACACTTGTGTCATTGCAGCGGTAATCGTATTGGCTTGAACAGCATTAAAAACCAGACCAAAAGCAATAATTAAAAAAATGGAAAACAATATGCCCATCCAACGTTGTCCTAACCCTTTTTCCATATAATAAGCAGGACCACCTCGAAACTGGCCATTATCATCACGCACTTTATAAATCTGTGCCAAGGTTGATTCGACCATGGCAGTGGCCATGCCCAACACTGCAATCAACCACATCCAGAAAATAGCACCGGGCCCACCCGCTCCAATGGCAACAGCGACTCCGGCCATATTTCCAGCACCCACTCGCGCTGCCATACTGGTACAAAAAACCTGAAAAGAAGATAAACCTCCCTCTGTCACCATTTTTCTGCTATTTAACAAGGTAATAATGGCATGTTTAAAATGGGTAATTTGAATAAATCCTAAACGTAGAGTAAAAAATAAGCCCGCTCCGACCAATCCATAAACGAGTATTTTCCCCCACAACAATGCATTAAGAAAATCAACTATCATTTCAAACATATTTCTGTTCACCCTCATGACAAACAAAGCCATTAACTTATCTCGTTATCAGCTGTGACCTAGCTTCACCTGCATAAAACAACACAAACGGAATAAACTTAATGGCATTTACTCATTACAGCTTAGAATAATTAAGGTTGAAAAGTAACATAAAGAAAACGTTTTATCATCAAACTTAAAACAAGTTAAATATCATCATAGCCTATCCATTGAGTATTGAAGCCGCTTTAGCATGTACCCTTTTTAATCGCTCCTTAAGCCTTATTCTTCTTCATCTAAAAGAACTTTTTCAATAAGAAACAGGTCACTTGCTCTATTCATTCTAAAAATATATACAAGCAGCTGTTATTCATAATAATAAAATTAATTCCACTCATTTTACCCTCAATTAACAAGCCATTATTTTTGATTCCAAGGCAAATAAACACAAAAAATATCTTCATTAAATTGGCAATAACCTCATTTGCGACAGATACTAATGCTTGTTAGCCCCTTGTTAAAGGAACTCCACTTGTTACGCTAACAGTGTTTTATATTGATGTCAGTGGAGGCGTTTTTATTATAAAACATAAGGATTTTAATGATGAACAACACTCTAAAAGCTGTATTGCTTACATCAATACTGCCTTTTGCTGCACATGCAGATGATGGTATGACACCTTGGTATATTGGTGCAGGCATAGGTATCAATGACTATCAACCCCAATGCGATATGAAAACAATGGCTTCTTGTGGAAAAGATGATCCCTATGCATGGGATGTATTCGCAGGTTTCCTATTTAGTGACTATGTTGGCATTGAGGTCGGCTATCGGGATCTAGGGCGTGCAGAATTTACTGATTATTCAGGAAACCTAAACGACGTTGGCGTTCATGGCGTTACAGCTGGTTTTGTCGGTATTGTCCCCTTAGGTAATCGATGGAGCTTTAATGCTGAAGTCGGTGCAATGCATTATCTCTGGTACAACAATAAAAATTACGGTAGTGATTACTACAGCGCAACCGACTTTGCCCCTTACTTTGGTGCTGGTTTTGGTTTTAATGTCACCGATAACGTTAAATTCGAAATGAAATATCGCCGTTATCAGGATCTCAATGATACAGAGTATCGTACCTATGACATGGAAAGTAACTACTGGGGACTGCAACTCAGTTATCGTTTTGGGCATAAAGCCAAAGAAGAAATGGTTGTTGTCATCTTTGATTCCGATGCCGATGGTGTGCCGGATGACATAGATCAATGCCCTAATACGCCACCTAACGAGCAAGTTGACGCCTATGGTTGTACCATTTATGAAGACAAAATATTCAAATTTGAAATAGGCGCTGAATTTGACAACAATTCATCTGTTGTCAAAAAAGCGGCCATGACTGATATCAAAAAAGTCGCCGATTTCATGATGGAATATCCCGATAGTATGGTTGAAGTTTCTGGATATGCCTCAAATGTCGGTTCTCCAGAATATAATATGGTCTTGTCTCAACGCCGAGCAGATAAGGTTGCCAATATACTCGTTAAACGCTTTGGTATTCAAAAGTCGCGAGTCACTTCTAAAGGCTATGGTATTACCAAACCCCTTATTCCGGGAAGTTCAGCTGCAGCCAATAAAGCGAACCGTCGAATTGAAGCGCAAGTGACAGGCGTAGAGCAGGTTCCACTCATGCGCACTGAAGTCATGGAATAAGTCGCCATTGTACTAAAATGAAGCCCGTGTTCATGTCAAACACGGGCTTTTTTAATACACATTTTATTGAACGCATTTAACCGACAAAAGATGTAAAAAATTGACTATTAACGAAATATAATAGTCAGTTCGCAAATATTTAATGGTATTTTACAACTTTTCTGTAATTTTTTTTCATTTAGAGTTGGATTATAGGGTAAAATCGCTTTTAATACGCTATTGCACTCATCATATTTACGCTGCCACCTGAGAAGGATGTAATTTTTATGGCTAATACATTAGAACAACTCAAATCCATTACCACTATCGTTGCCGACACTGGCGATATTGAGGCCATTAAACGTTATCAACCCGAAGATGCTACCACTAACCCATCACTTATTTTAAAAGCCGCTCAAATTCCAGAATACGCAGGATTGATTGACAATGCCATTACTTGGGCAAAACAACAAAGCGACGATGTTAACCAACAAGTCGAAGATGCTGGAGATAAACTGGCTGTCAATATTGGCCTTGAAATCCTCAAACTGGTTCCTGGTCGTATTTCAACGGAAGTGGATGCCAGATTGTCTTTTGACAAAGAGGCTTCTATCGCAAAAGCCCATAAATTAATAAACCTTTACCAAGAAGCAGGTATTGATAAATCACGTATTTTGATAAAACTAGCCTCTACATGGGAAGGCATTTGCGCTGCTAAAGAACTTGAGCAAGAAGGGATTAACTGTAACCTAACCTTACTGTTTAGCTTCGCACAAGCCAAAGCTTGCGCAGAAGCCGGTGTCTATCTGATTTCTCCCTTTGTTGGCCGTATTCTTGACTGGTATAAAAAAGAAACAGGAACAGAGTATACTGCCGCTGAAGATCCAGGCGTTGTATCAGTCACAGAAATTTATAATTATTATAAAAAGCATGATTTCAAGACGGTTGTTATGGGCGCAAGCTTCCGTAATACTGGCGAGATTATTGAACTTGCAGGTTGCGATCGTCTAACAATTGGCCCAGGACTATTGGAAGAGCTTGCCAATACAGACCAAGTCATTGAACGTAAATTATTACCAGCAACCACAACAGTGACACCCGAAGCACCTCTCACTGAAGCTCAATTTCGTTGGGAATTTAATGAAAACCCCATGGCCGTTGAAAAGCTTGCAGAAGGCATTCGCAATTTTGCGATTGATCAGGGCAAACTTGAAACTATGCTTAAAGCCAAATTGGCCTCTTAAGCTTGCGAGCAAATCACCATGACTGAATTAACTCAATTATCATCTTGGAACGCACTTAAACGCCACAGTGAAACTGTGCCGCATATGCGATCCTTATTTGCCAGCGATCCTAAGCGTTTTGAAAAATTCTCTTTATCGGCTTGTGGATTATTTTTAGATTATTCTAAGAATAAGATCACCGATGAAACTTTGTCACAGTTATTCTCTCTGGCTAAAGAATCTGCATTGACAACCAAGATCCACGCATTGCTCAGTGGAGAGAAAATTAATACCACAGAGCAACGTGCTGTGTTGCACAGTGCCTTACGCGCTCAATCAGATCCAAATATTAATCTTGATGGCGACAATATTTTCTCTGAGATTCGACAAACCTTAGCGAAAATGGAAAACTTTGTTGATAACATTACCTCAGGAACATGGAAAGGTTACACAGGTAAAAACATTACTGATGTGGTGAGTATAGGTATTGGGGGTTCTTTTTTAGGGCCTAAAATAGTCTCTCAAGCACTTCGTCCGTATTGGACAGGAAAAATAAACTGTCATTTTGTCGCTAATGTCGATGCCACTTCAATTGTCGAAAAACTTAAAGGACTGAATGCAGAAACAACCCTGTTTATCATGTCTTCTAAGTCATTTGGCACTCAAGAGACATTAACCAATACCTTAAGTGCAAAAGATTGGTTTATTCGTCAGGGTGCGAGTCAAAGTGATGTGGCTAAGCATTTTGTCGCAGTTAGCTCCAATGTCACTAAAGCCTGTGAATTTGGTATTGCGCCTGAAAACATTTTTCCTATGTGGGACTGGGTCGGCGGGCGATATTCACTTTGGTCCGCCATTGGCTTGCCCATTGCACTACTCATTGGTATGGAAAGCTTTCGTGAGTTATTAGCTGGCGCCAATGAAATGGATGAGCACTTTGCCAATGCCCCTCTTGAAGAAAATATGCCCGTTATTATGGGGCTATTGTCTGTTTGGTATGTCAACTTTTTTGATGCACAATCTCATGTTGTCTTGACCTACGATCACTACTTGAGAGGACTCCCCGCTTATTTTCAACAACTTGATATGGAAAGTAACGGTAAATCTGTCACTCTTAATGGACAAGATGTTGATTATAAAACGGGCCCTATTATTTGGGGCGGTGAAGGCACAAATGGTCAACACGCTTATCATCAGTTATTGCATCAAGGAACAGGATTGATCCCTGCCGATTTCATTATGCCGCTAAATAGCCATAATCCATTGGGTGAGCACCATGTTCAGCTAGCTTCTAACTGCTTTGGACAAACACAGGCCTTAATGCAAGGAAGAACGTTTGAGGAAGCCTTAGCCGAGTTAAAAAACAGCGCCCTTGATGACAATGAAAAACAGCTGATTGCAAAACATAAGGTGATGCCTGGCAACAAGCCAAGCAATACCCTACTTATGGATAAGCTGACCCCTTCGACTTTAGGGGCGCTAATTGCGCTATATGAACATAAAACTTTTGTTCAAGGTGCGATCTGGCAGATAAACTCATTTGATCAATGGGGTGTTGAACTCGGTAAAGTGCTCGGCAATGATGTACTTGAACGCTTAACGGCGACTAAAGCAAGCGCAGAGCTCGATAGCTCAAGTAATGGATTAATCAATCTGTTTCGCCAGCAGAAGATATAATCCTTTAGCATTATTTTTAACACCGCTTTAATCTAGAGCCAATGACACCTGTCATTGGCTTTTTTATTCCCCCCTCCTCATAGACATGCCACTCATTGACACTAAACCACATTAAAAGTGTAAATAAATAAAAAAAACACCCAAAATTAACATTAATGAAACATTTTTGTTGCGCCCTGTTTGAAAAACATGCTATTTATTTGAAGACAAAGAAACGACAGGAGGTTGCTATGAATCGTTTAGATTATGGTTGTGCGCTAGATAGTGTAGTAGAAAAACCCAGCCGCTCGAGAAATTCCAGTAAAAAGCGAAAATGGCGTGAAATAGAAGCGCTAAAAGAAAAACATCGCCTACTCAAAGAACTTCAAGACATCGATAATAATTTCAATGATGAAATAGACAACTTGTTCATATAGTTTTCTCTCCCTTCAGCAATAAAAAAGAGCAGCCAATTAACGCTGCTCTTTCTATCTCTCTATTCTAAATCATGTCAATACTGTTATTTTAATACCATTATTTCAATATCGTGAATAAATGAGCTTTTAAGGCATCAAAACTGGCGGGTAATTCGGCAGATAAAATCGACTTACTCTCAACATTCTTCAAAGGTTGAGGTAAAGGTAGGTCAATATTAAGCTCCGCCTCAACCACTTCATTAAATTTTGCTGGATGTGCTGTTCCTAAGAAAATGCCTTTCTCGCTATCATTCATCACTTGATTCAACGCATCTGCGGCAATCGCACCATGTGGCTCAGATAAATAGCCCGCTTCATATAAGGCCACTAATGCCGTAGAGGTTTGTGATTCTGACAGAGCAACTCCCTTAATGCCGCTTAGCGACCATCCCATTTTATCAACGATTGCTTCGACTCTTGGCCAATTGCTCGGCTCAGCCACATCCATTGCATTAGACATGGTCGCCACAGTGCTATTAGGCGCCCATAGTCCATCCTGTAAGTAACGAGGAACAGTATCATTGCTGTTCGTCGCCGCAACAAAATAGCTCACAGGTAACCCCATAGCTTTCGCAAACAAACCCGCGGTTAAATTACCAAAATTACCACTGGGGACAGCAATAACAGGTAGCACATCATGCTGCTGTTTAAACTGGGCAACGGCTTCAAAATAATAACAAATCTGCGCAAGTAAGCGACTGATGTTAATAGAATTCGCTGAGTTTAGATGCAATCCATCACGAATTGTGCTGTCTTCAAATGACTGTTTAACTAAATCTTGGCAAGCATCAAAATCAGAATCAACTGCAACAGTATGAATGTTTTGGCCTAATGTCGTAAACATCTTCTCTTGCAATACGCTGATTTTTCCTTTTGGATAAAGCACCACAACGTTAATGGCATCGAGTCCAAAAAAAGCATCAGCCACTGCCGCCCCAGTGTCCCCTGATGTCGCAGTGAGAATATTAATGGGCTCATCTTTTGCTAACACATTCAAGCATTGAGCCATAAAGCGGGCGCCAAAATCTTTAAACGCTAAGGTCGGCCCATGAAAAAGCTCTAAACTGTATCGATTTTCATCTGCTTTCACTAAAGGCACATCAAAATTGAACGCCTTTTCAACGAGTGCATCAACGGTGTCTTGTCCAAGCTCTGAAGCCAACCAAGCGCCAATCACTTTTTGGCTTCTTTCAACAAACGGCAGTGCTAATAACCTGTCCATATCTTCCAAAACGGGGATCTCCGTTGGAAAAAATAGCCCTCTATCTTTCCCTAGCCCAAGCTTTACTGCTTCAGTAAAACTCACCACTTGAGATGGATGCTTTAAATTATATAACTGCATAACAACTTGCCCTTTATTGTTCAATACACGCTTTATTGCATACTGCTAAAGCCTATTCACACCAGAATAGACTCAACACGATTAAATTATTCTTACACCTTTAGGATCAATTCGGCAAACATGTGAAAAGCCGTTTTCATCATTCAGGTAATGCTTATCCAACCAAGCTTTAGCTTGCTCAGCTTTTTCAAGGCTATTAGTGATAGAGAAAAGTGTGGGGCCACTACCGGATATTCCCGTGGCTAACATACCCATAATTTGCAATGCCGTTTTAGCCTCCATATAACCCGGAATCGCAGCGGCTCGATAAGGCTCAGCAAGCACATCTTGTAAAGCATCAACTGCTAGTGCCTCATCTTGTTTATAAGAAGCGTGCACAAATGTACTTAAATAACGGCCAAACTCAATTGCAATGGACTTATCATATTGATCGGGCATAAGTTGCCTCATTTTCGCTGTCGATAAAGACACTCCAGAATATGACATCACCCAATACCATTGATTAAAATTGGGAATGGCATCACACACCTGACTTTTTCCATTTAGAATCAATTGCATTTTGCCTAAATAGCAAGGTGCGACATTATCATAATGCACAGAGCCACTGATCTGCCCTTCAAACTTACCCATCACTAACAATAAATCAGCTTCGGTAAATGGTGTACTGAAATACTCATTTAACGCATAGAGAGCAGCAACCACAGAGCTCGCGCTCGACCCCAGTCCGCTACCTACGGGTAAGTTTTTTTCTAATGTTAACTTTATCCCTCCCGTAAAAGCACTTTTATCCGTTAATTGATAAATAAAGAACTCAGCACATTGATACACAATATTCTCTTTAGGATCAGTGGGGAGTTTATGGGCCCAAGGCCCCTTAACAACCAAAGTCACACCTGTGTCTATCGCCTCAATAGATACAGTATCGCCTAACAAGGTGCCATCTATGGGAGCCAATGCCGCTCCTAAAGTATCAAACCCAACACTAATATTGGCTATCGATGCCGGAGCATAAACCTTCACACTCATGCTGTTACCTCACGAGTCCAATTTAATGTTCTTAAAACATCTGCAAAAGCCCCCGCTGCTGTCACTTCAGTGCCTGCACCATATCCTCTCAATACAAAAGGAATAGGCTGATAATAGCGGCTATTAAAGGCAAGTGCATTTTCGCCTCCTTTTACACTGTAAAGAGGGTGACTGGCATCGACCTCAACAATTTTAACGCGGCAGCCTTTATCATCAATTTGTCCCACATAGCGTAATAAGCGGCCCTGGGCTTTAGCATGACTGACTTGTGCTCCTACTTCCTCATCCAATGCAGTTAAGTTCGCCATAAAGGTTTCAACATCACCGGAGGCATCAAAATGAGGGGGTAACACAGACTCGACTTCGATGTCATCAAGCTCTATCTGTAGCCCAATCTCACGGGCTAAAATGAGCACTTTACGCGCCACGTCCATACCACTGAGATCATCTCTTGGATCTGGCTCTGTAAAGCATTTTTCTCTGGCGATGCGTGTTGCCTCTGACAAACTCATGCCTTCATCTAACATACCAAAAATATAAGATAAGCTTCCTGATAAAATACCGCTAAAGCTTAATACCTTATCGCCAGCACATAATAATTTTTTCAGGTTATCAATAACAGGTAATCCCGCACCCACAGTTGTTTCGTATAGAAATTGACGACGTTGCTTTAAGGCTGTTTGACGTAACGCTTGATAATACGCCATATCACGAGTATTGGCTTTCTTATTTGGCGTGACAACATGCAAACCAGCATTCATCACATCAAGGTATTTATTTGACACAAAATCACTTGAAGTACAGTCAACGAGTACAGGGTTAAGCAATTGCTGTTCTTTAGCCCAACGTAACATAAAGTCAAGATCACTGTGTTGAGTGGATTCATTTAACAAAGATGACCATGTCGCCAAATCAATTCCTTGAGCATTAAGTAACATTTTGCTGGAATTAACGATGCCACACACACGAATACTAATATGTTGCTCTTTAAGCATATCTGCTTGACTGGCAATTTGATCCAGTAATCCAGCACCAACATTACCGCACCCCACAAGAAAAACATCTAAGTAGTGCTGCACATCGAAAAAGCTTTGATGGCAAGCTGAAATCGCATTTTTAATCTTACGCTGCTCGACAACGGCAGAAATGGAGCGTTCTGATGAACCTTGTGCAATAGCAATAATATTGACCGTTGCTTGGGCTAATGCTTGAGAAAAGGTGGCGGTGATCCCTTTGTTTGTCCGCATGCCATCACCAATCAAGGACACGATGGCTAAGTTATGGCGAATTGCTAACGGCTCTAATAGCTCACTTTGCAATTCCAGTTCAAACTCTTGCTCTAACGCCTGTTTCGCACTCGCCGCATCAGAGGTATTGACACAAAAACTAATACTGTATTCAGAAGAACTTTGGGTAATAAGCGATACCGACACACCACTTCTTGAGATGGCACCTAATGTTCTGCTTGCCATTCCCACCATGCCTTTCATACCCGGCCCAGAGACATCAAACATGGTTTGTTCGTCGAGATTAGAGATGGCTTTCACACTTAATCCCGATTCATCTTGTGCATTGGACACTAAGGTACCGACCGCATCAGGATTAAAACTATTACGGATATAACAAGGAATATGATACTGAGCGATTGGAGCAACCGTTTTAGGGTGCAGCACTTTGGCTCCAAAATAAGAGACTTCCATGGCCTCTTGGTAACTCATCTGTGCCAATAATTTCGCATCGGGAACCACACGAGGATCGGTATTATAGATACCATCAACATCCGTCCAGATTTCACAGCAACTGGCATCGATACAGGCAGCTAATACTGCTGCAGAATAATCAGAGCCGTTGCGCCCTAAGGTAACGACCGAACCATCTTCTCTACCAGCACTAAAGCCAGGCATTATCCAGACTCTATGTTCATTCAAATTAATGGCGTTGAACCTCACTTTACTGGCCTCAATATCGACAGCTGATTCCAGTCTTGCCCCCTCAGCAAGTAACAATGCCTGAGGATTAAGTTGCGAGGCACTATGGCCCATCGCATTAATCAATTGATCCATTAATGCCGCTGACAGTTTTTCGCCGCCGATAATAATTTCAGCTTTTACACTATCGGGGCACACACCGAGCAAGGTAATGCCTTGTAATTTATTGCGCCAAAAAGCCAATTGTTTATCCAGACAATTTTGTAAGTGTTGGCTTTGATTACTAGAGAGTAACGCCTCTGCTGCTTGCCCATAAAGCGTTGTAAAGACTTGCTCAATTCTGGATAAAACCGGCTCAAACTGCCCGTCATCAGTGGCAAGATTCACGACTTCCAACAAGCTATTGGTAATCGTTGCGGGCGCAGATAAAACAACAGCAATAGGCTCCTCATTGGCAGATTTTGCCACAATGGCTGCCGCAGATTGAAATCGCTGCCAATTGGCAAGTGAGGTACCACCAAACTTCATGACTTTCATACTTTCTCCTGTGCCCACCCCGATTAAGAAACAAAAAAGCCTGCTTCTTTATGGGAAGCAGGCTTAATGTTTAATCTTATATTAGATACGCTCAGCCTGTCCCCACGATAATAATCGTGGTGGTCGTAATAATAATCGTTACAAGAGCGCGGCTAAGCATCATAAAAAGGGGTAATTTAATTCATTCGTTGATATATGCCTTAAAGAATTGCTTTTTACAGGCTCACTGTCAAGCCCCTTTTTATGAATAATTTTAATAAACTACCCACTTTTTCTATTTAGCAGTTAAATAGCTTGAATATTTACCTTCATCAGGTCAAACCATTCATGGAAAACATGTTTATTAATGGAGGCATCTTATTTAAATAACTGTTACTCAAGCGTTAAATTTAATATTCTTTGCAATAAAATAAACTTTCGTCAGTCAACTACACACCTTAGTCATAGGATTGATATTGCTTTTCAATGCGTAATTTTGGCACAAATAACACAAGTAAAGCTGCATGACTATTCACTCATATCAAATTCTGGGGCTTCACTATGAATACATCAAGCCAAAGTTATGCCAGTCCGTTATCGCATCTTATGTCAAATCCAGTTAAACTGCTCGCCATTCATTTATTGGAGTTTTACCATGAAAATTACCCAAGCATGTGCAGTCACGATCCATTACCAACTAAAAGATGATGAAAACCGTATTGTTGAAAGTTCATTTGACAGTGAGCCCATGCTGTACCTACACGGCGCACAAAATATGATCCCAGGCCTTGAAGCAGAGCTTGAAGGTAAAACCATTGGTGACAAAATAGAAGCCAGTATTGAAGCCAAAGACGGTTATGGTGAATATCATGATGGATTACGCCAAGAAGTCCCTCTTGACGCTTTTGGTGATGTTGAAGATATCGTACCTGGCATGCGCTTTATTGCCGAAACTGAAATGGGGCAAAGACCCGTTCAAGTCGTAGAAGTGAAAGATAATGTTGCTGTTGTTGATGGCAATCATCCTTTAGCAGGCCAAAGATTACATTTTAATGTTGAAGTGGTTGATATTCGCAAAGCCACTGAAGAAGAGCTAGCCCATGGTCACGTGCATGCGTCAGGCCAGTGTGAAAGTCATTCCACTGAGCAACACGAACATAAAGATGGTTGCTGCGAGGGTCATTAACTCTCCCCCTAAAAAGTCTCAATGCTTGTTGTTATTGAGGCTTTTTAGGGCCAATCCCACTGGCGCTATAAAATGAGTGACTTGATCTTATTTTTCTTTTCAATGGACATCTGCTTTAAATAATTTGAGCATCGAGTTATCGTCGCAATACTGATCTGATACTCATGAGCAATCTGCCTTTGACTCATTTCACCATCGAGCAGAGACTGAAATACCTTCAATCGGCTGGCGATTGCACTGCGTTCATCTTCTGTCAGTAACAATTCAAACAAATCTATCAATCCATTATGATCATGATGAGAAGTCACTTTCTCTAATACTAAATCCCATTCTGCTCGCATGTTTACCCCTGTTTCCCCCAACCCTAACAATTAATTCCTATTGTAACAAAATTATTATTCAATACTCTATTATTCTAAAAGCTCCCCCCCTCACTGACCCTGTTATTAATCATTCAAACATTGAAAAATAAGTTTCAATTACACAGTATTAAGTGTAACAATATAAGCACAATAACACCCTAACAAAAACAAGATAACAAGAGCGAGCACGATGAAGAACAAACTAACATTAAGCCTACTGGCATTTTTTACCTGCACGACCTTGACCGTAAACGCTGCTGAAACTAGCCCCAGTAATAATTTCAAAAAGCCCGAAGATGCCGTTAAATACAGACAATCCGCTTTTAGTTTGATGGCTTATAATTTTGGCGATATTGGCGCCATGTTAAAAGGAAAGAAACCTTACGATCCTGCTTCTGTCACCATCAGAGCTGAGAATGTCGCCGCCTTAGCTAAACTCCCTTTAGAAGGGTTTATACAAGCCAAAGGTTTAGATCAACGTGACGCTCTCGATAAAATTTGGACAGAAAAAGCCAAGTTCGATGAACAAATGAAAACACTGCAAAAAAGTGCCAATCTCTTAGTCGTCGCTGCCAAGAGTGGAGATAAAAAAGCCGTACAAAAAGCCTTTATGACAACAGGAAAAAGCTGTAAATCTTGTCATGATGATTACAAAAAAGATTAATACAGCTTAAATCACTTAAAAAAGATATTGAGATAATGACAATAATGGCAAGGACAGCACAATACCTTGTCATTATTAAAGCATTGAGAAAACAGGCCATCCCCAAAAATAAAATATCACACTGCCAATGACCAGAAAGAGCCCTAGTGCAACAAAAGCATGCGTGAACCTGAGCTGAAGACCTTTATTATTAGCCATTCTTTTTTTACCCGTTACCATGGCTGTAATTAAATTATCACCTTTGAACAAATGCACAAACACTGCAAGAATGTGTACTCCAGCAAATGTCAATATGACATTAAAAGTGTTTTTATGTAACCAAGTGAACCAAGCGGCAGTATCTGAGCTGACATAATGAAAAAGTGGTCCTTCGGTGAAGATATCATCTGTTGCAAATAACCCACTGATTAATTGAATGCTCAATAACAACAAGAGTAAGATCACCATATACCCGCCAATAGGATTATGCCCTAAAGAAGGCACCTCTCTTTTCTTAGGCTGCAAATGCTGTAACACTTTTTTAGGCGACACCAAAAAAAAAGAAAAACGCGCGGTGTCACTGCCTATCCACCCCCATATGAATCGACACAAGATCAAATTTAACAACACATAACCCAGCAATTGATGCCATTGCATCTCTCCCATAGACGCTGTCCACCATAATCCTGCGAGTAACCCGACCATGGACCAATGAAAAAAGCGGATTGGAAAATCCCATACTCGAATATTCAATTTAATGTTATCCATACTGCTTTACTCTTAACTAATAAATGATGCAATTTGAAAGGCGTCTTTCAATACATAAAGATGACGAGAATATGCAAAAATAAGCTGAATAGCCACACTGCAGTTGAAGTTATCCCATCAAATATGCACGGGTTTATATTAAGTTTCAAGATGATCACTAAGATAATTTTTAATTTTTGTCTAAGTGATCAAATAAAATGCGAACAATTAAAAAAGGGGGAAAAAATGTGATTTAAGTCACGACTTTTTCCCTAAAGGTTGGTAGTCTGAACTCAAGGAAACAACAGAAGGTTCGACATATGATAAAGATTACTAGTAAGCAATTTGACGTAACTGACTCTATCCGTGAACGTATTGAAAGCAGAATTGCTAAGCTTTCAAGGCATGATGTCCAGTTCCTTAATCCGCATGTTATCATTGTACAGGAGAAACAAATCTTTAAAATCGAAGCTTCTGTTGGCATTCCTAATGCGAGACTCTTTGCACAGGCGAAAAATGAAGACCTTTATGCTGCCATCAACGCAATGGGGCAAAAACTGGAAAAACAACTTAATCGCCAAGTCCATAAACCCGAAAGTCAGCGCCGAGCCACACTTACTTTAGAAGATGATGTTCGAGACAAAGATTTTATCTATGATGATGAGGAGGAATACGCAGCTTGATTACATTTTACTTACTTAAAAGCGCATCTTCCGATGCGCTTTTTACTTTCTAAGCATAAATCAACTCATAATGTGACTTTTTCATTGACACTCACTCTATAGCCTATTACTTTTAAGCTATGAATATACACTATCACGGTCTATTTACTTTCTTTTTTACACCTCCACCACTCGGAGGCGGATTTTCGGTGTATAAACGAAAGTGAAAATTCCAAAGCCTCCTAAAATGGAGGCTTTTTTGTTTCTAATGCGATATAAAATAAAGATGTAGAGGCCTAAATGAGTAAACCCACCCCTTTAAACCAAACTCGAGAGCAAATTACTGCACTGGATAATGAATTACTCAGTTTATTGGCTAAACGGCGTGAATTAAGCTTAGATGTCGCCCGCAGCAAAGAAGTCGATGTTCGCCCCATTCGTGATACTGAACGTGAAAAAGATCTTTTAGCAAGATTAGTTAAACAAGGTCGCGAAAAAGGACTCGATGCCCATTACATCATTTCTCTTTACCAAAGTATTATTGAAGACTCAGTGCTAAACCAACAAGCTTTTTTGCACGGACGAGCCAACCCTGAAACACAAAAGCCTCAATATATCGCTGCTTACTTAGGTGCAAAAGGCTCATACTCTTACTTAGCAGCCACTCGATACTGCGCACGCAGACAAGTCGATATGCAAGAACTCGGTTGCCAGAGTTTTGACGCTATCATTCAAGCAGTCGAATCGGGTCAAGCTGATTATGGTTTTCTCCCCATTGAAAATACATCATCAGGATCCATTAATGAAGTTTACGATGTCCTGCAACATACCCGTCTTGCTATTGTCGGTGAAACCACCATCGAAGTAGAGCATTGTCTACTGGCACAATCAGGCAGCAACATCAATCACATTAAAACAGTGTATGCTCATCCTCAGCCTATTAGTCAATGTAGCCGCTATCTGGGGATCCATGGTGAATTTAAATTAGAATACTGCTCAAGTAGTGCAGAAGCCATGGAAAAAGTCAAACAGAGCAGTACTTCAAATGTTGCAGCCATTGGCAGTGCTGAAGGTGGCGCCTTATATCAACTTGAGGCTATCGAAAAAGGACTCGCCAACCAAAAAATTAATCAAAGTCGTTTTATTGTTGTCGCCCAACAACCCGTTGATGTTCCAGAGCAGTTACCAGCAAAATCAACCCTGATCATGGCGACAGGACAAAAACCTGGCGCATTAGTTGATGCATTATCAGTACTTAAAAAGCATCATTTAAACATGTGTAAACTCGAATCAAGACCCATTGCAGGCACACCTTGGGAAGAGATGTTTTACCTCGATATTGAGGCAAACCTATCATCAAGTGCAATGAAAATGGCTTTAAAAGAATTAGAAAAGATTACTCGTTTTATCAAAGTGCTAGGCTGCTACCCCAGTGAGTCAGTCAAACCGACCCATTTAGCCCATCAGCAACTCATGGTAGAGAGCAGTTCAAAGGAAGCAGACAACAAAACAGAGCAGACACTACACCAGCCTGAACCTCAACGATATAGCAAGACCTATAAAACGAGTCCGACTCAAATCAAATGCGAACAATTGGAGTTTAATGCGCAGCAACCAGGCGCGATAATTGAACTCCAGCTTCCCATTGAAACAAATATATTTGAGCAACAAGTTAAGGCCTTAAAAGAATTAGGCTTTCAAGGGATACAACTCAGAGGGTTACACTTACAGCCCAACCTAGATAACACGCTTATTCAATTGAAAAAAACACTGACACATTTTAATCTTGCCTGCATTATTACCATTGAGCATGAAACAGATTTACCACTCGCGGCACAACATGCCGATATGTTATTTCTCGACGGTGCACAAATGTTCAATCAATCCATTCTGACGACACTCGGCACATTATTACTTCCCGTTATTATTGAACGAAATAACACAGCAAGCACTAACGCACTGTTAAATGCCAGTAATACCGTATTAAGTCAAGGAAACCAACAAGTGATTTTATGTGAGTCCGGTATCAAAGTGAATAATAGCCAAGACATTTCACTGGATTTAGCTGGACTGGTTTATTTAAAAAGTACCACACATTTACCCGTTATTGTTAACCCTTGTTATGCCGTTGAAATGCCGCAAATCAACGCCTATATCCCCGCCATGAAAAAACTACAGGCGGACGGAGTCGTGCTTCACTTATCCCCATCAACACAAGCTATTGCTCAAAATGAAATCAATCAACTCAATGAAAATTTACACGCACTTTATCGCTAAATTGACAACTTAATACTCAATATATTAATGCTGTAAAAAACATATACCAAGAATGCCGCAAAATGCAGCATTCTTGGTATACCATAATTCATGATTATAAATGTTAAAGCTTAAATTCTACGTATCGTTTTCATCCATCCGCTTCAATATTATAAGCCTATGGGTCTTGTGCTTCATAGAGCCCCTTTAAAAACGCTTCTTTAAACCGTTAAACAAAGACAATCAAGATGTTTGGGGCTCTGCTGAGCTTTGAGTGCCTCATAAGTTACATTGCCAAAGCGCCCGGGCAAATCTTCTAATTCATCAACGCCACTTCTTTCTTTTGCAGCCTGCAATGTCTCAGCATCATATTCATATAAAGCCAGCACGTTAACGTTAACTTGTATGTTACTTTTTTCATCTTTATGCTGCTCTTGCTCAAGCGTTAGATGTAACTGAGGTTGAATAAAAGTATTCACGTCCTTGATAGCATTATTTAAACCTTTAATGTCTAACGCGCCTTGATTGGAAAAAAGACTGAATAAAGGGGTAAATGTATCAACTTTAAACTGTCTATAAGCCTCATCGGAAAGGGATAAATCTACATGCTCAACTTTAAATTTTAATGCGTTGGCAATTTGAGCAAGCGCATCACAATGTCGATTAAGTCCAAACTTTCCCTGAGACGCCCCTAATTCATCTAAATTATTTAAAGTAAACTCACTATGCCGCCCGAGTTGCGCAGGACTACTAATTAGTATTGGAACAACTATCTCATCGCGATTAGAGCTATAGGGTCGAAAACTAATTTCCCCTTTACGATGATTATAACTAAGCTCAGTCTGATAACCAGAATCAGGCTCTTCTAATAATGCATCTAACCTCTCATAACATGATAAAAGCAAATCTACTCTATTGTTAATTTTATCCGCGGATTGAGCTAATTGCGTCTCTTTTAGCAATTCATCTTTATGCTCCATCAATGGCCCAGATCCATGTTGAGCAATATAAAACACCTTCACTAATGCTTTTGCTTCCACGCGATTTGTTCCAAGAAAGGTATCACTGATCCGATCCCAAACATGCTCAAATTGGGCCAATATTTGTTCACTCAGATTATCAGCATGATTAGCACGATTAATTTCGGCAGCAGAAATATAAGTATTATTGATGAGATCCATATAAAACCCTACACAGTAAATTAGCAACACATGAATAACTTACTTTTTAATCGGATTTAAAGGATAAAACTTCTAAAAAAATAAAAATTTGTAGAAAACAAAAAAATTAATGGATTAACATTCAAGAATAAAAAAACATATCAAAAAAATATTTAAACGAGTAAGATATTATATGCCTCGAATCAAAAACCTTTCAAACACTTTATACCAATTCCATTATATAAGTGATCTTTCAGCGGGAGTTCAACATGCTGTAGGCAAGGCGGATGATTGAAGCTAATAGTGATTCTATATCGAAAGCATCTAACGTAGCATAAAGTATGTTGAAACCCGCACAAGGTGAGCTTCTCAGACACTCCACTTCTGCGTTGCATTCATTTGAAAGGGAATTACCATTACAGCATAAATGCGCCTTGAATTGAAAAGCCTGAGAAGTTCTGAATTGATCATCTATATAATGGAATTGGTATTATATCCCCCGCCCATCCAGCAAACATAACCAGCCTTTAACAATGCGACTAGTAAACCAGAAAGTACCAAATAAATAAAGTAACATACTCACCCATGAAGGATGGAATCCATAGCCAATCAACAAAACAAATAACAAACCAAATATAGAGCGACGTTGCCAACTTAAGTGGGACTTAAGCATATCACCCATATGACTTTCACGTTGTAACATATTGATGATAAGGCTAAATAAGGCAGGAATAAGCAATAAGGGAAAAGCGGCAAGCAAGCCATATAATAAATGGCCGAGACTCACATCTTCTCGGCATTGATTTGATGAAAGATTAGAAGTTGAAGTCATAAAACCCATAAATTTACTCCATAAAATAAAAGACCGATCAGGAGCAAATCCATTCGTATCCCAATACTAACTTTACTGTCAAATAGACAATTCTGCAACATTAAGAATGTAACAAAAGGATCAACTCACTGATGAGATTAGCCTTTCCCGCCTTGCTCTACGCCTTTTACTTTTTACTCAACACACCTTTGAACATCGCTGTGCTTTTGCTAATCTGATTTCATGTCATTAACCGATTGCAACATCACACGGCTTTCTTTTTGAAATTGCGAAGCAAAATCGCCAAACCAAGTAGAAACAGCTTTAAATTGCTCAATAAAGCCTGCTTTGTCACCTTGTTGCAGCAATGCCAGCGCTTGAGTATAGTTTTTTAAATAATCACTAATGACATTCAAGCTTTCAGGCTGAGAGAAAATAATATCAGCATAAAGTTCTGGGCTTTGTGCAAATAATCTTCCCACCATGGCTAATTCAAGTCGATAAATAGGCGAACTAAATTGCAGTAAAGTTTCAATATCCGCCGACTCGTTACAAAGGTTCAATCCATAGACAAAAGAAGAAAAATGGCGCATGGCTTGTACCAATTGCATTGACTTATCATGGGCTTTAGGCTCAGCTTCAACAAGCCTCGCTCCCCAAATCCTAATCTGTTCCAGTAACCATTCGTAAGTTTCTGGTTGCCTTCCGTGACACACTACCACGACTTGTTTTGCTAAACTGCCAACGTCAGGACCAAACATGGGATGTAAACCTATCACAGGTCCCTCATGGGCATTAAGCATCGCCTCTATCGGCTCTGATTTTATTGACGTCAAATCCGCCAAGACACAATCTTTAGGCAGTTGGGTCAACTGAGTCGCGATTAATTCACAGGTCATTTGAATAGGGACAGTGACAATCACTAGGCCTGCTCCCTCAAACAAACTGTCCGCTTTATGCCAATCATCTTTATCTAAGGATCTCACCTCATAGCCAGATAATGTCAACATTTGTGAAAACAAGCCGCCCAACTTACCTTGGCCCCCGACGACGACAACATGGCCTAAATCAGGCTTAACTTGCTTAAAGCCCACGTCTTTCTCATTTTGATAGGACTCCCTCATCAAGCGCCGCAATATATCCTCAATTAATTGAGGAGAGACATTCATACTTTCAGCCTCTCTGCGGCGCTTTGCCAGCATATTAGCTTCCCGTTGAGGGGCATAAATAGGCAACCCAGCACTGTGTTTTACCGCTCCAACTTGAGCCACCAAATCCAAACGTTTTCTTAATAAGTGAATTAATTGTTGATCCACACCATCAATTAAGCCTCTTAAATTCTCAAGATCAGCCGTTGTTCTTTCATTCATGGGTTTTGTTTCCATTCCCTAATTAAGGCTTATCAAAGCGATGAGGTAGTATAGATGATAAACTTTCAGCGCCGTTTCTCAATAGTACTTCAGTCGTTTGCCAATTAATACAAGCATCTGTTACTGATACGCCATAAGTGAGTTCACTCATGGGCTTATTACTGCTTTGATTCCCTTCATTTAAATGACTTTCTAACATCACCCCTATAATAGATTTATTGCCATTACGAATTTGCTCAAAAACATCATGACACACTAAAGGCTGCTTAGCATGATCTTTAGAAGAGTTACCATGACTGCAATCAATCACTAATCTGGCATTTAACTTTGCAGCATGTAATTGCTCTTCACACTCTGCGACACTTTGTGCATCATAGTTAGGTTTTTTGCCTCCCCTTAAAATAACATGGCCATCAGGGTTACCTTCGGTTTTAAGCAACGCCACTTGACCTTCTTGGTTGATCCCCATGAAACGATGGCCACTGGCAGCAGATTCCAATGCATTAATTGCCACTTGCAATTTACCATCAGTACCATTCTTAAACCCAACAGGCATAGACAGTCCCGATGCCATTTCTCTGTGAGTTTGCGATTCTGTTGTTCGTGCACCAATGGCTGACCAAGTCACTAACTCAGACATATACTGAGGACTGATAGGATCTAAGGCTTCTGTTGCCACAGGTAACTCTAACTCTGCCAACCAAATCATCAGCTCTCTTGCCTGACGAAGCCCTTTATCAACATTGAATGACTCATCCATATCGGGGTCGTTAATCATGCCTTTCCAACCCACTGTGGTTCGAGGTTTTTCAAAATACACTCGCATCAAAATAAAAAATTCGTCACTCAATTCATCATGTAGCTTTTTAAGCTTTAATGCATACTCTTTAGCCGCATCCAGATCGTGAATAGAACAAGGGCCTGTAATGATAAGGACTCGGTTATCACGTTTATGCACAATATTTGACACTGTCTGACGTGCATTTAACACAAATTGACTGCCACGCTCAGATAAAGGTAAGGCCTGCTTAAGCGCTTTAGGGCTGATAAGTACCTCTTCAGAAGTAATATGGATATTGTTAATAGTGTCTTGCTGCATGTTTTCACCTAAGGCTGTATATATAACCAATACTGTAATGGCGCAATATTACATCATTACAACCTCACTGTAAACAAGCCAAACTCACACTTTTAGAAATGAGGTATTAGTTTATCATTAAACCAATATGTCTCATGGCGTTAAGACACAAAAAACCGCCTCAAGGGCGGTTTTTTGTGCGAACACTGCATCGTTTTTCTAACAAATAAAAGTTTATTTGTTAGCCAGTTTCTCACGGATACGCGCAGACTTACCTGAACGCTCACGCAAATAGTAAAGTTTAGCACGACGAACACGACCGCGACGCTTCACTTCGATGCCTGCGATGATTGGGCTATGCGTTTGGAATGCACGCTCAACACCTTCGCCATTAGAGATTTTACGTACTGTGAATGCTGAATGCAGACCACGGTTACGCTTTGCGATTACAACGCCTTCAAAAGCCTGTAAACGCTCTTTTCCGCCTTCTTTAACACGTACTTTAACAACGACAGTATCACCTGCGCCAAATTCTGGTACGTCAGTTTTCATTTGCTCATCGTTGAGCATTTTAATGATGTTGTTCATGAATAAACTCCATTCTAGTGTAACTGAACCTAACTAACCATGCTTATTCATGGTGTCGACAAACTCTGTTAATAACTCGGTTTGTTCGTCAGTCAGAGCTAGATTTTCAAATAATTCTGGCCGTCTCAACAAAGTCTTACCTAGACTTTGTTGTAAACGCCAGCGTCTAATATGTTCGTGGTTACCGCTTAATAAAACGGCGGGTACATCATGCCCATCCAAGCATTCAGGACGCGTGTAATGTGGGCAATCCAGTAAACCATCAGAGAAAGAATCTTGCTCTGCTGAAGCTTGCTTACCCAGCACACCGGGTACCAATCTCGATACTGAATCAATCAGCGTCATCGCAGGTAACTCACCACCCGAAAGCACGTAATCACCAATCGACCACTCTTCATCCACTTCCGTTTGTATAATGCGCTCATCAATACCTTCATATCGTCCGCACACTAATACCAAACTCGATGACTGAGCTAACTCCTCAACGCCTTGCTGCGTGAGCTTACGTCCTTGAGGAGATAAATAAATCACCTTTGCATCTTTACCTGCTGCAGCTTTCGCTGCATGGATAGCATCACGTAAAGGTTGCACCATCATTAACATACCGGGACCACCACCATAAGGTCTGTCATCCACAGTATTATGTTTATCATGGGTGAAATCTCTTGGATTCCACGTTTGCAACGCTAAAAGGCCCTTCTTAACGGCCCGACCCGTTACTCCAAAATCGGTGATGGCACGAAACATCTCCGGAAACAGGGTGACTACCCCTAACCACATCAGCTGTACCTCGACTTAAAAGTCCGGATCCCAATCCACTAAAATCTGTTTTGCCGAAATATCCACTGATTGAATGAATTGCTCGGTGACAAAGGGGATCATACGTTCCGCTTTGCCAAAGCCATCTTTCGCATTGGCTTTAACAAGAAGTACATCATTAGATCCTGTTTCCACGATCTGTTGTACTTTACCCATGTTATAACCATTAGTGTTAACCACTTCGCAACCAATAAGATCACGCCAATAGAATTCATCTACAGGCAGATCCAACATGTCTTCAGCAGGAATGGCAATCTCACAATTAGTGAGCATTTGCGCTTGTTCCCGCGTAGTCACACCTTCAAGTTCAGCAATAACCGCTTTTCCTTGAAAACGCCACTGAGTGACTTTCACTTCGCGCCATTCCCCTTGCTCTTTAATCAACCAAGGTGAATAGTCAAAAATACCTTCAACAGAATCGGTATAGGTAGTGATCTTCAACCAACCTTTAATGCCGTGACAGGAACCTAACTTCCCTAACACAACGGGTTCTTGTTTACTGCTCATCATCTATACCTTAACGCCATTAAGCCGCAGCTTTTTGTGCGTCTTTGATCAGTTTTGCTACACGGTCTGAAGTGCCAGCACCGTTAGCAACCCAATGCTCAACACGGTCAAGATCTAAACGTAACGTTTCTTCTTGGCCACGGGCTAATGGGTTAAAAAAGCCAACACGCTCGATGAAACGACCATCACGAGCATTACGGCTATCAGCAACTACGATATTATAAAATGGACGCTTTTTTGCGCCACCACGAGCTAAACGAATGGTAACCATGCGTTTTATTCCTCTAATGATTTGCTTCTTTAAAAGCAAAAATAAAAACTGGTCCTCCGTGTTCGCGAAGAGTACCAGATAGAAAGCCGGAAGATTTTACCTTACTTCACGGCGAATGCAACAAAATTAGACGTTTTTAGTGCATATCATTTAAATTAATCCATCCTTCAAAAGATAGATACCAATCGAAGTAAATAAATAATCAATTCAGAGTCGCTCAGGCGTTTCATTTCAAGGCGCATTTATGAAGTAATGGTGATCCCTTTCAAATGAATGCAACACAGAAGTGGAATGCCTGAGCGGCTCACTCTGTGCGAGTTTAAAAAAGCGTTATGCTACGTTATCTATTTTTGATATAGAGTGACTATTAGCTTCAAATAGCTGCGACCACCACGGATGGTGGGACTGTCTGTTAATGCAGGAGCGATTAACGACCTTGCCTACCGCATTTTTAATTCTCGCTGAATGGCCACTTATTTACTAAGATTGGTATAACAAGCCTTCACTCCAAACCCTGTCCTAATCCTTCGACGCTAATCGAAAAAACAAAAAAGCACACCCAATGATGTGCTTTTGTCAAATATCTCAAATAAAACAAGCCTAAGGCGTTAACGGCCAGGCATTTTCATGCCCGGTGGAAGCATGCCACTCATACCGCGCATCATTTTTTTCATGCCGCCTTTTGAAGACATCTTTTTCATCATTTTTTGCATTTGCGAAAATTGCTTTAATAAACGATTCACATCTTGAATTTGCGTACCAGAGCCTGCCGCAATTCTCC
The DNA here is from genome assembly GCF_947495455.1 of uncultured Shewanella sp. Classification (GTDB taxonomy): domain Bacteria; phylum Pseudomonadota; class Gammaproteobacteria; order Enterobacterales; family Shewanellaceae; genus Shewanella. Next base: position 46,891 of record NZ_CANLZC010000006.1, on the reverse strand, counting down.
TTTTACGGGACCCTTTAATGATATCTGGACGCTGACGCTCAGCCACTGTCATCGAATTAATGATGGCTTCCATTTGCCCTGTCATTTTGCCATTTTGCACTTGTGCTAAGGCTTCTGGAGGTAATTGCCCCACACCAGGCAATTTTTCTATCATGTTCATCATTCCACCCATATTTTGCATTTGGGAGAGCTGTTCACGAAAATCCTCTAAGTCAAAGTTGCCACCTTTTTTCACTTTAGCGGCTAACTTCATCGCCTTGTCTTGATCAACCCCTCGCTCAACATCTTCAATCAGCGAGAGCACATCTCCCATACCCAAAATACGTGAGGCAATACGATCCGGATGGAAGGCTTCCAGTGCATCCGTCTTCTCACCGACCCCTAAGAACTTAATCGGTTTGCCTGTGATATGGCGTATTGATAAAGCGGCGCCGCCTCGAGCGTCACCATCCACCTTAGTCAATACCACCCCAGTTAACGGCAGGGCTTCATTAAAGGCTTTGGCCGTATTGGCCGCATCTTGACCTGTCATAGCGTCAACAACAAACAAGGTTTCTACTGGATTAACCGCGGCATGCAAATCTTTAATTTCGTCCATCATGGCATCATCGACATGCAAACGGCCCGCAGTATCGAGGATCACCACATCGATAAATTTAAGTTTCGCATGCGCAATAGCCGCATTGGCAATATCAATGGGTTTTTGGCTCACATCGGATGGAAAAAACTCAACCTCAACCTCTGATGCTAAGGTCTCAAGTTGTTTAATCGCCGCTGGACGATAAACATCGGCACTGACCACTAAAACCGATTTTTTTTCCCGCTCACGCAAGAACTTTGACAGTTTAGCCACACTGGTGGTTTTACCTGCCCCTTGAAGACCTGCCATCATGATAACGGCAGGAGGTTGCATGGATAGGTCTAAGGCTTCATTCGCCTCCCCCATCGCATGTTCTAATTCGCTTTGAACTATTTTAATAAACGCCTGACCCGGACTTAAACTTTTTGAGACTTCTTGTCCAACAGCACGTTCTTTAACGCTATTAACAAACGCTCGTACCACAGGCAAGGCAACATCGGCCTCAAGCAAAGCCATTCGGACTTCGCGAAGTGTATCCTTAACATTGTCTTCTGTTAAGCGACCGCGGCCACTGATATTCTTCAGAGTCCGTGATAATCTGTCAGTTAAGTTCTCAAACATTATCCAGTTCTTACCGTTTCATTTTGCTATAGATAGGTAAGTATTATAGCGATGCCCGAATATTATGCTACTGCTCACTTTGATTATCCTAAAAAGTCGGTCACATCATTTGTAAAAAATGAGAACTCACACCAAAGTTAAACGCAATTTTACGCGTATTATTATTGCCTAACAGTATCCTGCTCATGTTATCCTTAAAGATAATAAAAATGAGATACAGCACAATCGAGTGACAATCATTCAAAACCCAATACCGTTCCAGAAATAGAAAGACTAAAAGACATACCCATTATTGGATGTTATCGTTCGTTAATATCAACAAAGTCATAGGCTAATACTTAATGATTATTTTTTCAGCTTCCGCCATCTTATTTTATTTTTTTGCATTGGTGCTCATCGCAAGCAAACTCTTTCATAACGAAGGGCCAAACCGTCAAGTTGTGGCTATCTTTGCAGCCATTGCCGTGGGATTACATGCAGCAGCACTATCGGAAGCCATTTTCATTGATAATGGACAAAATTTCAGTTTGACTAATGTGATTTCTTTGGTCAATTGGATTATTGCCTTTAGTTTTACCTTACTCATCTTCAGAGTCAAAGTCATCATGGTGTTACCTGTGGTTTATGCCTGCTCTCTCTTATCAGTTGCCTTACTTTGGTTATTACCGCCAAAACTTATCATTCATTTTGAGCTTTACCCTGAAGTGCTCGCTCACGTTATTTTATCATTAATGGCTTATAGTGCCTTGATGATCGCAGCTTTATACGCCATTCAGCTCGCCATCATTCAACACAAACTAAAAAGCAAACAACTCATTTTAAGCCCTTCAATTCCTCCATTGATGACAGTCGAAAAACAGCTTTACCACTTAGTGGTAATTGGTGTCATTTTACTCAGCTTAGCATTAGCCACTGGATTTATTTTCTTAGATGATATGTTTGCCGACGGAAAAGGACACAAAACCGTGTTATCCATGTTGGCATGGCTAGTGTATATTGCCATGTTAGCTCAGCAGTATTGGGTCGGGTGTAAAATAAGAACCGCCGTGATTTATACACTTTCTGGTGCCACTTTGTTATCACTTGCCTATTTCGGAGCGCGTATTGTCAAAGAGCTTATTTTACAATAAGATTAATTCTCGTCACTGTCATTCGATAGTATTAACATTTATCACAGAGTAAAAACATAACAATCATTGACATGATTCAGTTATTGATTATTTATCACTCTTAAAACGGAGCCCTTTTTGGACGCGATACATACCAGTGCACTTTTTATTATTCTTATTGTGCTAATCATACTGTCAGCCTACTTTTCTGGCACAGAAACTGCCATGATGACGTTAAATCGTTATCGACTTCGTCATTTAGCCTCAAGTGGGCATAAAGGCGCATTACGAGCAATTAAGCTGTTAGAACGTCCAGATCGACTCATTGGCCTTATTTTAATTGGTAACAACTTAGTTAATATTTTGGCTTCAGCCATTGCCACTATTATAGGTATACGTTTATACGGTGATGTGGGTGTCGCCATCGCCACAGGCGCATTAACGCTAGTCGTACTGGTTTTTGCCGAAGTTACGCCTAAAACCCTGGCAGCATTACATCCCGAACGTATCGCTTTTCCTTCAAGTATTATCATACAACTTCTGTTAACCATACTTTCCCCTCTCGTCAAGGTAGTCAACCTGATCACCTCTGGCTTTTTACGTTTAATGCGTGTCCATACGCAACAAAGCAGTGATGCCTTAAGTCAAGAAGAGCTTCGCACTGTCGTCAATGAAGCCGGCGCATTGATCCCACAGCGACATCAAGAGATGTTATTGTCTATTTTAGATCTTGAAAAAGTCACTGTAGAAGACATCATGATCCCAAGAGCTGAACTCTACGCCATTAATATCAACTCAGACTTTAAGCTCATCAACAAACAGGTCATTCAAAGTCCCCATACACGTATTCTGTTATATAGAGATAATATTGATGATGCCGTCGGTTTTGTGCACATTCGCGATGCCCTGCGATTACAGGCAAAAGAGCAATTTAGTAAATCGTCACTACTAAGGGCTGTAAAAGAGCTGTATTTTATTCCTGAAGCAACGCCCCTTAACGTCCAATTAGCTAATTTCCAAGAAAATAAAGAAAGAATTGGTATGGTTGTCGACGAGTACGGTGATATTCAAGGTCTAGTGACACTTGAAGATATTCTTGAGGAGATTGTCGGCGATTTTACCACCTCAATGATGCCCGCACCCAGTGAAGAAATTAAAAAGCAACAAGATGGCAGTTATCTCATTGAAGCGACAATTAATATTCGAGAGCTTAATAAAGAAATGAGCTGGCACTTTCCCACTAACGGCCCCAAAACCTTAAGCGGCTTAGTGGTGGAATATATGGAAGAAATACCTCAAACCAATACCAGCATGCGCATTGCAGGATACCCTATTGAAGTGGTTGATATTGGTGATAATCGCGTTAAAACCGTCAGAGTGATCCCTCAACATTATAAAAAACCATGATAACAAAAATGATTGAGTGTTTTTAAGGCTTATCGATCTTGTTCGTTATCATATAGCTTCCTAAGTTATGACGTAGATCTGGCTTAATTGAGCCTTTAACTTGAGTGTAAATATACAATCCAGTTAAGGGCGTATCACACACAAGCGTGATTTCCGACTCACTCATCTTAGGGCCTTGGTTCAATGCCACCTTTAGCACAGCAACATAAGGCTTGAGCCGAGTATACTGAAACGTCCCTTGATTATTCTCCCCTGTTTCTAAGGTGATATCACTGATAATGTTCCCTGAAAATGTCAGTGCTTTTAACCCACCAGCATCGGGATTAGACGGCTGATAAAATAGATCAACTTCCAACAAAATACGTTTATTTGATAGGACTTCAGGTAAATGGCACTCTTTCGCTATGACATGGGAAAACCCAAAAAACAACAAAAAACTCAGCATGACCCCAGTCAACTTAATCATACGTTTTCCCTATTTTTACCTTTACATTACTGCTGAAAAATATACCGCCCAGTATTTTGGCGAACCTTAGGGCCAATCCCTTCTTGCTTCACACTAAAAATGTAATAACCCGTTTTATTGGTTTCGCACACATAAGTTTCCGTATATTGCATTTTGCTTTTTCCGACTTTTTCTAACCCTGTCAATTGCGCCAAATCTTTCTCAAAACGTCGATAACGATACTGCCCTTCATAGCCTTGACCAGTTTTTAAGTCTTTAAGTACATATGTCGTTTCACTAAAAGTCACTTCCAATACACTCTCAGCAAACGGATTGGTAGCAGACACTAATCCATAAATACGTAACAAAAGTTGTCTACCCGATAATGATTCAGGCAATTCACAAGCCATACTCACACTAGAAAAACACAAAAGAACAAGACTAACACCAAATAATCTCAGTGAGCTCTTCTGATGACGACCCCGATGACTACCATAGTGTTTATTCATTCTTATTGATTCCTAGCTGGTAAAGATGTGATGACATAGGTACCAGTATCTTGGCGAACATTAGGCTTAATCACTCCTATACTTTGACTAAAAATGACATAACCTACCTTGTCTGTTTTACACACTAATGTCTTAGCGTACTGAGTTAATTGCTCCCCAGTCCCCTCACTAGCATGAAAACGGCCAAACTGAGAGTGATAACGCTGATAAGTATATACTCCCCTCACTTTCTCCCCAGTATTTAATATTTCTGTTGTATAATGCCGCTCAGAAAACCTCGACTCAAGGAGATTGCCCGGCATCACATTCATGGGAGTGTAACTCTCACTGATTTTAAATAAGAATGTCACGCCATTTAAACTTTTAGGTAATGTACAATCACTGCCCAAAACAGGCCAAGAAAGGCTAAAAAACAGCATAGTATGACTTATTAGAACAAATAGATGCCCCATAACATGGCCCTTAATTCCACTCTAAACCCACTCTAAATAAACTCAATACCCAACCCATACAGCGACCCAATCAATCAGATTGACTTTGTTGAATGATATACACGCCAGAAGCTTGATGCGGGGTAACATTGACTGAATACTCGCCGTTAATGAGGGTGTAAATAAAATAACCAACTGTATTGGTGGTACACACCCAAATAGCTCGATACAACAAATTTTGCTTATCTTTAAAACTGTACACCTCTAACTGCGCGATATTGGGTGCCAATACTTGGTAATGATAGTTAGCATTGATCTTCTTTCCTGTGATCAAACTAACATCGTTTATTTTATCATTCAAAAAGACGTATGAGCGCAAGCTATCCGCTTCAGGGTTAATTCTAGCATCCATGCCAGTGATCTCCTGCAATACACTTTTTCCATTTAAATGAGCAGGTACCTGACATGACTGACTGCTCACTTTAAAAGAAAACAACATCCCCATTAAAACCAGTAATACGATAACAGTACGCATAATGCCCTTCCGTTTACTGAATAATATACACTCCGGTATTTTGGCGCACATCACGTTGAGAATCGCCTATTGTTTGACTAAAAATATAATAGCCAATGTACTCAGTCTCACAAACAAAGGTAATAGAATAGACAGAACGCTCATCAATTGGGCCTTCTTGCACACTCAGGCGTGCAAGTTGCTCAGTAAAGCGCGTGTATTGATAGGTGCCTTTAGCTGTCTTCCTTGTATTCAATAGGGTGATTTGATAATGTTTTTTTCCAAAAAACCACTCATGCACCATACCCGCCATAGGGTTATCAGGTGTATGTATTCTATTCACTCGAAGCAATAAGGTTAACCCCAATAAGTTATTGGGTAGATGGCATTCTTCAGCCCAACTGTGTTTAACGATAAGCACAAGCATGAGCAATACAGCCGCACGTCTCATTCTTCACCTAAGGGCTTTTGTGGCAGACGAATAATATATCGCCCAGTCCAATGACTCACACCTGGCATGTCTTCCCCCCCCTGTAAACGGTAAATATAATAGCCTTCAATATCACTGCTACACACTAGCAAAAGATAATAATTCGATACGGTATTCGCGTCTAACTCGCTGACTTTGATCATGCTAAAATCTTTTTCAAGTACTTGATAAACATATCGACCGACAAATGTCAGGCGCTCTTGTATAATCCTAGTCTCAAGACTGCCTTGATTAAACACGACCTCTATTAAGCCCACAGTCTCTGGACTAAAAATGGAATACTCTTCATCGACGGTAAAAAGCAATGTTGATTGATCAATTTTTTCAGGTACATGGCAATCTGTATCATCTGCTGCATAAGCCAAAGAGCTTATCAAGAAAATAAAAAAGGATAATACCTGCCCAGTCAATCGATACATATCAAGTATTATCTTCCCCTCATTATCGTATATTCTACAGGCAAAAAGTCACTTCACTTATTATAACTATAGTTCAAAATTTGGGTTGCTTTAACATGATAAAACTTCCGGTATTTTGTCGAATATTGGGTTTCACCGAACCTTTAGTTTGACTATAAATAAATTTCCCTTTTATCGATGTATCACAAGCAAGCAGCAATTTTGATATTGTCCATTCAGCTCCATGAGTAAGTTGATAACTTAATAACGCAACATTAGAAGCTAGTAATTCATACTGGTATGTCCCTTCACTAACTTGATTATTCATTAATGTGATCTGTTCAATACCATTTTTGAAAAATTGCAATAATGTCACCTTGCCTGCTTTAGGATTGTCTGGCGTATAAAACTGATCAACGACAATATAGAGCTGCCGCTCGGCTAATGTACTCGGCAATTGGCACGCTTGTACTACAATGAAAGGACATGCGATTAAACATACTAATAATAATTTAATCATCGTTCTCCTCTCCTTTCTATTATTCCATACTGTATTCATCAAGCAGCGTCTAATGACTTTGAATAAAATATCGACCAGAATGTTGCCAATATTGTGGATAGGCAGTCCCTTCAATACCATTAAAAATATATAAACCTGATGTATCGCTCTGACAAACAAAAGTATTAGTATAATCAGCCATAACCGTTTTGCCTTCAGAAGACACATTCTCTTTTATCCTTAATTCAGCCAGATCAAACTCATATCGTTGATAAGAATAAGTACCGACCGATTTTTTCCCCGTATCCAAAATCATTACTTGATAGTCCCTCTGATTAAAATGCATCATCACTATATTATCCGCAAGAGGATTAGTTTCAGCAGCCAAACCATAAACGTGTAATAAAATTCTTTTTCCCACCAAACTTTCAGGCAACTGACATGCTTTTAGTATTGCTATGTGAAACATATTTATTAGTAATATTAACCATAAAATACACTTCAATGTCACCTCCTAGGTAATATTGAACGTAGCTAAACATCATATAACATTGCTAGCTACTGAATAAAATAAGTGCCGATATCGTGATGGGGGGCATCTAGATCCACCCCTCCAATAAATTTAAATATGACAAACCCCATCCTATCTGTTTGGCAAGTGAGTGTTTTTGAATAGCGATATGATGTCATATCAACATTTTGCCTTTCTATAACAGTAAAACGTGCAAAATTAGGTGTTATCTTTTGATAAGAATAAGCACCACTATATGAAGTATCAGTATCTAACACGACCAATTGGTACGTTTTAGCTTTAAATTCTGATAAAAGTAATGTGCCAGCCATGGGGTTATTAGGAGTATAGTAATTTGAGATACTAAAAATGATTTTTTTCCCTGCTAATGAACTAGGCAACTCACACGCTAATGCTCGCTCATAAAAAAAATTTATCATCAATATTAGCATAATTACCAATCTAGATATCACTTTTCATCCTTGCCATTTATCACTCACATTAACTTATTTAACCATCTGACCTTAGGACATACTTAGCAGTTAATTGTTTGTCACCAAAATTGTCAAAAGGAATAATACTACTCGGTGTAAAAATAAGTTTACCCACTAAATCGGTTTCACAAAATAACAAATCAAAATATAGAAGCCGTGTTAACCTAGGATCTTGATACACTTTAATCATCGCGATATTGTTATAGAAACGATGATAAGTATAAAATGCTGAAAACATCTCACCTGAAATGAGACTTTGATTATATAACTTTTTATTAGAAAAGGATAATTTTCTAAAAGACATAGCATTTAAATCTGTTTTATAATCCATCCCACTTATTTTTGCAAAAAGATCATATCCAAATAAGGTTAACGGTAATTCGCACGGTTTACTCTCGGCTTGCCCATAGAAGCAACTTGTAAACCAACATAAAAATAAAACTAACTGACTCAATTTACTCATCTTGATCCTGAATAATGAATATACCAAAATTTTGCTTAATATCAGGTTTATATAAACCTTTTGTTTGGCTAAAGATTGAATAACCTATGTTATTGGTTTCACACACAAAGGTTTGAGAATATAAGGTTAATGACTCTCCAGAACCCGAAATCACACTAAAACGTGCTAACATTGGATTAAGTCTTCGATAAAAATACGTACCCGAATTCATTTTTCGACTATTTAATATGGTTACCTCATAGGTCTTCTCTTTAAATACGTATTCTATTATAGAGTCTGCCAATGTATTTAATGGTGAATACACACCATTTGCTCGAATCAGAATGGTCTTTCCTACGATACTCGTTGGCAATGCACATGTATTCGCTCTACCTTGCCCCATCAACATGACAACCGTGAACAACATTAACAATAGCCGCATTACCTTCCTCTACATTCGTCCACTTACTCACGCAATACATAAAATCCAGTATTATGTTCCATTCTAGGTAATCTTTCCCCATATTCTAAATGATAAACAAAATAACCTTCGATATCTGAGATACATACCAGCAATAATTGGTACTTTGACACTAACGCACCCACAACTTCAGTCAGCGTGACAATGGCCAAATCGGGGTGTATAACTTGATAAGTGTATTTTCCCGGAAAAAAATAATTATTCTGTATGACGTAATTAACAAATGTCTCTTTATCAAAAGTGAGTTGCATTAAACCAATCACTTCAGGGGTATAGGCCGAGTATTCTTCATCTATAGCAAGGACTAGTTTCTTTTTTGGCAGCTGCTCAGGTACAGTGCAACTAGGACTTGTCAAGGGTAAAGCTTTTCCATTAAAAGCAATAAAAACACACATCATCATGCCGATGGCCACTCGTATTTGGCGCATACCATAACCCCCCTAACGCGACGCATACTGGCATAACCTAAGATCATTTATCTTATTCAATAATATAGCTCCCTGTGTTTTGTCTTTTACTTGGCTCAATGATCCCTTCAGATTGACTAAAAATATACATGCCGCTGTAATCATTTTCACACATCATCACAGTTCTAAAATGTGCCCTATCATCCCCCTCAGTCAACTTAACTGACAATAAAGCCACTCCAGGTGCAATAATTTCATACTCATACTGACCTTGACTCAAAATCCCTTTAATTAATTTTGTTGATACGATTTTCTTATCCGTAAAATTAAGTTGTATCACACTGCCAGCATCGGGGTTTGTCGGTGTGTATACCTCACTGACTAAAAATAATATTTGTTTTTTGTTAAGATTATCAGGCAAGATACAATCATCAGCAATCACAATACTAGACAACAAACATAGACTGATTAACGCTATTTTTTTAAATACCATTTTTTTAAACACCATCAAACGAATCCACCTCAGTTTATAAGCACTCAAAATGACTTTACTCCCGAGCAGCTCAATAATTATTTTCGAATAATATAAATCCCTGTATTTTGGCGAATATCAGGTTTAATTGTCCCCTGTGTCTGGCTAAAAATAAAATATCCCGTCGTATTAGTTTCACACACAAAGGTTTCTGTATATAAAGATAACTGATCTCCAGTGCCCTGCCGAATACTGACTTGAGCTAAATTGGTATCTAAACGAGTATACCGATAGGATCCTTCAACACTCTCACGTGTATTCATTATTGTGCTTTTAAAATTCAAACGACTAAATGTCATTTCTTGTAACGTCCCTGCCATTGGATTTTCAGGAGAATAATTGCCATTCACGCGGATTAAAAGAGTCAAGCCAGCAAAACTTTTTGGCATAGAACAGGAATCTGCAACAGCTTGTCCTATATAAAACAATAAAAATAAGCTAAACAATTGCTTCATGTTATACCCTTATCACTAAAACAATTTAGTACGCTAAGAATAGTGTAGATGAAATTAACTCATTCAGTATTTTTTCTCTTCAGCCCACCAGAACACATTGAGCACATTCAAAGGCTAAATTTTTCCTTTAATGCCGCCTAGCAAAAACAACCTACAAGAGCAGTTTAAAGACATACTTCTTAGGTTATCGACATAATCACTGAACAATAAGATAACGATCTATCAAAATGCCTAGCTGAGGGCCTGTTTCTCCTGAACTCGGAGCATAAATATAATAGCCTTCGAAGTCACTCTGGCAAACTAAGTTTAAACTGTATTGTAATATATCAGCGCCAAATAGTTCTCTTGTTCTAACCTGAGCAACATTATTAGCTAATCGACGATAAACATACTCACCGATAAAGTGTCGATTCTTTTTTAAACCAACCCCTTGGTAACTTTTTTTAGAAAACGTCATTTCAACCACATCATTTTCAAAAGGAGGAATATCACTATATTCTTCACCAGCAGATAGGATCATAGTCAACCCGTTCATACTATTGGGTAGCTGGCAATCTTTCGCTTGCAATACAAAGCTGAACAGTTGTAGATTCATCAATAACAATAAATGAAAAATAAATTGATAAATTGACGTCATTCTCACCCTTCCCCTAAACAGTGAATGATATTAAGTGTAGAAAAGAAAAACGCTATACTCTATGAAAAAGCTAAGTCTATTTTATCAATATAAAAACATTAGAGAAAAGTAAATAACAAAAATAAACAACAAACAAGCATCATGGTGATTACCTTCCACACACTCAAATTTATTTGAAAAAATTTAAAAAAGAAGGATAAATACCAACAAAAAAAGACCGTTAAAAACAAACTATCACCAAAAACCAAAAAAAACATAAAAATTAGACAGTAATGAAGTAAAGTATTTGTTTAAAGTTAACACTTTTCTCTCATAAAATAGAAAAGACTCTGGCTAATCTCACCCCATAGAGCACTTAATCAGGCCCACGACAAAAGTCTAATACCTAAACTTCCTACAGACGAATATGGTCTGCTATTACATTAGTTTTTACTCAATAACAAGGTTCAACATGCGTTTAAGATTTTCCCTTATTATTTTTTTATCTCTACTGACTCTGACATTGCAAGCGGCAACACTGCCAGATCTAACACTTGATGATTCTCTCATTCCATTCAACTCCATAGAAGGGAAGGATCTTTTACAGCGAAGCCAGCATAAAAATGATGTTTTTAATCTCATGCCTTATTTCGCGACTCAGCAAACATTGACCTATTGCGGACCCACAAGTGCATCTATGGTATTAAATGCATCAAACCTTCAACGCCCCACTTCTTTATTATTGGCCCCTTACCAACTTTTTGAACAAGATAATTTTTTTACCCCAGAAGTCCTCAATATTACTACACCAGCTAAAGTCAGCATGGGGGGAATGACAATCGATGAATTATCCAATGCCATCAAGACATTTAAATTAAATGTTCAGCTTCATCGTGGAACACAAATAAGCGAAAACAAGTTTCGGCAAGATGCAATTAATGCGGTCAGCTCTGATACACAATTCATCATTGTTAATTATCATAGACAAGCATTGAAACAAATCGGATCAGGTCACTTCTCTCCTTTAGCGGCCTATGATAAAAAAAGTGATCGCTTTTTATTATTGGATGTATCTCGTTTCAAATATCCTGCCATTTGGGTAAAAACAACTGACTTGTACCAAGCGATTATCAGTAATGCCGATCTCAATGAAGGATTAAGCAGAGGGTATTTAATGATAACGGAATAATCGACAAGAATGAGAGCACGGATGCACTCTCATCCACTCAATGAATGGTCACTTCTGTGCAGCAATAACAGAAATCTCAACCAATAATGCCTCTCTTGCCATTTTAGCTTCTACGCACGCTCTAGCCGGTGCATGCCCTTCTGGAACCCAAGCATCCCAAACGGCATTCATCTCACTGAAATACTTCATATCTTTGATATAAATAGTTGCTGATAAAATATGAGCTTTATCGCTACCGGCTTCGGCTAATAAATCATCCACTTTATCCAGCATTGTTTGTGTTTGCACTGTGATATTTTGTGTGGCATCTTGGCAAACCTGACCACATAAATAAATGACGCCATTATGTTTTACAATTCGGCTCATTCTCGCTTTCGTTTGTATTCTCTCTATGCTCATTGCTGCAACCTTTAAATCCTTAGCACTTTAATTCTCATCCATGTTAACGGCATAAAAAAGAAAAGGCTAACCTCGATGAAAAATTGGAACAAAATGCAAAAAATGACCTCTATTACGTTAAAAATAATAATAATTTTCCAAAAATATAATTACATCATCGCAAACAAATCTTTCACTTTTTACTATTCATTTTCTGACGTTTTTCCATTGCGATAGCCGTTATTTCTTCTTCAAGAGACGATAGCCAACCAAAATGAAAATATCCTTCTGCCATTAAAAAGAAAGGACCTATCAATAACTGATCTAAATCGTCAATAAAAGCAGGTTTGGCTTTTTCAAAATAATGCCCCAAAAATTGGATAACCCATCCGATAACAAATAACCCTATTGCCAACCAAATGGCTCCCGTCCAATCAGCAATGATATTGGCAATAAGCAGAGTAATGAGCATGACAAGTATCAAACCTAAAGCCAAACGGATATTCAACATTAGGTAATAAATAGATAGAACAATCACAGCCAGTTTGTCTATTGGTAATCGATAATCGCCAAACAATATCGCAACGGGTGTTAACGCTAATAAAATAAACACTGATAAGACAATCAAAGGTACACCAATGAAGTGTGTCTTCACATTATTCCTATTTAAATGAACACTTTTATAAGTGGATAATCGCTCTACGGCATTTCTCATTAATGGGCTTCCTTTCAAAATAACGGTAACACAGCTTACTCTAATATACTCAAAATAGATGCAAATACCAGCGCAGGCAGTCTTTTATTAACAATCTATTTTCCACAAAAAATCCCACAATGATGATTTCATTGTGGGATTTTTTATACCATTAAACTGTACTTAAGATTCTACAATCACGGTAGCAACGGCATAATGTAACTCATCTGCAATAGTCACATGAGCAGAAGTTCCCTTTAAAAAAGCCAGCCTATCCGCAGCACCTTGACTAAAAGAAATATGCGGCGCACCATAATCATCGTTTTTGATTTCAATATGTTGAAAAGATACACCACGTCCAATGCCTGTTCCTAGTGCTTTAGCTGCGGCCTCTTTTGCCGCAAAACGTTTTGCTAAGAAGCGAGCAGGTTGATTCACAGATTGAAAATGCTTCAGCTCATTTAAAGTTAACACTCTTTTAGCAAGCTTTAATGGCGAACTTTGCACTAATTTATGGATCCTTTCAATTTCAACAACATCAGTACCTAAACCCACAATGGCCATAAACCGCCTCTTTACATAACATCACAATAGTATGGCAAGAAACCTACTCACCACGACGCCCTTCTTGCATTAGCCGTTTCATGTCTTTAACTGCCGTCGCTAAACCATCAATGGCAGCCCTTGCAATAATAGCATGGCCAATATTAAGCTCATACAATTCAGGGATCGCCGCGATAGGCTTCACGTTATGGTAATGCAATCCATGCCCTGCATTAACAATCAATCCCTTAGCATGAGCATACTTTGCCATATTCTTAATGCGCATAAGCTCATTGTTCGCTTCTATCTCAGTCTGTGCATCCGCATAACCACCAGTATGTATTTCAATCACTGGTGCGCCAACTTCAACAGCGGCATCAATTTGTGCTTTATCAGCATCAATAAAAAGTGAAACTTGAATCCCTTTTTCACTCAAACGTTGCACTGCACTTGATATTTTACTCATTTGCCCAGCAACATCCAAACCGCCTTCTGTGGTCAGCTCTTCTCTTTTTTCAGGCACTAAACACACATAGTGAGGCTTTATCTCGCAAGCAATATCCAGCATTTCATCTGTTACTGCCATTTCAAAATTCATGCGTGTCTTTAATGTTCGCGCTAATACTTGAATATCCCTATCTATGATATGCCGTCTATCCTCACGAAGGTGCACCGTTATTCCATCAGCGCCGGCATGCTCAGCCACTGCCGCAGCATGCACAGGATCAGGGTAATTTGTACCACGAGCTTGTCGTAAAGTGGCAATATGATCGATATTAACGCCCAGTAAAATCTGGCTCATGAAAATGTCCTTTGGTTAATTAGCTAACACACAACAACAACGCTTCACACTTCAATAAATGACTGTGTCACACAGGCTATTGTGGCCTATTAGGTTGGCGCGGCTTAAACAACGCCCTTGCATACAATGGTTTATTGCCTAAAATACGTGCTAAAAGTTGCCGCATAAGCTTTTTTGCCGCCAATAAGTGACACTCTGATAACTGGCGATGAGCTAAAGCAGACAACATACTGCCTTGAAAGAATTTATGCTGCGTAAAGGCTGTTGGATACACAGGTATAAAGCCACTATCTGGCTGTAAGCGATAAAAGCCGTCACCATGAATAGGGTTGTCTAATGGATCTATCGTCAAAGAAGGCATAATACCTAACTCTTCCAATAAGGATAATTCAAAATAGCGTAAATCTTGCTCTTTAAACCCTAAAGCCAAAGACAGTAATGTCTGGTGATAATGAAGGAAGATCCCTTCAGCCTGGTGCTCAACAGTCAAACAACGCATCAATAGCTCATTAAGGTAAAGGCCAGTATACAAATCATTACCAACAAGTGGCACAGCTGGACTGGCGGCTTCTAATTGAGTTAAATTTTTAAGTGAACCTGCGCCTGAAAAAGCAAAGATCAAGGGCTGAAAAGGTTGAAGTATACTGCGAGTCGCATTTTTCTTACCACCTAAACGCGCAATAGCGTCGACACGCCCTTGATTATCAACCAATAAGTTGACAATAACGCGATTATCACGATAAGGGCGAGTGTGTAATACATATCCACGTAACATAAAATATTACCGCTTAACAATACCTACTCTTCACCCGTCATGCTGCTTATTCTTCTCCGTAGCCTAAACTTCTTAGCGCGCGCTCATCATCGGCCCAGCCAGACTTGACTTTAACCCAAATTTCTAAAAAGACTTTATTATCAAATAAAGTTTCCATATCAAGGCGTGCTTGAGTGGCAATCGTTCGAATACGTTCACCTTTTTTACCAATTACCATACGTTTTTGGCCACTACGCTCAACTAAAATAAGCGCATTAATTTGATAAACGCCATTCTCCATCATAGAAAATTGCTCAATTTCAACCGTCGCGTCATAGGGTAATTCATCGCCGAGAAAACGCATGAGTTTTTCTCGAACAATTTCAGATGCCATAAAACGCTGAGAACGATCTGTCACATAATCTTCAGGAAAATAATGAGGTGACTCAGGCAACACAGCTAAGGATAAATCTAATATGCGTTGAATATTGGTTCCTTGGGTCGCAGAAATAGGCAAAATCTCATCAAAAGGAAATTTCGTGGCCATTTGCTCTAAATAAGGAAATAAAGCTTCTTTATCTTTAATGTTATCAACTTTATTAATGGCTAATACAATTTTTCGGCCATCATCATTATGGTGTAATTTCTTTAACACCATCTCATCATCGGCCGTCCAATTCATGCCGTCAACCACAAAGACCACTAAGGCCACATCGGCTAAAGAGCTTGAAGCTGCACGATTCATTAAACGGTTAATGGCACGACGCTCTTCAATATGCAACCCGGGCGTATCAACAAACACCACTTGTTTAGGGCCTTCGGTATGGATCCCCATAATACGGTGACGAGTAGTTTGTGGCTTCTTAGAAGTAATACTGACTTTCTGCCCTAATATTTTATTCAGCAGCGTCGACTTGCCCACATTTGGCCGTCCTACAATCGCCACCATACCACAATAAGTCACATCATATTGGGCCTGTTGACTCGGTTGATTCATACGAGCAAGTAGCTCATCTAAGCTGGGGTCGACACTCCCTTGTGCTTCTTCTTTTTTGTCACTCATTTCTTGATTAACTCCAGCACTTGGGCCGCGGCAATTTGTTCTGCTTTACGTCGAGAACTGGCAACGCCAACAATCGGCTCACTCAGATCTTTCACCATGCATTCAACAGTAAATGTTTGATTGTGTGCTTCACCGACGGTTTTAACCACAGTATAAACAGGCAAAGGCTTCTTAAACCCTTGTAAGTGTTCTTGCAATAATGTCTTAGGATCTTTTTGATCCACAGGCTTTATCGTTTTTAAGCGGCTTTGATACCAAGTCAATACTAACTTTCGGCAGGGCTCAATCCCCTTATCAAGATAAACCGCACCAATAATGGCTTCTACGGCATCCGCTAAAATAGACTCTCGCCTAAAGCCACCACTTTTAAGCTCACCGGGGCCGAGTTTTAAATAATCCCCCAGCTTAAATTCCAGCGCAATCTCAGCCAACATTTTGCCACACACTAATGTGGCTCTCATGCGACTTAAATCACCTTCTTTCGCTTTTGGAAATTGATGATAAAGCGCATCAGAGATCACAATAGATAAGACTGAATCACCTAAAAACTCTAATCGTTCATTATGCTTACTTGCAGCGCTACGATGTGTTAACGCTTGCTCAAGCAAAGTCACATCAATAAATTCATAACCCAAAGTACGACAAAGTCTTGGGATATTTTTAATCGGTTCCATAGTTATTGAATTCCGCCTACACGGTTAAAGCGTACACCAGTTGGGATCCAAGTAGGTAAAAAGTCTGAAGGTTTACGGTCAAATTCAAAACTCATCCAAATCGCAACGGCTTTTCCAACCAAATTGGCCTCTGGTACAAAACCCCAATATCGACTGTCAGTACTATTATCTCGGTTGTCGCCCATCATAAAATAATGGCCTTGTGGAACAATAAACTCACCAACAGGTAAATTGGGCTGTCTAAAATAATAATTAATCATATCAGGTCTAGCTGGATTAATGAGGATATCATGGCTCACATCGCCTAACTGCTCTTTATAACGAATTAAAGGCGTACCATCTTGAAAAAACTCACCACTATTGATTTCAACCCGTTTCACTTGCTCAGCAGCTGGACAATCAATACGTCCTTGCATACAAGCCGGTTTTATATACAACTGTTTGTTTCGATATATAATGGTGTCACCGGGCAAGCCAATAACCCGCTTAATATAATCGATTTTAGGATTTTCAGGATATTTAAAGACAGCAACGTCACCCCGTTTTGGCTCTCCAGTTTCAATTAACTTCTTACGCCAAACAGGATCTTTTAATCCATAGCTAAACTTCTCAACTAAAATAAAATCCCCAACAAGCAATGTGGGCATCATCGAACCTGATGGAATTTGAAAAGGCTCATAAATAAAAGAACGTAATACCAAAACAAACGCAATAACGGGAAAGATAGAACGCGCTGTTTCGACAATAGAAGGCTCTCGAATGATTTTCGCCGCACTCTCTTCACTCAACTCCGCTGTCGCGGCTTGTGCCAACGCCAACTTTTCTCGACGTTTTGGAGCAAATAAACGTGCATCGACCAACCATATTAGGCCACTAAACAGCGTTACAAGAACTAAAATGAGAGAAAAATAAGCTGCCATAGTTAACGCACTCCTGCCACTTTTAAGTTAAGTCAATCACTATCAAAGCAATAGTAATCATTAATTATTCAATCAAAAATCAGCGACATACAATAGATATCGGTAATCAATGATTGCTCATCCTATTTTATACCATAACACACTGCTTTAAATTATTAATAAATCATCAATTAAAGCAAACTTATCCATTGAATAATGACACACATTCCTAGCGATAATGAATAAAAGCGCCGCATAAAACTGCGGCGCAACTGAGCTTACTCATCTCGATTCAGCAAGTTGTCATTAATCATTCAACTTAAGCGCAGCTAAAAAGGCCTCTTGTGGTACTTCAACGTTACCCACTTGCTTCATGCGCTTTTTACCTTCTTTCTGCTTTTGCAGTAATTTCTTCTTACGAGATACATCACCACCATAACATTTAGCGGTAACATCTTTACGTAACGCTTTAATGGAAGAGCGCGCGATAATTTGACTGCCGATGGCCGCCTGCACAGCAATATCAAACATTTGCCGTGGAATAAGTTCTTTCATTTTATTCACTAAGGCTAACCCACGATAACGTACGTTAGATTTATGAATAATCATTGCTAGCGCATCCACACGATCGCCGTTAATTAAAATATCCAGTCTAACCATATCCGCTTGCTCAAAACGTCTGAAATTATATTCTAAAGAAGCGTAACCGCGACTGGTTGATTTTAAGCGATCAAAGAAATCCATGACGACTTCAGCCATCGGCATATCATAGGTAATCGCCACTTGATTGCCGTGATACACCATATTGGTTTGTACGCCACGTTTTTCAACACATAAAGTGATCACATTACCTAAATAATCCTTAGGCACTAAGATATTTGTCTCTACAATAGGCTCGCGCATTTCTTCGATATTATTCACCGCGGGCAAATCAGACGGATTATCAACGTAGAGAACCTGACCATTGGTCCCAAGGATCTCATACACAACCGTTGGCGCTGTGGTAATTAAATCAAGATTATATTCTCGCTCTAATCGCTCTTGAATAATTTCCATGTGCAGCAAGCCGAGGAAACCAATTCGAAAACCAAAGCCTAACGCCGAAGAAGTCTCAGGCTCAAAGAAAAGTGATGCATCGTTTAAACTCAGCTTGTTTAACGCTTCACGAAAGCTTTCATAATCATCAGTCGAAACCGGGAATACACCCGCATAGACCTGCGGCTTGACTTTTTTAAAGCCAGGCAAAGGTAACTCAGCACCGTGTTTAGCCAGTGTCAATGTATCCCCAACTGGGGCGCCATGGATCTCTTTAATGCCAGCAATCACATAACCGACCTCACCCGTACTCAGCTCTTTGGTATCGGTTTGCTTAGGCGTAAAAATACCGACGCGATCAGCATTGTGTGTCTGACCTGTTGACATGACTTTAAATTTATCACCTTTACGCAATACACCATTTTTGATTCGAACTAAGGATACAACACCTAGATAGCTATCAAACCAAGAATCAATGATCAGTGCTTGAAGCGGTCCATCGGGATCCCCTTCTGGCGGTGGAATTTTAGAGACGATATCTTCTAATACCGCTTTGATGCCTAAGCCTGTTTTTGCAGAGCATCTCACCGCGTCAGCAGCTTCAATTCCCACAATATCTTCAATTTCATCAGCAACACGTTCAGGATCGGCCTGAGGTAAATCGATTTTATTCAAAACCGGTACCACATCAAGATCCATTTCTAATGCGGTATAACAGTTTGCCAGCGTTTGCGCTTCAACACCTTGACCTGCATCAACGACTAACAATGCGCCTTCACATGCCGCTAAAGAGCGAGAAACCTCATAAGAGAAATCAACATGACCTGGCGTATCAATAAAGTTTAATTGGTAAGTTTCACCGTCATCAGCTTTATAATCTAAAGTGACACTCTGTGCTTTAATAGTAATGCCACGCTCACGTTCCAGCTCCATTGAGTCTAGAACTTGCGCAGCCATTTCACGATCAGACAAACCTCCACAATCTTGAATAAGGCGGTCTGATAGAGTCGACTTGCCATGGTCGATATGGGCAATAATTGAAAAGTTTCTTATATGCTTCATTATGCTGGGATGACTAAACTCGAAGTTGAAAAGAATTCTAAAAGTGCGGAATTGTACCTTATCAAACAGACAATACCAATCTTGATTGGTAACATAATAACAAAAAAAACGAAAAAGGCCACCTATAAAAGCCCATAGAAATTAAATAACTCATTAATTTCAAACAGTTAATTAAATACAATAATAGATTCTAGGATCAAACGCTTTAATTAATTCGCTGTCCAATATGCGCTAAAATAACAGGCCGAGCCGCTTCCTCCATTCTCGATGCTTTTGCTCGAGCAAATCCCCAGGCCAAACTTGCTCCAAGGATGCCCAATATAAATGTAAATAAGTCTGAAAACGCAAAAATACGCGTCGCAAAAAACGCCCCCAGAAAAAAGCCAAGAATAGGAAACAAGTAAACTAAAGCCGCCGCTTTTAAAATCACACTTTCTGGTAAACCAATTTTTAACCACTCACCAACAGGGTAAGATTGATCACTGAGAATTGAAAACTCTTGTGACTTTGAAGAAAAAGCTTGAGAAACAGCAGAAGTTCCGCAAGACTCACTATTATCGCAATGATTACAGGCACTTTTGATCTTAACTTCCACTCTTATCCAGCCAGTTTCATCGCATGCAACCACCTTGGCCATTTCTTCCATCATAAGATAATCCTCAATGGGCACCAATAACAAGACTTTTCGCAATGCGCGTTAAGGTTTCACTGGGCACTTTACCCACAGCAACCACCTCACGATCCCCCACGACTACAGCCGACAACCCCAAACCATTACGCGTCACTAAACCTTCAGGCAAAGGACTTTCCCCCACTTTAGAAATATAAACTGATATATTGGCCAAACCGTCACTTAATGCTATGTATTCAACCGATTCATTATTACCTATCAATCGATGTTGATCATTTGTCTGTACCGTAAAACCTTGAGGTAACCAGCTAAAGTGCCATTGCTCTTTTTTAGAGCTAGAAGCTTGTACCACAACGGAAGGCCACTCTTGTTTCTTAGCTTCAATTAAAATAGCAGGCGCTTTATCTAACACTAATAACTCCACCACTAATAATTGC
The DNA here is from genome assembly GCF_947495455.1 of uncultured Shewanella sp. Taxonomy (GTDB): domain Bacteria; phylum Pseudomonadota; class Gammaproteobacteria; order Enterobacterales; family Shewanellaceae; genus Shewanella. The sequence continues at coordinate 25,789 of NZ_CANLZC010000006.1, read as the reverse complement.
TCAAGTAGCTGTTTATCTTTAGTTAATAAATCGTATCGCAAAGGTAATGCGGTTTCTAGATCTAGCCAAACTTGATAACCGTATCGAAAATCATCTTTTGGAATTAAACGCACCAATTGACTTGGTCGTCCAGCCAGACGGCTGCGACCTCCTAGCACAAATTGATAGCCTGACTCTAATCTATCGATATTACTGGAAAAACCAACAGGCAGCACGCCAGGGATCCGCTTTGCATTTACGCTATAAGGTGCCTGTTGATATTCAATGAAACTCACTGTATCCCCAACTCTTACAGCACTTTGAGGTGGACCGTTGAGGTATTCAAGAAATGCCACTTCTTGGCTATCCACTTTTCCATGAATATAAACAAGGGGACTTATATGCTCAGCTTGAAGCTGAATAACGGAAACTTTGTATTCTTTCTCGTGTAAGGCCTGACTCATATTCTCTAGCCAAGCTTTCGCAGAAATGGCTTCTTGTGCCCAAACAGGACACGACAAAGCCAAAAGAGCCAACCCAAACACGCGCACGTTAACCCTATTAAAAATTGATGACATAAATATCTACTGATTCGGTAAGGCCTGAATTTGGCTATTGTCATCTATATTCATATCATTATTCAACCTTTGTTGTAATTGATGATCTTGAATATAGGCATTGATACGTAATCGTTGCTCAGCAAGCTGATCATTTTTAGCATTTGAAGCTGAATTCGATTGTACAGCACCCGTTTGCAAACTCACCGGCGACACACTACCCACTAATGGCCGAGTATTGAGCACAGATAAGGGACTCGTATCAACACTGGTGTCCTTGTTGTAATTATCAACACTGACCACTACCACTAAAGCCACACTCGCCGCAATAGCATATTGCCCAAATTGCTTAAATAAAGGAATGATTTTTGAGGATTGACTTTGCTTTGGCGCCACCTCAGATACTTTGCTCTCATGCTGTTGATTATTCGCATGAGTCATATTGTGACAAGGCTCCTGCTCAATGGCTTCGGCGATGTTCATCGATAGATCAATATTTAATGCTGTGGGTAATTCATTACGCATCGCATCACCTATGATTTGGTAATCTCGCCACTGCTCATGTAAGTCGAGATCATTAGCTAAATCAGCTAACGTCTTTTCATCGACTTCGCCATCAACGGCTGCAGACACCCATTCCTGACCTAATTTATCCATTTCTCTACCTGTATCAATTTAAATGCTATCGCTCCAGCAAAGGCTGTAGCTTTTTATCGATTGCTTCTCGAGCTCTAAAAATACGCGATCGTACTGTCCCCACTGGACAATCCATAACATTAGCAATATCTTCATAGCTCATTCCATCAAGCTCACGTAACGAAATAGCCATTTTCAATTCTTGTGGTAATGTCTCTAGCGTGTCAAAAACAACCTTCTGAATTTCATCTGACAATAATAAGCGCTCGGGAGAAGCAAACTCCTTTAACACATCACTACCGTCATAGTATTCAGCATCTTCAACATCGACATCATTGGCTGGCGCACGTCTTCCATGTGCAACCAAATGGTTTTTTGCAGTATTGACTGCTATTCGGTACAACCATGTATAAAAAGCACTTTCACCACGAAAGTTTGGCAGCGCTCGATAGGCTTTAATAAAAGCTTCTTGTACGATATCGGACACATCAGCCTGATTTCGTACATAACGAACAACCAAATTCGCCACCTTATTTTGGTATTTTAACACCAAAAGGTTAAAGGCATTTTTATCACCGCGCTGTACACGCTCAACTAATTGTTGATCACTTATTTGTCCACTCATTCGAGCCGACTACTCCTAAATCTGTACTGATCTCTCAGTCGCTCGAATTCATACATCTAGTATGTAGACTCACAAATGAAAAAAAAGTTCTAAAAAAATATTTAAATGATGAATAGACTCTACATGCAATCAGCCTGTATCCATAATATCCATCTTAGTTTACTATAACCAGACCCACAGAAGATACTATGATACCCGATGAAACAAGTAGTTGAACACCAATCTGACATTTTGGTTATTGGCAGCGGCGCAGCTGGCCTTACTTTAGCATTACACCTTGCTGAAAAGTCAAAGGTTATTTTACTTTCAAAAGGTCCTCTAAGTGAAGGATCCACTTATTATGCCCAAGGTGGCATCGCGTCAGTATTTGACGAAGACGATACCATTGAGTCCCATGTATCCGATACACTGATCGCAGGTGCCGGCCTTTGCGACCCCAGCGTGGTAAACTTTACAGCTGAAAATGCGCAATCTGCCATTCGCTGGCTCATTCAATGTGGAGTAGCCTTTGATAAAGAAGAAAACGAAGACGGTCACATTCCTGCTGACGCAGCTTATCATTTAACCCGTGAGGGTGGTCACAGCCACAGACGCATTTTACATGCTGCCGACGCTACAGGTAAAGAAGTCCAAGTGACTTTACAAGAATGTGTAAAAAAACACCCTAATATACGTGTTTTTGAAAAATACAACGCCATTGATCTTATCACCACACGCAAGTTGAATCGTCCAGGCAACCGTGTACAAGGCGCTTATGTTTGGAACAGACAAATAGAACAAGTTGAAACCATCAAAGCTCGCTTTGTTGCCCTTGCCACTGGTGGCAGTTCAAAAGTATACCAATATACGTCAAATCCAGATGTCGCGTCTGGTGATGGCATTGCAATGGCTTGGCGCGCTGGCTGCCGAGTCGCCAATATGGAATTTAATCAATTTCATCCCACTTGCCTCTATCATGCCGACGCACGTAATTTCTTGCTTACTGAAGCCTTACGAGGAGAAGGAGCCTATCTACGTCGGCCTGATGGCAGCCGTTTTATGCCTGATTTTGATGAACGCGCCGAATTAGCGCCTCGGGATATTGTTGCTCGAGCCATTGACTTTGAAATGAAAAGGCTCGGAGCGGACTGTGTCTATTTAGATATTACCCATAAACCGGCAGACTTTATCATTAAACACTTTCCCACCATTTATCAGCGATGTCTTGAACTGGGTATTAATATTACAAAAGATCCTATTCCAGTTGTGCCAGCAGCGCATTACACTTGTGGGGGGGTCATGGCCGACTTACACGGACAAACTGACATCAATGGACTCTATGCTATCGGCGAAGTGGCTTATACCGGTTTGCACGGTGCCAATCGCCTAGCAAGTAATTCCTTGTTAGAGTGTCTAGTCTTTGCTCGAGCAGCTAGCGAAGATATCGAAAACCAACTTAACAAGGTCCGTATGCCCAATGACATTCCCCCTTGGGATGATAGTCAAGTGTCAAATTCCGATGAAGAAGTCGTCATCGCACATAACTGGCATGAACTGAGACTCTTCATGTGGGATTATGTCGGTATTGTCCGTTCAGATAAACGTTTAGAAAGAGCATTAAGACGCTGCTTATTACTGCAACAAGAAATTGAAGAGTATTATCAACACTTTAGAGTATCCAATCACTTATTAGAACTCAGAAATTTAGTCCAAGTTGCCGAACTCATCATACGTTGTGCAATGGATAGAGAAGAAAGCCGAGGTTTACACTATAACATTGATCATCCGCAAAAATTGCCACATGCAGGCCCAACGGTTCTTCGTCCGGAATCAACAATATAAAAGCACTTTTATTGCTGGCATAATAACCGACACAAATGCCGATAATTTGTGTCGGTTAACATATCGCTCCAAACAACCATCATTTTACTTTTATTGTCATTGACACACTGATAGTAAAAGACCACAACAAAAGCACTAATAAACGCTTTTTTTACCAGTATAAATCCTTGCCCATTTGAAAAAGAGCCGGAGCCCGACGTCGATAAACGAAACTCACATTGCCAATGACTTAAGCGCCATCCCTGCCAAATAAAAAAGACTGTCAGTGCGCTCAACAAGCCTATTTTAATCCATAAAATAATGCTGCTATTGCTTTGAGGCCAAAACAAAAAAGAGGAAAGAAAAACCAGATACGATATGACCAGAGTTAAACGCTGGTCAAAAGAGGATGTGAGTGAAAAACTAAGGTGCTGATCGGCCACGCACTTTTACTATCATGTCAGCAAGTTCGGGAACTTCGCAAGTTTTATGCCCCATAAACCAAGCAAATAACTCAGGATCTTCACACTCCAACAATCGAACAAAAGTTAATTTATCTTCATTACTCAGTTGTTCATAATGCTTTTCTACAAATGGCTGAAACAACACATCCAGCTCTAACATACCTCTACGGCACGCCCACCTTACTCTTGCGATCTTCATTGGCTCAGACAAGCTCTTGCTCCTCGAATAGGTTCATCGTCCACACATGCTTTAATCACTAGTTTATCAGTCCTTGGCGCTCAGTGTCGACATCCCTTTCCCCCTTATCCTACTCACTCAGTCTTAGGAGAAAAAAATGCGGTAAAATCCATCTCAAGTAAACGCTTTACTGCTGGATGCTGGATCATGCGTTCAGCAAACATCATATGATAATACTCTTTTACTTCAGTAGTTTCCCCAAGTAAATACATACCACGTTTCATCACTGATTGTTTATAAATACTGGGCGCAACAAAAATACCTTGTTCTGAAAAGCCAAACGCACTCATCATGGCTGAATCATCAAACTCACCTAATACCTTGATTTTAAGTAATTTTTCATCAAACCAATGCACTAGCTGCTGCCCTAACGAAGTATGCCTGCCTGGAATAAGCAACTTTTCTTCTTCAAGACATAAAGGAAAAGCATTTGAAAGTGGCTTATGCGAAAAAAAAGCCACGCCACTCTCCCCTAATTTTTTTGATAAAATTTCAGGATATTTAAGTGAGCCGCCAGCACAATCAGACAAAATAATATCCAATTTATGATCGCGCAATCTCGCCATTAAGTCATCATGGGTCGATTCAAAACAAGCCAAGTGCAAACTATCGTCATCTGACATCACAGATAATAAAATATCACCGACTAACTCCTTGGATAATACATCAGCAATCCCCACTTCAAAGAGTGTTTTTTTATCTTTCTGATAATTAATAATATCAAGCATTTCATAGCTTAAGCTAAACATTTTATCAGCATAACGATAAACCAACTTACCCAATTCTGTTGGCGCTAACTGTCTCCCTTCACGAATAAACAGCCGACCATTTAAACGCGCTTCAAGTACCTTAATTTGCCCCGTAATGGTTTGTGGCGTCAGGCATAATGTTTCAGCCGCTTTGGCAACAGAACCTTTCTTTTGGATCATCCAAAAATAATACAGATGGTTATAATTCAAATTAATCATTCAGTTTACATCTCTATTTCACTGAGGTTCTGTCAATGACAATACGTTAATTATGCATTATTGATGTCGATTACAATCCATTAAATTGAGCATGACGCCTTTTAATGCTGTCACATCATTAATCTCACTGGTGATAAATGCCTCTCCAAGCCCTGAAACTAATGACTCTCTATCAGGAACCCTTCCCTGACAATACATACGATTCGCTTCTTTGAAGCGCTGACCAGTTCGATATTTTAATGCCCTTTTTGCATAAGAATCAGGCACAATATCTTGCTGTGAACTGTCCATTCGATGCATGAGTGCACCATCGACCACACCTTGTAAATAATCTTGGCAAGCTGCACTACTGACATTTTTATTACAAGCGGCAATTTGAGTTGCGCTTGCTTGGCCCGCAACTAGGATGGACAACAAGCCGATAAATAGCTTTGTTTTCATCTTTATTCTCCCTTTTTATCTAATACACTAGATAACCAGAAATAACCGACTATGGCGGAGGCAATCGACCCCATTAAAATCCCTAAGCGTGCTAAATCCCCATAAAGTGGATCAACACCAATAAAGGCTAATGAGCTAATAAACATTGACATGGTAAAACCTATACCACACATCACAGCCACTGGCGCAATCTGTTTCCAACCAATTCCATCAGGCAAGACTGCAAATTTTAATTTTACCGCAAGGTAACTGAATAACATGACGCCAATGGGCTTACCTAAAAATAACCCAAGCGCAATACCAATCGGTAATGGTGACACTAAGTAACTCATACTCATGCCTGATAAATCAACACCGGCATTGGCAAAAGCAAACACGGGTAAAATCAAGAAGGTACTCCAAGGATGTAAATCATGCTCTAATTTTTCAGACGGTGAACTTCCATCTTTTGCCCTTAATGGAATACAAAAAGCAATAATCACACCAGCCAATGTTGCATGGACGCCCGATTTTAAAACCGCAATCCACAAAATCCCCCCAATGACAGCATAGGGCGCCAATGCCGTCACCCCTTTAAGGTTTAAGCTAACCAGCCCCATAATCGCAAAAGCGGCAATGATCATGCTGAGCATAGATAAATCTGTACTGTAGAAAATCGCAATAATAATCACGACACCTAAATCATCAATAATCGCCAAGGCTAATAAAAAGACTTTTAATGATACAGGGACTCGACTACCTAGCAAGGCAATAATACCTAATGCAAACGCAATATCCGTTGCCGCAGGGATCGCCCAAGCCGACTGCGCAATAGGATCGGAAAAATTAAATAATAAATAAATGGCTGCCGGAAAGATCATTCCACCAATGGCTGCAAAAGTGGGTAATGAAGCTTGAGCAGGCGTCGACAATGCGCCCTCTAGCAACTCACGCTTAACCTCTAATCCAATTAATAGAAAGAAAATGGCCATCAAACCATCATTAATCCAATGTAACAATGACTTGTCTAAATCAAGACTACCAACACGAATTTGCATCTCTGTATGCAAGAAACCTTGGTATAGCCATGAGAGAGGAGAATTAGCCAGAAGAAGCGCCAAGATCACTGCCAACATTAATAAAATACCGCCAGCGGAACCCTTATTGAGAAAATTTTTAATCACTCGTTCCATATTTCTTCCTTTTTAAGCCCTTACACGAGATTTTCAGTGTAGCTCAATGAATATAGTATGAATAATCGATTGATTCAATGTTAAAGCTCGATATTTTCGAGTTATAATATAATAAACAAGAATTGAAACTTCATTTTAACCAATACAAAAAAACCCTTAACGACAAGCGTAAGGGTTTTTCTAGCGTAAAGTCCCTTTAATAATTAAACAGAAAAAGGATACTGAATGGCGTCATGATGCTCATAACCGACAACATCAAAGTCAGCTAATGTTACCCAAGTTTCTAAATCTTTCAATGAGTTAATTTTTGGATTAATCACAAGTTGTGGTGAATCAAAAGGCTGACGTTTTAACTGAACATCTCGCATTAACGGTAATTGATCTTCATAAATATGTGCATTAACTATTTTATGATAAGCCATTCCAGGCTTTTTACCGGTAATTTGAGCAACAAGAGCCAACAATGTAAAAACTTGAACTTGATTAAAATTAAGCCCTAAAGGCACATCACAAGAGCGTTGAAAACTGGTTAAATGCAGCGTATCGCCTAATAAAGAGAAGTTATGAGTATGCATACAAGGTCGTAAACACCCCATATGGAACTCTCCAGGATTATAAAAACTTAAAATTTCCCCCCTATCGTCCACACCTCGGGATAGATCATCAATAATTTTCGCTAATTGATCTATATTTCCGCCATCAGGTTGACTCCAACTGCGACCTTGAACACCATAAACCCGCCCCATATCATCGGGGCCTTTACGATAAGGATTTTCAAGCCACTCTTTATTCTCGTTAGCATTTGCATCCCAAGTTTTCGCCCCCAGAGCACGAAAATCAGCAGCATTATCGTAACCACGAATATAACCCAGTAATTCGGCTATCGCAGCCTTCCAGAAACTTTTTCTGGTCGTGATCAAAGGAAACTGATTATTTTGCACATCATAAACAAGGTCAGCATTAATAACGGTTAAACAGCGTTTTCCCGTCCGCTCGTTTTCAACCCAAGTACCGTCATTAATAATACGCTGACATAAATCTAAATACTGCTGCATTACTTCTTTCCTTTCCCATTATTCGGAGCTTGGCGTAATAATAGATATAAACCAAACAATATCATTGGAATGGATAATATTTGTCCCATTGTCATAAAACCAAAATAAAGTCCTAACTGTGCATCGGGCTGACGAACCGTTTCAACAATCACTCTAAAACAGCCGTACCCTAATAAGAACATGCCTGAAACGGCGCCGCTTTTATTCGTTTTACGACTAAACCAAAACAGTAATAAAAAGAGTGCAACACCTTCAAGCGCAAATTGATAGAGTTGAGATGGATGACGAGGTAAAGGCCCTGCACCTGGAAATACCATTCCCCAAGGCACATCGGTGACTCTTCCCCAAAGCTCACCATTAATAAAATTACCGATACGCCCAGCACCAAGGCCAATAGGCACAACTGGAGCTACCATATCTGCAACCGCAAAAAAAGTTCTTTTCTGCTTTCGAGCAATATAAAGCATGGCTAAAATCACCCCCATTAATCCGCCATGAAAAGACATTCCACCTTCTGTTATTTTAAATAAATACAGGGGGTTTGCTAAAAATAAGTCAAAGTGATAAAAAATCACATAGCCAACTCGTCCACCTAATATCACCCCTAAGAAACTATAAAAAAGCAAATCCGAGACTTCTTCTCTATTCCATAACCCTTTAGAACGGTCAGCTTGACGATTAAGTAAAAACATTGCGGCTATAAAGCCCAATAAATACATAAATCCATACCATCTTAGAGCAGGTTCAAATGTTTGCCCAAAGAGGTGAAATGGGCCAAATGACACAATAATAGGATCAATATGTGGAAAATTTAACGCCATATTTCTTCCAATAACAATTTAATGTGATAACAACAGTTATCCAACGAGCACGAGTTTCAGCCCGATAATAACCAATAGCAGTGCAAAAAGTCTTTTTAAAATATCTGTTCGCCATGTACTTGCAGCCTTTGCTCCCAAAGGAGCAAACAACACAGAGGTGCTTACTATACCAAGCAATGCTGGGATGTAAATATAACCCAAGGTGAATTGTGGTAATCCATACACATCCCACCCCGCTAAAACATACCCTACACTACCAAAGAGCGCAATGACTAGCCCACTTGCAGCAGAAAACCCAATTGCATAGCGCATTTGAAGTCCAAAAAAAGTTAAAAATGGCACCAGCAGTACACTCCCCCCTATTCCCATTAGTCCTGCAATAATCGACACCAAAATAGCTGCAAACAATAAAACAAAAAAGTGGGGTAATTTTCTCTGGGATTCCGTGTCAAATGGAAAGGCCATTTTAGCTGCCATTAATAACACAAAAATGGCAAAAGTGTGTTTTAAAGCATCGGCACTGATTTTTTCAGAAATAAAGCCTGAACACAAAGCACCAATAACAAAACCAGGCAACATAGGTTTAAATAAAAACCAAGGAATATTTTCGCGTTTTTGATGAGATCTTGCTGAAGAAAGGCCAGTCAATATAATAGCTGCAAGTGACGTAGCAATAGCAACATGGGGTAGAAAATCATGGGGGAAGCCCACTATAGGTAAAATACTCAATAAAGCAGGCACGGCTAGCAAGCCACCACCAATCCCTAATAAACCGGCTAAAAAACCAATTAAAGCCCCTAACAACAAACAGACACTAACCACTTGAAAAATCGAATCCATAACACACTCACGAATGTCTTTTAAAATGTAGCAAATGATTGTTTGTTATAAACTCAATAGCTCTACCAAGCCTATCGTTTCTAGATATTCGGCTAATAAGACTCTGACTTCTTGGCCACTGCCTAAGCGTAATACTTTATCCAATAAATGATTAAGATCGGAAAAAGAAACTCGCCGTAATAAATAATTTATTCGCCCTAAACTCCCTTGGTTCATACTAAGATGGGTGTACCCCATAGAAACGAGCAATAAAACACCTATAGGCTCTCCAGCAAGTTCACCACACACACTTACAGGTAAATTATGCGCTTTGCAATCTTCACACACCTTTTTTAAAGCACGTAAAATTCCAGGATGATAACAGTCATAAAGCGAACTCACTCTAGGGTTGTTCCTATCGACTGCAAGTAAATATTGCGTTAAATCATTTGAGCCTACTGAAATAAAGTCCACTCGTCGAACGACGTCAGGTAATTGATAGAGCAGCACAGGTACTTCAAGCATAATACCCACTTTAGGCTTAACAATATCCATGCCCATTTCAGTGCTGAGCTCAAAATAAGCTTGATCTAAATAAGCGATCGCTTGATCTATTTCATCGATACAGCTAACCATTGGCAATAAAATACTGAGCTGTTCACTCCCTTCTCCTGCCTGTAACATTGCCCTTAATTGGACTAAAAACAATTCAGGGTGATCCAGTGATAAGCGGATCCCTCGCCAGCCTAAAAAAGGATTCTCTTCATTGATTGGGAAATAGGTTAGGGGTTTATCCCCACCCACATCTAACGTTCTCATGACAACAGGTTTACCTGCAGCAGCCTCAAGAACCTGTTTATAAACTTTAATTTGCTCAGATTCACTGGGAAAGCGATTTTGTAACATAAAAGGGATTTCGGTGCGATAAAGCCCAACGCCATCAGCACCTGTGGCAATATCAGATTCTAAACTTGCGAGCAATCCTGCATTCAATTTCAACGAAATTCTGATACCATCAGTGGTAATCGTCGGCAAAGATAAATCTTGTGTATAGCGTTCTTGCAACGCTTTACCCATTGACATCAAACTTCTAAACTCAGTGATGACACTGGGCCGAGGAGAAACAAGCAACTGACCACGACTGGCATTTAAAATGACCAATTTTTTATCTATATCCTCATTGAGAATATTAGAAACCCCGATGAGTGCAGGAACACCTAAAGCGCGAGCTAAAATCGCTGCATGGGAGTTCACCCCCCCTAATTCAGTCACAATGCCAGCTAGTTTTTGTCTGGGAAACTCAGCAACCAAGGTTGCATTCGCTTCTTTAGCAATTAAAATCACCGGAGTGTCAGGTTCAAACTCTATGCGCCCAGGTTCAACTAACTGCCTTAATACTCTTTGCCCTAAATCACGAATATCACCTGCACGCTCCTTCAAATAGAGATCTTTCATTTCGGTAAATTGTTTAATATATCGCAATGAAACTCGACATACAGCCGATTCAGCACTCCAACCTTGCCTCACTTCCTTAATGTATTCTCCCCCCAAACTTGCATTATCCAGCAAGAGCAGTAAAGCTGAAAAAATAGACACAACTTCTTCATTCTTCTCTGAATCAAAACGCTGCGAAAGAGCCGAAAGTAAATCCTTTGTTCGCATCATCGCTAATTTTAAACGTGCTTCTTCTGCGGGCAAATCTCGACTTTTTTCATCAGGAAATGATAAAGCGATATGCCCACCTAACACTAAGGCATTAGCAATAGCCACACCATTGACAGCTATTTTTCCTGTGTAATATTGCTGGCTGATGTTACTAGTGCTTGTTGCTTTATTCCTTAAGCTTTTTATTGCAACAGCGAGCTGAGCAGCCAATGTCATTAAAAAGGCTTCTTCGCCTTCACTAAATTGCCTGGGCTCTATTTGCTGTATGACAATAACCCCAACAACCACCTTTTGATAAATAATGGGAGCGGCTAAAAAAGCACGATATGCTTCTTCAGCCACTTCAGGTAATAATTTAAAACGTGGATGAATATGGGCATCAGCTAAATTAATGGGCTCCTCTCTTTGAGCCACTAACCCCACTAAGCCTTGCGTTAAAGGCATACGCACTTTTCCAACAGCTTGCCTGTCTAGCCCATCAGTTGCGGAAAATTGCAGTACATCTTGCTCAACCAAATAAATAGAACAAGAATCCGTTGCCATAATGGCTTTAGTTTGCGATACCAAAACATCTAAAGCCGATTGTAGGTCATTAGCCGCAGCAACGGCTTGTGTTATATCCCTGAGCGTTTTTAGCACTGGGCTCAAACTCCCTTAAGAAACGAACTACGACGTCTCCCTTTTCTCTTATGATTTGATTCTTTTAATTGCAATGATAAAGCTGTCGAAGCAAATTCCTTCATCACTTTTCGATAAACATCACGCTTAAAAGAAACAACTTGGCGTACGGGATACCAATAGCTGACCCAACGCCAATCATCAAATTCAGGATGACCGCTAGCGTTCAGATTAATGACGTTTTCACTACAAGTTAACTGTAATAAAAACCATTTTTGTTTCTGACCAATACAAACGGGTTTACTATCTTGCCTGATCAGCCTTTTTGGCAGTCGATAGCGCAACCAAGAACGTGTAGACGTCAATAACTTCACATGTTCAGGTTTTAAACCTACTTCCTCATATAACTCTCTATACATAGCTTCATCTATCGATTCACCCTCATCAACACCGCCTTGAGGAAATTGCCAGGAATGTTGGCCAAATCGGCGTGCCCACATAACCTGCCCAAAACGATTACAAATAATGATGCCTACATTTGCCCGAAAGCCGTCACTATCAATCACATGGACTCCGAACTTATTCGCTATTTAATAGCTCGATTGTTTCACAAACCAAGCCTTGCAGCAATCCATATGATTAAAGCATATATTGGATAACATCCGCCTATTTATTCATTTATCAACAAAAAGCTTAAAACAATACAAGATATCCACAAATTCTGTGGATATCTCTGTTCGAAACTCTATGCCAAGGCCATTCATCACCCTATACATGCTCAATATTCATTTTAGCACACTCATGAACGCGGCATTAAAGATATATAAAACAGACAAATAGCTATATTTGATATCATACTCACCCTCAAAGAAAAAATTAGGCGATTTAATAACCGTATCAAGGTAATACCTATATTATAGTCAATACACACACTCCTTCGTGAAATTAAGCATTGAAACAGGAAAAAAACCATATTCTAAGACGCTGTATCATTGACAAATCTTCAATAATTGATTATAAAAATGGCTTAAATACTTATCCAATAAATCTGTGGATAAGTGTGTGTTAAACCCACGCAAATCGACTTATTACTGTATTTCTTTAAGAACTAGATGTAATTTTTTTCTATCTAATAAATATAAAACAACAAGTTGCCCGTAAACCAATCATATTATTTTCTGCATTTAACCCATGCGATTATTTTTTGACCACCCATATATTCCAAACCAATTCAAACTGACAGATGAAAACAATACCACTACCACCACAAAGTCTTTGCGAATTGATGAAACGTGCAAATACAATGGCTGGGTTAAGTTTAGGCCTACTGGCTCATTCTCACAATATAACTGTGCCAAAAAACCTTAAGCGAGATAAAGGCTGGGTCGGACAATTAATCGAACACGAACTCGGAGCAATAGCTGGTTCAAAACCTGAACCAGACTTTGCCAATCTCGGCATTGAACTTAAAACGATCCCGATTAACCATCAAGGTAAGCCTATGGAAACCACTTATGTCACTGTGGCTCCCTTACAAAATATTCTAGGACTCACCTGGGAAAACAGTGTTGTTTATCATAAACTGCGGCAAGTACTCTGGATCCCCGTTCAAGGAGAACGCCATATTCCCGTCGCCGATAGGCGAATAGGCACACCTATTTTATGGCGGCCTAATAAAAAAGAAATGCAGCTATTAAAACAAGACTGGGAAGAAATAATGGAGCTGATTGCCTTGGGCAAAGTTGATAGTATTACCGCAAGGCACGGAGAAGTATTACAATTAAGACCGAAAGCAGCTAACAGTAAAATATTAACCCAATGTATTGGTGAAAAAGGGAGGTTAACATTAACCAATCCAAGGGGATTTTACTTAAAAATCGCTTTCACACATCAAATCCTCTCTCAACTTATTTGACTCTGTAATACACTTGATTTGATCAAGATCACAAATATTACTGGAAATGATAGGGCGATTATCTATAAACTAGCGCCTCCTGAACTTGTTACACTAGGACACAACGAATACAGTGAAAGCCGCTATACAAGCAAAAAAATTGATGTTCGCCATTTTTGCTTGGACTATTGCAATGGCATCTTTTGTTTTTTTTCGCTACGCCCAAGCCCCTAATTTACCTCAATGGGCTATTGGATCAGCGGATCTCGCGACGCTCTCGATTTACATGGGGATCATTTTTGGCAGCTTACATTGGATGTCAAATCTCATTGCAGAAATTAGCGGCATACAAAGATTGCCTTATTTATGCTCAGTTATCTTTAAAGGTCTATTTTTATTGCTTGGCACCATCACCTTAGCGTATGTGACACAATACTTAAATATGTGGGCAATCGAAAACCACATGACCACATTAAGGCAAATGCTGACCGCACATATTTTATACAGCCCTTCTTTTCAAGCATTAATTGTTTATCTCGTTGTTGTCCGTGTCAGTCTTGCTTTTATTGAACAAATGGCCTTACTCGTCGGCCCTAGAGTCCTCATGAATATTGGTTTAGGTAAATACCATAAACCCCGATATGAACAACGTTTATTTTTATATTTAGACATGGCATCGTCTACCGCTCATGCCGAATCACTAGGTGACTACCAATTTAGTCGACTTATCCAAGATAGCTTTAGTTTACTTGCCGATCCTGTCAGTAATAATGAAGCAGAGATCTATCGTTATGTTGGCGATGCTGTCATTATTCATTGGCCATTAAAAGATGGTATCATCAATGATAGATGCTTAAATATTTATCATGAATTTGCTCAATCACTTAATTGGCAACGACATTATTTTATTGAGCAATATGGTTTTGTGCCACAATTTAAAGCCGCTGCCCACTGTGGACAAGTTGTTGCGGCCGTTGTTGGAGTACACAAGCAAGAAATAGGTTTTTTTAGCGATGTATTAAATACCCTTGCAAGACTGCAAGATCAATGCAACCCGCTAAAACAAAAAATGCTTATCTCAGGTGAATTAGCATCACGTTTAAATTTATCACCTTGTTATCAAATCAATAATTTAGGGCCAATAAAGTTAAAAGGTAAACAACACTCGATAGAAGTTTTCAGTGTTAGCCCTAAGTAATATCAACCAGTTTAAGCACTCAAGTTCACTTCTCAATGTCTTGTTTGAGTAATTTTTGGATCTCTAAGCCTAAGTTCCGGAACGTCAATAGTCGACTTGATGTTTGACGCCAGACCAAACCTATATCGCGATAAGGGCTTTCACCCGATGGCAGCATACTGACCAAATCGGTATTATCCAAAATACCAGCATCAATTGCCATTTGAGGCAAAAAAGTCGTGCCAAGTTTACAGTTCACCATTTGCACTAATGTATGTAAGCTCGTCGCAGAAAAGGGGTTAATTTTGGTACTTTCTTCCAATTGGCAAGCACTGATAGCATGACCAGTAATACAATGCTCCGCTTCTAATAAAAAGATACTTTCATCTGGTAACCTATGATAATCAATAGGCTCATGGAACTGATGGGACAAATCTTTATGAAGCACCATTTTGAAAGGATCGATTCCCACTTTCATACTGTGATAGCCACTGGTGTCAACAGGAAGAGCGAGCAATAACAAATCTAATTCTCCTTTCCCTAATGCACTCAATAACCTATCTGTCGTTTCTTCTTTTAAAAATAAATTCAATTTTGGATAAACGGTTTTACAATGCTGAACGACTCGGCTTAACAAAAAAGGCGCAATGGTTGGAATACAGCCAATACGCAATTCGCCGCTCATTGGCTCGCCTTGGTTTTTAACCAGCTCGACCAATTCATCAACATCGGTCAGGATCTCTTCAGCCCGATGAACCACTTCTTCACCTACCGCTGTAAAAATAAATGACTTATGATCCCGTTCGATTAACTGGTGCCCCAATTGTTGCTCTAGGTTCTGTATTCCACTGGATAATGTTGATTGACTCACGTGACACAATTTAGCGGCACGATTAAAGTTTTGCTCTTGATGCAGGTTCACTAAATAAAATAAGTTTTTCAAACTAGGGAGATGCTTCATAAATACATGGCCGAATAAGGATGTCAATAATTTTTAGAGTCTAGCATACTCCTTTCCCAAGGAGTATCGAGTTATTCCCCCTTTTAGTTAGAACATAATAAATAATAAAATAACAATGAAATAGAGTAAGTTACAATCAACTTCTACCATATTTAAGCGTTAATTAAGTAAAAAAAACAGCTCATATAAAATGAACTGTTAATATGGCTTATCAACTAAGTTTGGTATAGATCACTAAGATCCTACTCACTTTTATTGACACTAAGACTCAAGAATAAACAAGTTTAACTTAAGCGATAAGCTTATACCTTAGATTCAAGATATTCTTTTAACCGGCTCAGATCGCCTTCGCTATGCGTCACAATCCCTTGTAACCAAGCAGAATGCCCTGTTGCCCAAGCCGCTTCCTCACCATGTTGCAGCTGCTGAGCATATTGTTGAATACGTTTTAAACCAACGGATCCAGCAGCACCTTTAAACTTATGCGCTTCAGAACACAAGGTCGCTTTATCATTTGCTTTATCAGCACTGACAAGATTACCAACATACTCTGGCATCAGCTGTTCAAATAAAACAACACTTTTTAATAATGTTCCTGCACCAATAGCTTGGCAGTATTGCTCAAGTGTATTTAGATCTAAAATTGATTCTAATTCGGCTGTTGCCATATTTAGGCACCTCTCAAATATTGCCAAATGTATAAAAAGACTAACCTAATACATAATACTCACTCTTACTGCTTACGCAACATCTAGCAGCACTTCATTGTTAAAACCAATGAGAAATAACCATTGATTAACCAAATATCAATAAATGTACTAAAAAGCATTTCAACAAAACATTATTATAACAAGAAATACAAGTAAAAAAGTGCGAAAGACTCTCTACCCATAATTATACCAATTCCATTATATAAGTGATCTTTCAGCGGGAATTCAACATGCTGTAGGCAAGGTCGTTAATTGCTCCTGCATTAACAGACAGTCCCACCATCCATGGCAGTCGCAGATGATTGAAGCTAATAGTTATTCTCGGCTTGGGTTCAAACGTCGCTCTACCTCCCTCATCCATGAGGTCGTATATCGAAAGCAGCTAAGTCACATAAAGTATGTTGAAACCCACACACAGTGAGCTTCTCAGACATTCCACTTCAGCTTTGCATACATTTGAAAGGGAATCACCATTACAGCATAAATGCGCCTTGAATTGAAAAGCCTGAGAAGCTCTGAATTAATCATCTATATAATAGAATTGGTATTAATTTCATTCGCCATACACTTTTAAAAAGTAAGGTCTAAAATGATTTCCACTCCACTAAATAGAACATGCGCTCACTTCACTGATACAATGTGACACTCAATTAACACTATATAAAAGGACAAATTAAAATAATAGCCAACAGAATCAAAATCACTAAAAGTGCATAAATAATCAATTTAAAATACTCATCAGTTAACCTTTTTATGAAAAAAAATCATTCGAACCTCATTTTTATGAAAATGTATGAAATGAGTTTAATTATATTCTCATAAAGTTAAAATCCCATTTATTCATAGTATTATACAAAGAGATCTGCAGTTTACGTTAAGGTAAGAAATTTTTTTGTATTAAAAATATTCACTTATTCACTATCGAGACACATAATTTTTGATTTGACCTTTGTAGATTCTCGCGTTAGGTTGGTTGGTTCGAGTGCATATATATAACAATAAAAATGATGTGCTCGAGCTGTATTTAAAGCGATTGAGGGAGTGTTTAAATGAGCTTATATCATCCAAGTTTTGAACGTGATAACTGTGGATTCGGACTTATCGCCCAAATGGACGGTGAAGCAAGCCATAAAATTATTCGAACCGCTATACACGGACTAGACAGAATGAAACATCGGGGTGGCATTGCAGCCGACGGTAAAACCGGTGATGGCTGTGGTTTATTAATGCAACTACCTACCACTTTTTTTAATGCCATCGCACTAGAAAATGAATGGCACTTAAGCCGTAAATTTGCTGTTGGAATGCTATTTCTAAGTCAAAATGAAGACTTAGCAAATGCCGCCAGAGCTTGCTTAACAAAAGAATTAGAAAAAGAAACATTAAGTGTTGCGGGCTGGAGAGCCGTTCCCACAAATTCAAATGTGTTAGGCCCTATAGGTAAAGCTTGCCAACCTCAGATATACCAAGTGTTAATCAACGCCCCCATTGGCTGGCGAGAAAAAGATCTAGAGCGACGTCTTTACATGGCACGCAGGCGTGTTGAACAACAATTAATCCACGATGATGAATTCTACATTTCCAGTCTTTCCGGCCAAGTCATAGTGTATAAGGGCTTATTAATGCCCGCCGATCTCCCCAAGTTCTATTCTGATCTCGCTGATATCAGATTACAAAGTTCAATCTGTTTATTCCACCAACGATTCTCAACCAATACTTCACCGAAATGGCCACTTGCTCAGCCTTTTAGGTATTTAGCTCATAATGGTGAAATCAATACCATAACAGGAAATCGCCAATGGGCTCGTGCAAGAGCGTACAAATTTAACGCACCTTTATTAGCTGACCTTCAACAAGCAGCGCCTTTTGTCAACGAAACAGGTTCTGACTCGTCGGCCTTAGATAATATGCTTGAAATGTTACTTGCCGGAGGAATGGATTTATATCGCGCAATGCGCTTGCTTATTCCACCTGCATGGCAAAGTAATCCTGAAATGGATGATGAACTCAAGGCATTTTATGACTTTAATTCAATGCATATGGAACCATGGGATGGACCCGCAGGTATCGTCATGAGCAATGGTCGTTACGCAGCCTGTGCTGTTGATAGAAATGGTTTAAGGCCTTCAAGGTATGTCATCACTAAAGATCGCATACTCACACTCGCTTCTGAAATCGGTATTTGGGATTACTCAGCCGATGAGGTGACAGAAAAAGGTCGAGTCGGCCCTGGAGAATTATTAGTATTAGATACGTTAAATGGAAAGTTATTCTCTTCTTTTGCCATTGATAATGACTTGAAAAGACGCCACCCCTACAAAGCATGGATGGCTAAAAACAGCACTACTTTATTACCCGCAGAAAGCTTTGAACTGACAGAGCAAGGGAATAATGAATTTGATGCTTCCACACTATTGAAATACCAAAAACTATTCGGCTATACACGAGAAGAGCTGGAGCAAATTATTTGGGTATTAGCCCAAAAAGGTGAAGAAGCCACAGGCTCTATGGGTGATGATACGCCTATGGCAGTATTGTCGAAAAAATCTCGCAGTCTTTATGATTATTTTAGACAAAAGTTTGCCCAGGTAACCAATCCCCCTATTGATCCATTAAGAGAAAAGCATGTCATGTCCTTGGCCACCTGTGTTGGACGTGAACAGAATCTATTTAATGAAACAACGGGGCAAGCCTATCGTGTCATGTTCAATTCCCCCATTCTACTTTATACGGATCTAATGCAGCTCCTCGCACTCGATCAAGAGTATTACCAAGCCGATACAATATGTTTAAACTATCTTCAAGAAGAAGGGTTGAAAGCGGCATTAGATCGTATTTGTGAACAAGCCATACAATTGGCGCAAACAGGCACAACACTCTTAATTTTATCCGATAGAGCGACTGCAGAAGAAAAATATATTATTCCTGCTGCAATGGCAGTAGGGGCTGTTCAACAAGTATTGGTTAACAATAACCTCCGCTGTGACACAAATATCATTGTTGAAACGGCTTCTGCGCGAGATCCACATCACTTCGCAGTATTGTTGGGTTTTGGCGCAACCGCTATCTACCCCTATTTGGCCTATGAGTGTATTTCTGCCTTAGCGAAACAATTTCAAATAGACGATCATCGTCCTTTATTGCTTAATTTTAGACAAGGCATTGATAAAGGCCTTAGAAAAATCATGTCAAAAATGGGCATAAGCACCATTGGATCATATCGTTGTAGCCAACAATTTGAAGCCATCGGGCTCAACGAAGAAGTCATATCACTCTGTTTTAATGGTGTAATAAGCCGTCTGCAAGGTGCGAACTTCCACCTCATTGAGCAAGATCAAGCCATATTACATCAAGCGGCATTTCGACCTCATCTCCCCTTACCGCAAGGCGGATTATTGAAATATGTTCAGAATGGCGAATACCATTGCTTTAACCCCGATGTCGTCAACACACTGCAAACTTCTCTTAGGGAAAAAGATTACAGAATTTATCAGCAATTTACTGAATTAGTTGATAGTAGACCTGTTGCAACCTTGCGGGATCTTATCGCTATTGATTCACCTCTCGCACCTATTTCTATTCAGCATGTCGAAGAAGCAAAGGAATTATTTCCTCGCTTTGACAGCGCCGCAATGAGTATTGGTGCATTGAGTCCTGAAGCACATGAAGCGTTAGCTATCGCCATGAACCAGATCGGTGGTCGATCAAACTCTGGAGAAGGTGGAGAAGATCCCAGACGTTTTAAATCAAATCGCAATTCAGCCATTAAGCAAATAGCCTCAGGCCGATTCGGTGTCACCGCCCACTACCTTGTTAATGCAGATGTCTTACAAATAAAAGTGGCCCAAGGCGCCAAACCTGGCGAAGGCGGTCAACTACCGGGACACAAAGTCAGTGCTGAAATTGCCGTTTTACGCCATGCAAAAGCTGGTGTGACCTTAATTTCTCCTCCTCCACACCATGATATCTATTCCATTGAAGATCTTGCCCAACTCATCTTTGATCTGAAACAAATTAACCCCAACGCACTGGTGTCGGTGAAATTAGTCTCTGAACCTGGCGTCGGGACCATCGCAACCGGAGTCGCTAAAGCGTATGCTGATATGATCACCATATCTGGCTATGATGGCGGCACAGGTGCAAGTCCCATTACCTCGGTTAAATATGCGGGCAGTCCCTGGGAACTCGGTTTAGCCGAAGTGCATCAAGCGCTTGTGAAAAATGGCTTACGGCATAAAATTCGTTTACAAGTCGATGGCGGTTTGAAAACAGCAAAAGATGTCATCAAGGCCGCATTATTAGGTGCTGAAAGTTTCGGTTTTGGTACTGTTCCTATGATTGCGCTAGGCTGTAAATACTTACGCATTTGTCACTTGAATAATTGCGCTACCGGTGTTGCGACACAAAACCCTCTTTTACGTGATAAGCATTACCATGGATTACCAGAGAGAGTGATCACTTACTTCGAATTTATGGCGCAAGAAATACGTGAATACATGGCAAAATTGGGGGTTGCTCGCTTTGATGACTTAGTGGGCCACAGTGAATGGTTAACAACGATAGAAGGACAAACAGAAAAACAAGCTCAACTGGATTTAAGCCCCATTCTCTTCACTCCCACTGTGCCTAAAAGATCCGCTCTCACTTGGAAAGAGACTAATCAATCCGCTGACCAAGGAACACTCAACCAAACACTATTAATGCAGTGTCAAGAAGCCATTGATACAAAGCAAGCTCATCACCTCAATATGAACATCAACAATACCGACCGTTCTATTGGCGCCAGTTTAGCGGGTTATATTGCTAAGCAATACGGTAATACAGGACTCGAGTCCCCCATATCATTAACCTTTAGTGGCAGCGCAGGGCAAAGCTTTGGTGTATGGAATGTTCCAGGTGTTCACCTGACATTAACCGGTGATGCCAATGACTATGTAGCCAAAGGCATGTCCGGCGGTAAAATCACCATTCATCCTCCCATAGGAAGCTCTTTTAAATCGGAACGTTCTTCTATCATAGGCAATACCTGCTTATATGGCGCGACAGGCGGTAAACTTTTCGCTGCAGGTAAAGCCGGGGAACGCTTTGCTGTCAGAAATTCTGGCGCTATCGCTGTTGTTGAAGGTGTGGGCGATAACGGCTGTGAATATATGACAGGCGGGATAGTGTTAGTCCTAGGCAGAACGGGGGTTAACTTTGGTGCAGGGATGACAGGCGGCTTTGCTTATATCTTTGATCAATACGGTCACTTCAATCGTCGTGTGAACCCTGAAATGGTCAATACGCAGAAGCTAACGCTTCCTATCCATCAGCAACACTTACGCTCATTAATTGAAGAACATGTTACTGAAACAGGCAGTGAACATGCCAAAATGATTTTAAATGACTTTGAGAATTGGTTAGATTGCTTTGTATTAGTCAAACCCAAAAATGTCAAAGTGGACGATCTTCTCAAATTAGAACAAACTGAACCTGCACTCGCAGTCAGAGCGGGGTAAAAAACCATGAGCAATGACTTTAAATTTATTGATCTGGGTAGGCAAGATCCCAAGAAAGTAAACAAAAAGACTCGTAAAACACTGTTTATCGAGATTTATCAACCCTTTGAACAAGAAGCTGTTAACCAACAAGCTGATCGCTGTCTTGACTGTGGCAATCCTTATTGCGAATGGAAGTGCCCATTACATAATTACATTCCTAATTGGCTTAATTTAGCCAAGCAAGGTCGCATAATGGAAGCAGCAACATTAGTTCATGAAACCAATACTTTACCTGAAATTTGTGGTCGAGTTTGCCCTCAAGACAGGTTATGTGAAGGTGCATGTACCCTTAATGATGATTTTGAAGCGGTAACCATTGGCAATATCGAAAAATACATCACAGATACGGCCATAGCCCAAGGCTGGCGTCCAGATCTGAGTCAAGTCAAGCCACGCTCGGAGCGCGTCGCCATCGTTGGCGCTGGGCCTGCTGGTTTAGGGTGTGCAGATATTTTGAGCCGAAATGGCATTAAAGCCGTGGTTTATGATAAAAATCCTCAAATAGGCGGTTTACTCACCTATGGTATTCCAGCATTTAAACTAGAAAAATCCGTCATGGCAACAAGGAGAGCCGTAATGGAAGAAATGGGGATTGAATTCAAACTTGGGATCACCATTGGAGATGATATTAGCTTTGAATCACTACTGGGTGACTATGATGCTGTTTTTCTTGGCATGGGCACTTATACCGCAATTAAAGCTGGAATTGAAGGCGAAACCGCACAAGGCGTATATCAGGCCCTACCTTATCTCATTGGTAATACCCACCATATTATGGGAACAGAGCAAGCTGATATTCCCTACCTTAATTTGAAGAATAAACGCGTCATTGTACTCGGAGGTGGAGACACCGCCATGGATTGTGTTCGCACCGCCATTCGGCAACAAGCCCAATCGGTAAGCTGTTTATATCGCCGTGATGAAGCGAATATGCCAGGTTCTCGTAAAGAAGTGCAAAATGCCAAAGAAGAAGGTGTTAAATTCATTTTTAATCAGCAACCCATTGCCATCAAGACACACAATGAACAAGTGGTCGGCATTGAATGTATAACCACTAAAATGAGCAATAGTGATTGCCGCGACCGTCAAGTCGCTATCCCCATTGAAAATAGTGAGCATGTGTTCGAAGCCGATGCCATTATTATTGCCTTTGGGTTCCAGCCGAGTCCTGCCTCTTGGTTTAATCAACACCAAATTGATATTGACGAAAAAGGTCGAGTTAAAGCCACTAAAACAGCAGAGAACCCTTTTCAAACCAGTAATCCCAAAGTTTTTGCGGGAGGTGATATGGTCAGAGGCTCAGATCTGGTTGTCACAGCCATAGCTGAAGGACGTGATGCAGCCCTTGGCATTTTAAATTATTTAGCGCAATAAACGCCACATAAGTGCCTTTCAAACAAGAGGCACTTATTGACTTTTTCAACTTCTTATATACCTCTTTATTACACTCTTCAGTCTTTCTTCACATACCGCGTCGCTTCACCCGCTAACTTAACGCCAAATGCATTGCATTATGCTATATTAGCAACGTATTTATCATTCATACGAATAAGGTTATTTCATGAAAGTCGGTATTATCGGTGCAATGGAGCCAGAAGTTGCTCACCTCATTGAGTCTATGAGCTCAAAAACATCACAAACAATTGCAGGTATCGAATTCGTCTCCGGTCAATTAGCGGATAAAGACATTATTGTGACCCGCTCAGGTATTGGTAAAGTTGCAGCCAGTATGGCAACCACGCTTTTAATTGAAAAGTATGCGCCAGATGCCATTATTAATACGGGCTCAGCAGGTGGATTTTCTCCTGAGCTGAAAATAGGTGATATTGTCATTGCTTCAGAAGTACGTCACCACGATGTCGATGTCACAGCATTTGGTTATGAAATTGGTCAAATGGCACAGCAACCCGCTGCTTTTATTTGTGATAGTCAGCTTGTCGATGCGGCAAAAAAAGCGATTTCACAAATAGGCGAAGTCAACGCTATTGAAGGACTTATCTGCACAGGAGACAGTTTTATCTGCGATCCTATTCGAACAAAGCAAATGCTCTCTCATTTTCCATCCATGGCTGCCTGTGAAATGGAAGGCGCAGCTATCGGCCAAGTCTGTCATCAGTTTGCTATCCCCTTTGTTGTGATCCGCTCTTTATCTGACAATGCGAATAATGATTCACCTGTTGATTTTGATACTTACCTGGTCAAAGCAGGACACCATTCAGCTCTGATGGTCATCGCCTTGTTGAAGACGTTATCATTGTGATGAACTTTGATATTATTACTCCAGAACTCATTTCCTCTTTGAATCTCGATAGAGGTATATTTCAAGGAGCAGTAATATTAATCATCTCACTGTTATTAGCCAGAATTGCACCACTCCCTAGAAACATGCAGCCTATTGTTTGGTTTGGGCTGCTTGCTAAAAAGCTCAGTAAATACGCCAATAACACTCATCATCGTCCTTTTAGACAGGCTATTATGGGGCTCATATCCAGTTTAGCCTTGTTGCTTCCCTTGTTTGGAGTCGCTTTCTTTTTCACTCACAGTACTATCTTTCCTTGGATTTTTGAGTTTATCATTCTCTATATTTGTCTAAATGATGCCAATTTCAAACTCGTTGCCGAAGAAGTCTGTGTCTCTATCGCCCAGCAAGATAAATTAAGAGCTCGTGCTTTACTGCACCCTTGGTTAACACGTAATACCTTCGTATTATCATTTAGCAGCCTGAGCAAGGCGACAATCGAAAAACTCATTACCGCCCCTGTTTATGGTGTTGTTGGCACCATTGTTTTTTACAGCTTAGGCGGTGCCCCATTGGTATTACTTGCTCGAATGATTAAACAACTTGAACTCTCTTGGCCCTGCTTTAATCCTAAATATCAATATTTTGGCAGATCGAGTTACTTAGTAAGCAATATTATCTTTTTCATCCCGACTTTGCTATGGAGTTTTAGTCTCGCCATACAAGGCGGGCCTCAAAGTTTGTTAACCTTTCTCAGGCCACGAGTAAAAGGGGTTCCACGAGGTTATATTTATGTTTGTGAAATTGGCGCAAAAGTCCTCCGTATAGAACTCAGTGGCCCGATGACATTTGGCGATAACTGCATCGCCTTACCTAAAATAAAGTACGGCCCTACGCCTGATCACCACGATATTAAAAAAGCTATCTTACTCACTTCAACAGCATTCACCTTTTGGATATTAAGCTTATTTATCATTCCAAGTATTTGGGCATTAATTCTCTATTTACGATAACCGACAATAATTTATTTTGAACATCTTCCAAGGACTTGTTATTATCAAAGACACTCATCAGTAGCCATCCAAATGTTAATATGGCCCTCGACAATATCCAAATATCGTTAACAACACCTGCATTATTATTTCCAGCAATATCATTATTACTCCTTGCATACACTAATCGTTTTTTCGCATTAGCCGCACTCATACGAACACTAAGTAGCGAAGTCACGCCCGTTAATGGTCAACAATTAAAGAATTTACATCGTCGCATTAGTATTATCAGAAGAATGCAAGAAGCAGGAGTACTGAGTTTTGCTTTTTGTGTTTTATGCCTTAAAGATCCCCTCATATTTTTATTCTAAATAATCCCGAAGACATTGCGATAAATAAGATGGTTCTTCATATAACG
>NZ_CANLZC010000005.1 GCF_947495455.1 uncultured Shewanella sp. | reverse complement strand
CCTAATTCAAGGCGTATTATTGCCGAAATGCTTATTGCCTTTTAAGATGATACAACGCAGAAGTCGGTGCTTTTACACACTCCCAAAGGGCTGGTTTAAAAGCCTTTTATACTGTGTTATTGAATATCGGCTTAGAATAACTAGGCTCGGTATTCAATGCCTTGTCTAAAAGGCTTTTAATTCCAGCTGAATCCTGCAGCTTGAAGTATCACGGGTATAAATTGGACGCTTGCATCTAAGGCTAGCTTGAGTATATTGCATTGCATCTTTTAGGCTTTTTGGTTGGCTCAATGATCTTGTTAAAGCGGTTAATGCTGATAGTTTATGGTTTGATGTCAGGTTTGCTAGCCTCGTTTGTGCAGGCTGAAACAGCGACGACTGAGCAATTGAAAGCACGCATGACCCAAGTGTTAACGAAAGAGCTGAAGCAATGGCAAGAATATGCGCAAGTGAAAGGCATGACTCACAGTATTACTGTGCGAGTCCCCTCTGGTGCCGACAAGCTCACATTATGTCCAATTTTGCCTGCAATGGATTCTGCCGATATTGATTTTGGTCAAGTACAGCGAAAGTTAAGTTGTCCATCAAAAGGCTGGTCTTTATATGTCAGAGCTAAAGTAGAAGTCAGTGCGCGCTTACCAGTATTAAACCGTGCCATGAAGCGAGGAGAGGTGGTGAATGGAAAAGATGTGACTTGGATGAAGCTTGCGCTTAAAGGATCGGATAAAGAAGTATTAACTAAAATGGATGATATTATTGGTCGGCAAGTGGTGAGAAAACTGCATCGTTTTAAGCCGATTAAAGCCATGTATTTAAGCGCTCCAGTGCTAGTAAAGATAGGTGATAAAGTCATTATTGAGGCGAAAAGTCAGGGTTTTTATGCCAAAATGCTTGGAGAAGCACTGGAGTCCGGTAGCGAAGGTGAAGCCATTAGAGTTAAAAACCTCAGTTCTGGAAAAATTATCATTGCTTACCCGGCGAGCAAAGGCAAAGTCACTACACGTTTTTAAGACTTTTTTGTGTCTGTGATTATATTACACATTATTCGTGTTAGATTTTAAGAGCCTTTAAAATCAAGCTGTTTTTGCTGATTTAATAAAATTTCAGCGAAAGGTATTTGAGGTCGCTTTATGGTATGTACCAAGTCATTGGGCGTATAACGGCATTAATTATAGGGTGGGAATGCGATGGAAATAAATAAGATCAATAGTGCATTGAATGCTGAAGTGGGTTCAAGCCTAGGACAAACGAAGACAAAGGCGGAACTTAAACCCGTAGAGAGCCAAGTTAGGCAGCTTGTTACGCCAAAAGCGGTGAGTGAAGATTGGGAGCTGTTAGCGCGTTCTCAACCTCAACTAGAAACAATGGATGATGTTGATCAAGCAAAAGTTGATGCACTTCGTCAATCTCTCAAAGATGGCACTTTTGATCTGGATTTAGCAAAAGTCACAGAAGCTATGTTTAACCAACACGGATAACACTATGTCAGAAAAACGTGAGCTAGTACAAAGCCTCGTTAGGGGCATACGCCAAGATGTAGAAGGTTATAAACAGTTAAAAAGTCTGTTAGCGCATCAGCGTAAGTTGATGCTGCAGCGGGATCATCAAGCCTTACAGAGCCATAATGCACATCAAAGTACATTATGTGAGAGTCTAAAACAAAGTGCCGATCATCGTAGTGCTGCACTGCAGCGTTTAGGTCTTTCTGGAAACTCTGCGGGTATGGAGCAGTTGATTGCTAAATTGCCACCTCAATCTGGAAAACAAGTTAATGGCATTTGGCAGCAGTTATTAGCCTTGGCCACAGAAAGCCAGCATGCCAATGATGTTAATGGTAAACTGTTAGTCGATCAGCAGTACATTATCAATCACTTATTGCGTCGTAATAAGGATCAGACTATAGATTACGGCAATCAAGCTCAGTCATTGTGAAATAACGATTCGAGAAGAGAGTGCATATTAATGCCGTTATTTAAATGACTCTCTTTCTTTTTTCATTTAGTTTAATGGGTTTAATGTCGCGATAAGGATGTTTTTTCGTTTTATTTTTGTACTGTTTTTGTGGTTTATTTTCTTCTTCTATTTCGATTTATCTTACTGTATTTTCATTTAAGCTTCTTATTTAAAAGATATTTAATATTTTATCTGCTTGTTAATTTTTTTGCTGTTTTTATCTGTTCTATTTTTAAAATTTAGTGGTTAAAGCTTGATTCTATATACTCCATAACTTTTAGAGTGAATGGTCAATGAGGCTTTAATGAGACGTATATTCCTTTCCCCTTATTTGTTAGTGGTCACTTGTTTAGTCAGCAGTGTTGCTTTTGCCGATACGCCGATTGTAAAGACTAAGACTCAAGACCCAAAAATAGAAGCTAACATTCAAGCTGCTGTTGACAAGGCTTTACCTGCTGCCCGTGAACAACTGGAGAAAGTGGTTAATATTAACAGTGGCACTATGAATTTTGCCGGTGTCAAACAAGTGGGCATGGTATTTAAAAAAGAACTTGAAGATTTAGGCTTTAAGGCGCAATGGCAGGATGGCGCTAGCTATAATCGTGCGGGCAGCCTAGTGGCTTCATATGGAACCCAAGGTAAAAAAATATTGCTTATTGGACATTTAGATACGGTATTTGCAAAGGATGATGCCTTTCAGAAGTATCAAGTGCTCGATGATATTCATGCGGCCGGTCCTGGTGTGAGTGACATGAAAGGTGGTGATGTGGTCATGTTGACAGCCATCAAGGCGCTGAAGCAAGCGGGAGTGCTTGATAAAATAAGCTTGAAAGTCGTGATGACGGGTGACGAAGAGAAAAGTGGTTTGCCTTTGTCAGCGTCGAAAAAAGCCATTGTGGATGCAGCTAAGTGGGCTGATGTGGCCTTAGGCTTTGAAGATGGTGATGGAAACATTAAAACTGCTGTGATTGCTCGAAGAGGGGCGGCGAATTGGATATTAAAAGTCACTGGAGTGCCTGCGCATTCATCACAAATATTTACTGAAAAAGTCGGTGATGGTGCTATTTATGAAATGGCGAGGATCCTTAATGGATTCCGTGAGTCCTTATCTTCTATGAAAGACTTAACGTTTAATCCAGGGCTTATTCTTGCGGGGACGGATGTCGATCATAAAACCAATGGAACCAATGGCTCGGCGTTAGGTAAAACCAATGTGGTGTCTAAAGAAGCCATTGTGATGGGGGATATTCGCGCGCTTTCGCCTGAGCAACTTGATAAAGCGAAAGAGAAAATGTTGGAAATCGTGTCTCAAAGTTTACCTATGACATCGGCAAGTCTGATTTTTAATGAAGGCTATCCACCTATGGCGGCGACTGAAAATAATCGCAAGTTACTAGCGCTTTATAATCAAGTGAGTGAAGATTTGGGCTATGGCAAGGTCGTTGCGGTTGATCCTCGTAATGCTGGAGCGGCAGATATTTCTTTTGCCGCTAACTATGTGGATATGTCACTTGATGGTTTAGGTCTGATGGGCACGGGTGGGCATACCAGTGACGAAATTGGCGATTTAAGTAGTTTAGGCAAAAATGCCAAGAAAGCGGCTCTACTTATGTATCGCTTGTCTGAGCAAAATGCGACATTATTAAAAAATTAATAGACTGATCAGCCCTAAAAAAAGACGATATTTAATTAAATAATACAGAGGTTTATTGAATCTCTGTATTTTTTTTCCCAGAATTCTGATTTGATAGATATATTTAAATGCTTTGTTAATTCCACCCGTTTTGTCGCCTATTTCATTAGGTGCGGCGGCTGATTTTAATAAAAAATAACTGAGGAATTTATTGTATAGCCTGACCAATTTGTACTTTAATGGCCTTTCTATATCACATAGTAGAATAATCCGATCACTGTCAGTGCCGTTAACGGCTTCATGTAAATAGGTTTCATCAAATAATACATCTTCTCCGTCACGCCAATAATAAGGCTCACCGTCAACATTGATATAACACTTTTCATTGTTGGGAGTAATGAGTCCAAGGTGGTATCTTAAGGATCCCGCATAAGGATCGCGGTGCAAGCCGAGTCGACTGCCAGCTTTTAATCTTGTGAACATGGCCGCTTTTATATTAGGGATAGATTGGACTAGTTGAGTCGTTTGCGGGCTTCGAATCATGGCAGAAGGGATATTTGCACCATACCAGCTAATGTAAAAGCGACTCCAACCTTTTCTGAAAAAAGAGTTAAAGGCTGCATCATCGAGTTTGTCTGATGTAGAGATTAATCCATCTTGTTCTAATGCAAGGGCTTCTTGACGAATAATCTTCCAATTTTCTTTGAGTTTATTCAGGTTATCTATTGACTGTGTTTCAACAAATGGCGTCGTTTTTATTTTAGAGAAAATATACAAAGGGAAATTGATGAATGCCATAAAAGTGGAATGATCGGTTAATTGTCGAGTGAGTTTATGTTTGATCTTTCCTCGGCGGCAGATATAGATAACAGAGATGAAAAAATACAGTATAAAAATAATTTTCATTGTGTTTGTTGATAGCATAATGAGTCAGTGGGAGTAAAAAATTAGCAATGTATTGCGACAAAAGTAATTAGCATAATGTCTGTTTTTATCGAGCATTACAGGTATAAGACCCTTCTGTGGAGCTTTTCATCTTTATGGTTATGTTTTTACTTGGCTTGTTACTAGTTGTTAATTTATTTAAAAATATTGCATTTATTTGTTTTTTTAGTACATTTGATGCTTTACTCTATCAATGTTTATTTTGTAACTCATTGAGTTTTAATGGGGGTTCTTAATTTCATTTTGGTGATTTTAATAATAAGTTAAATAAGGATGTTTGAATGTATTGCTATATCAAAATGGTGCTAGGTTTTTGGCTTGGAATGGTATTATTATCTGTTTTCCCCACTTATGCTGAAGACAAACTTTTAGTCTATGTTGAACTCGTTCTTCCTTGGCATGAGGGGATACAAAAAAGCTTATATTGTCATGCTGATGTGCCTTTTCGTCCTCAAGTATCCAGCCATGTTAAAGCTCAACTCAATTGGGTTTTACCTGTCAACATGCCTGTTAAAAAAGGGGATGTTATCGCTTTGCAAGATGACTTTTATCTCGTGCAGAGATCGCTGAAGTTAACGGCAAAATTAGAAGCGGCTAAAGCGCAAGCGGACTTTTCTGCCCAAGAATACCAACGTATACAGTCATTAGATAAGCAAGAAATGGTATCGGTATCGGATTTAAACCGTGCAAAACTCGATGCCAAGTTGACTAAGCAGCAATATCTCGCCTTAAAAGCCGATCAAATGATCCTTGAACATCAAATCGCCAGCCTTAAACATCTTGCCCCCGCTGATGGCCAAATTTTTACATTGAATGCTCAGCCTGGTGAATGGTTGGATTCTGGTGACAGTATTTTGAGTTTTTTACCTTCTGATAACCAAGAGGTTGTTTGTCAAATGTCTCTTGATTTATATCAACAAGTTAATGATATCGAGCTGGTGAGTTTTCAGCTTAAATCCGGTGAAACGTTAGCATTTAATCGATTGGCATTAAAAGTCGATGAAGCCGCTCAAATGGTGAATGTGCATTTTGATTTTAAAGATGACACTGCTGCTTTGTTTTTGAATGAAAGGGTTGCAGTGAATATGCAAATGCCAAAGGACGATCTTACTCTCGTTGCCTATGATGCGCTGAGCCTTAAAAATAACGAATATTTTGTTTGGCTGTTAGATGACGACAATAAAGTCACTCAAGTTCCCGTGAAGGTTATGGATACGCAAGGTGCTCATGCGGTAGTTCAATCTGGGATTAAAGTCGGTGAGCATGTGGTGGTGCGTGGTGGTAAATCCTTAACCTTGAATGATCAAGTGGTTGTGGCTAACGCTGATGAAATGAAGGTGCGGCTATGAAATTTATCGATAAATACAGCGGCATTATCATCGCATTTTCAGCTTTACTCGTTTTATTGGGAGGGATAGCCAGCGTTAAATTACCCAATGCCTTATTGCCTGATTTAGATCAGCAAGAAATTGCCATGTTAATTAATTGGCAAGGAAAAACCGCTACCGAAATAGAGCAAGTATTGATTACGCCTTTGGAGAGGCAACTGGCCAGTATAGGTCAGTTAAAGCACTCGCAAACCCATATTGGCAATGGAGAAACTTGGACACGTTTGTTTTTTTCTCCTGAAACGGATATGGAAAAAGCCTATATGGATGTGATGGCACGCATTAATCAAATTCCAGATTGGCCGGAGCAGGTGGCTAAGCCATTGATATTTGATTACAGTAACGGTGCGGGGAGCACTGTTGCATCCATGTATTTGTATTCTGAATTAGAAGAGATGACGCCGAATGATTTTCGCCGAGTCTATCGTAAGCATATTGCGTCTGTATTAAGTGATGTGTCAGGCATTGCGAATATCAATATGAGTTACAGTCCATTGGCGCAGCGAATGGATATTGAATTTAATCCTCAAGCCTTGGCGCACTTTTCACTGTCTATTGATGATGTGACAGAGAAACTGCATGATTTAATTGATCGCTCTGGCGATAAAATGAAATTGGGTTCTAAGGCTTATGATTTACATTTCAAAGGACAAATGGCCTTAGCTGAATTAACGCAATTGCCTGTGGCTGTTCGAGGTGAACGCATTATTCGTTTAGGGGAAATTGCTCAGATCCATAAACGTTTTGTCACTGATTGGGATTATTCCAGTTTTGAAGGGCATCCAGCCATGTATTTCAGTTTTCAACCGGATAAAAATACCAATGCGCTGGATATTACCGATGAGCTGAGTGTGGTCATGACAGAGCTGAACCAAGGAGTCTTGGCTGATCTGGGCATGAAATTGTCTTTTAGGAGTAATTCGTCAAAACCGATTAAGCATGCACTGAGCCTTGTTTACACTAATATCTTGATTGGTGTGTTATTGGCTTGCTTGTTTTTATATTTGTTTATACGTGATCTCAAAGTCGTATTTTTGATTTTTATTAGTATTCCTGTGTGTTTATCTTTAGTTATTTTAGGCATGTATTTAGGAGGACGTAGTTTAAATGTGATTTCTATGGCGGGTATGGCATTGTCGGTTGGATTATTGCTAGATGCTTCAATTATCGTCATGGAAAACATTCAAAGGTTAAGGTCTCAAGGGATACGTTTAACGGCGAGTTTGTATCAAGGTGTTAAACAAGTGCGTGGCGCGCTAATCTCCTCAACGCTATCCAGTATTGTCATTTTTGTACCGATTATATTGATGCAATCCAGTATTAGCCAAATGTTTGAAGATTTAGCCTATACCATTTCCACCGCTTTAGTGGCCTCCATACTTGTGGCGCTGATACTCTTACCGGCATTAGGGCGACGGATACTCTCTGAACAAGCTCAACAGGCTAAAAGCAAGCCGTTATCCTCCGCTAATCAATGGCCTCAGCGGTTCACTCAGCCATCTCGTTCACCCCTGCAAGCTAAGATTTGGGTAGGATTTGGGATTGTGGGGACATCACTACTCATGTGGTGGGTTATGCCTGCGATTGATTTGTTGCCCAATCCAAAAGCCGACAATGTGATAGCGTATGTTGATTTTAAAGAGCCTTTATCTCAAGAGGCGGCAACAGAGCAGATTGGTAAGGTGATAGAGGCGCGCTTTGTTAAAGAGAAAGCTAATCCTGATGCGCCGACATGGAGTCAATATGTGCTGAGTTGTAACCCGAGTTATTGCTACTTGAACCTGAAACCTGAGGTGGGAGAGGATTACACTGCATTTGAACATTGGCTTAAAACGCATATTTTGCAAGACCTTCCTGATACCGATTTGTATGTCAGGCAAGGCAATTTATTGGGGGGAGCGATTCAAGGTGGCGATCGCAGTCGAGTCGACTTTAAAGGATTGAGTTTGAGTGAGTTGCAAAAAGTTGGGCAAGATTTAAAAGATATCATCAAAGCGCAAATAGCAGGTAGTCAGGTGCTGGAAACCGTAGCACTTTCTAACAATGCCACCCAAATAGAGTTTACGCCTAAGGCGGATAAACTGGCTTATTTAGGTTTATCAAGAGCGGAATTAAACCAATATTTAGTGGCCTTAACTGATGGAGAATATTTAGGGCGTTTTTCGGCTGGCAATGACAGCTTTCCTTTTTACTTTAAAGGGCA
This sequence comes from uncultured Shewanella sp., assembly GCF_947495455.1. Classification (GTDB taxonomy): domain Bacteria; phylum Pseudomonadota; class Gammaproteobacteria; order Enterobacterales; family Shewanellaceae; genus Shewanella. The sequence continues at coordinate 82,671 of NZ_CANLZC010000005.1, read as the reverse complement.
GAAGGTGAGTCATATTGAGCAGTTGCTTGAAACAGAATTGATGATCCCAGATCATGGCTTAATACCCTTGCGAGATTTAGTCGACAGTAACATGGTGTTGGCGCCCAGCGCGATTTTTAGGGCCGACAATGAAATGAGTATTTCACTGGGCGTGGTGCCGCCTAATGGTCAACCTATGGGGCCCTTTGTTGAACAAGTTAAAGCCATTGTGTCTAAATATATAAAAGAGCAAGGACCTGATGGCTTATACGTGGCTTATCAAGGACAAGCAGGGGAGTTAGACAGCTTTTTATCTGAGTTTTTATTGACATTTTTAGTGTCATTATTAGTGCTGTTTTTATTGATGCGCATTGCGCTGGCTTCTTGGTTATTTGCAACAGCCGTCATGTTATCTATGCCGCTAGCGCTTGCGGGAGGCATGTTAAGTTTGAATTTAATTAACGTATTTATGCCACAAAATTTAGATGTGATCACTATGATAGGTTTTATTATTTTAATGGGGTTAGTGATTAATAATGCTATTTTATTGATCAGTGAATTTAAGGTGGGCATGGAAGCAGGGCTCATGCAGCAAGAGTCGATTTACCGCGCTGTGAGTACGCGAATGCGGCCTATTTTCATGAGTACGGGCACCAGTATTTTTGGCATGTTGCCTTTAATGCTAACCCCAGGGGATGGCGCTGAAATTTACCGAGGCCTTGCGGGAGTGATTGTGGGTGGTATGACATTTAGCGCACTCTTTACCTTAAGCTTTATGTCTGCCTTATTGTCCTTACCTGTGTTTGCGGTTAAGGCCGACAAGCATAAGGAGAGTTTGGGAGATGAAGGCGCATTAGTTGGAGTTAATTAGGCTTATCGAGGTGATGATCATTTTATAAAAAACGGCGCCAATAATAAGCGCCGTTTTTATTTATCAATTGATTCTTACTTCTGGCTTTTTGTATTCAACACGACTAATTTTAAATTGTCGAGGAGCACGTGTTTTGGTGAATAGTGTCATTTATCAAATAAGGAAGAGGGATGTGTCATGGAGCAGGGAGTAACTCATTTGACAATGCTATTTTCAACTCAGCGAATATTCGTATTCATCTTGTCTTTTATTTTCTTATTGGGTTGTGATTCAAATAACTCTGGCTTTTCAGCGGATTCTGATGAACCCTCTTACGCCATTTTGAGTGTTGAAGAGTCTCTGGTTACAGGGGTTTATCAAATACATGGTCGTGATTCCTATGTCAACGCGTTAGAGTCGGTGACGGAGGCAAGGTATGTTATGACCAACCTTGATACGGGAGAAACCGTGAATACTGTGTCAAAGCCGGATCATTTGCATGCTTTTTTGCAACCTTTTCCTAAGGGCAACTACTCTGTGGAAATGGAGTTAGTGACAGAAAATATTCAGAGTCATTCTGGTTCCAGCACTGCACTTAATACGACGCAATCTCTAGCGTCTGCTCGTGATGATGCGTCGATATCCAGCTCTACGGATCTGACGGGAGGCAGTATTGCCTCAGATGATGATAGCGGTGCCGGTTGTGATGTCTATTGTGGCCTCTATAAATATGATCCAGATAAATATATATGCTTCCTGTCTTTCTCAACATATTGTAATAACACTAATTCTATTAATTTAAGTGATTTGGAGGGTTATGTTAATGCGGCCATAACGGATCCTGATATCACCTATGATGAGGATACGCGAAATAATGCCTATGTGGATGAAGACTCAGAACTCTTGATCCGTGCTATTGGTGCCGCGGGGCGAGATGGTTCGAATCATCAATTTACCATTATTGGCATACCGGCAAGAAGTGATGGCGGTGATAAAGGCAATGCGGGCATTGCTCAATTGCATACGAGTCGAAGTCAACTCGGCTTAGGTGATAATGATCCCTTGTATTTTATGTTGGGATATTTAGGGGCATCAAGCATAGTTTCAAGAGCCGATCTAAATACTGCTGATGAGTTAACAGATGCACAGACTAAGAGTATTCTTGCTATTTCCGGAGGCGGAGGCGGAGGTGGAAATGCATCCTCCAGTTTTGGAGGCAATAATGGCGGTGATGGTGCGTTGGTAACCAGTCGTCAAAACTATTGCATTTTTGCTAAAGGTGAGGATGGGAATGAGGAAACGGATGCTAATCAGTATAAAGGGCATGGAGGTGGGTCTGATAATCCTATAGACAATAGTGACGGGGATTGCGCCGATATTTTGGTAACAGACACATCATCTTATATGCCCGGTGGAAGCGGACATGAGGATTCAGAGGATGGTCAGAGTGGCGCAGGAGGATTAGGTGGCTATAGTGACGATGATGCTGTCAGTGCCTGGGAAAATGTGCTTGCTGCGACTGTTTATAATGCTTTTGGAACTTCTGGTGAAGGTGGGAGCGGAAATGCAGATACAAATGATGGCGGCGCTGGCGGCGGCGGCGCCGGAGGGGGAGGAGCCGGGCATCATAGAGGTGGCGGTGGTGGTGGTGGTAGCTTTGTGACGAGCACAACAAGTGATTCCACTTGGGGTGAAGATGATGGCTATTATGAGACCAATTATAGAGACAGTCAGTACGGTACTGTTTACTTTATTTATCAGCCAGATATTGCCGATACTGAAGAAGTCGTAGCGACTAGCAGTGATTGACATGAAAATACTCAAGCGGCCTTTAATAAGCTGCCGCGTAACGTCCCGCTAGATCATCCAGTTGCTTTTGTTCTTGTTTATCAAGATAAGTTTGGTGTTCGACTTGCTTCTTTTGGTATAGCCATTTTATGCCTTGCTGGCGACCGAGCTGTTTGCGCCACATGCCATCGATGCGTTGATGTTCTTGGGTCAGTAATATTTTTTGACGGGTTAATTTTTTTTGCATTGGTGCCAACACTTGCGCCATATTGGCAGTATTTTGCAATAATAATGGGTTTGCTGCTTGGCTTGGGTATTGGCTGTATTGCGACTGCATTTGGGCGATAATGTCTTTTTGCTGTTGAATATGAGCTATGCGTTGCTGGGTTTCAGTGCGCTGCTGGCCGAGTTGACTCAATTTCTTTTCTTCTTGTTCGCACAAGGTATGTAACGGTCTGAACTGGGCTTGCATAATCGACTCCTTCATTGCTGACTGATTATTAATCTTTCGGCACATTCAACTTAATGATGAATGTGTCGAAGCAAAATAAACCTTAATTTTGTGTTTGTTCGCGTATTCAGCCTAGACTTTCTGCCAGTGTTTTTAATGCTTCTAGGCTTTCACTGCGACTGGCTTTTTGCTCGCTATCTTGGCGCAGGAATGCCGCCATATTAGGCGCGGCTTGTACGGCCAGATCCATTTCAGGATCTTGTCCAGCTTGGTAGCCTCCTAGTGGTAACAGTTCTTTGACTTCATTGAAGCGGCCATTTAAATGCCTAAAGCGTTGACCTTGAGTTAGGCTTTCTTTACTGGCGATTTGTGTCGCCAAGCGACTGACCGATGCACCAATATCAATAGCGGGGAAATGGCCTTTTTCGGCAAGCTTGCGACTGAGTACTATGTGTCCATCTAAAATGGCTCTGGCAGAATCAGCGACAGGATCTTGCTGATCGTCTCCTTCAGTGAGCACAGTGTAAAATGCCGTTAAGGTACCGGTGGGGTGTTGACCATTACCCGCCATTTCAACCAAGCTTGGAAGCTGTGCAAAAGCGGAAGGCGGATAGCCTTTAGTGGCGGGAGGCTCACCTAAACTTAAGGCGATTTCTCGTTGTGCTTGGGCGTAACGTGTGAGTGAATCTACTAATAACAGCACTTGCTTTCCTTGATCACGAAAACCCGTGGCAATATGATGGCAAAGCCGCATGGCACGAAGGCGCATCAAAGGAGTGGTATCGGCAGGAGCGGCGATAACAACAGCTCGTTTACGGCCTTCTTCGCCTAAGGCTTCTTCGATAAATTCACGGACTTCACGGCCTCGTTCACCAATGAGTCCAACCACAATCACATCGGCTTCGGTAAAGCGAGTCATCATGGCTAACAGGACACTTTTACCGACACCTGAGCCCGCAAATAAACCGAGTCGTTGACCACGGCCCACAGGCAATAATGCATTAATGGCTCGAATGCCCACATCTAAAGGCTCACGAATAGGCTTACGCAATAACGGGTTACTGATTTGATGCCTTAATGGCACATGAGTCACATTTTCAAGTGATCCTAGCCCATCTAAAGGTTGGCCTAGACCATCGATAACACGGCCAAGCAATCCACTGCCCACAGGAATTTGACAACCCTGTTGCAGTGGAATGACGCGAGCGCCCGGCATGAGGCCTGTGGTATGCTCGATGGGCATTAAGCATAAGGTGTCTTTATGAAATCCAACAACTTCAGCTTCAATGAACTGTCCGTCTCTAGACTCAATATGGCAGCGATCCCCTGTGCCGAGTTGACAACCTATGGCTTCAAGTAATAAGCCATTGACTCGAGTGAGTCGGCCATAAACTTGTGCCACAGGCACCGTTGGCCAATCTTGAGCATTGAGATTAGGCTTCACTGGCTTCCTCGTCTGTTTCGGCTTGTAAATCCACTTGTTGTAGTTTCGCTTCCACTTGGGTCATACAGGCATTGAGTCTGGTTTCTATGGAGGCATCCGCATCGGATTTATCACTGACGATTCGACAGCCGCCGGCACTGATAGTCGGATCGGCAATTAATACCCAATCTTTGACTTTATCGGCGGCGAGCTCTTTGAGTTTTTCAACGGCGCTAGGTTCTAAATGTATTTTCACTTCAGATTGACGATCCGGCAGTGCCGCTAAGGTCTCTTCTATGAGTGAGAGGATTTGTTGTGGCTGCAATGTCAGTTCGCAACGGATCACTTGTTGGGCTACGCGGCGAACCAAGTCTAAAATCAAGTTTTGTTGTTGGTTAATTTGTTGGGTATGGCCTTCTTCAAGTAATGATTTTAATGCACCTAAAGGTGCAATTAAATCATTAAGTTGAGAGTCAACTGCTTCTTTTCCTTTGAGTTGTCCTTCGATGCGACCTTGATTAAAGCCAATGGCATGGCCGGATTGACGACCTTCTTCAGAGCCTGACTCAAATCCTGCTTCGTGACCTTTTTGCACGCCTTCATCATAGCCTTTGTCAAAGGCTTGCTGATAATCTTCCCAACCCGGTGTGTTTTCTTCACCGTTATTGAGAGGGATTAATGGTGCAAAACGATGGCGGCGGGCCAATTCGCCTTTTAAACGCCAGCGTGGGTCGAGTTGGTTGTTTTTAAAAGACATTATTCAACCACCTGTTCTTCAAAGAGTTGCAGTTCTATATCACCGTCATCCATCATTTGTTTAGCCAGTTCCATGATTTCTTTGCGAGCCGCTGTCGCTTGACTTAATGGCACTGCACCTATGGCATCAATTTGGGTTTCAATGGCTGAAGACATACGTTTAGGTAGGGCATCGAGTAGGGTATTTTTCAATGAAGGTTCGATGCCTTTAAGGGCGAGGGCCAACATTTCTGGTGGCACTATGGCCATGATTTCTTGTAAGGTCTCAGGTTTTTGACGTCCAAGGATAATGAAGTCAAACATATTATCGGCAACATTGGTGGCCAATTGCGTGTCATGGAGTTTGAGCATTTCCATTAATTGTTCGCGATCGCCATCAAAGCGATTTAAAATATCTGCGACTTGGCGAATACCAGCAATTTGTGTGTGACTTTTTTCCATGGCGATAAGCATGCAACGTTCAACGAGCTGACGCAGTTCTTCTACGACATCACGATCTAATTCGCCCAATTGGGCGATACGAATAAGCACTTCATCATGGCCAGCAACCGGAAGACTTTGAAGGACTTGAGCGGCACTTTCTGCTGGAAGTAGGCCGAGTAACACGGCTTGAAGCTGGCTATGCTCATGGGTAATTTCACGGGCTAATAATTGTGGATCAACCCATTCTAGTCGTTTGACTAGCGTTTTTATCTCATCCCCATAGATGCTATCGATTAAACTTTTTGCCACACGATCCCCGAGCGCGAGATCTAAGGTTTTTTGTAAGTATGAGCGAGAGGCTTTAGCAATACCGGATTGTTCTTGATATTTTCTAAAGAAACGTCCAAGGACCGCCTCTGCTTCTTGTTGAGTAATACTGGATAGGCGAGCCATTTTATGACTTAAGTGCTGTACATCGGTTCTATCTAAATGCGCCATCACTTGAGATGCGCCTTTTTCTCCCATGCTGAGCAGCAACATGGCTGCTTGTTCATGGTTATCCATTTTTATTCCAAGTTCGTTTTTATTCACTGATTTCGCCACCTATTTTTTGGCGCTATCACTCTTGTATTTTTTATTCGCTAAATGTAAAGAGCAATAGCGCAGTTATTTATTGTCAAAGTTGAGATTAACCTTCAATCATTAACTGTTTGACTCGTTGCCTCTTTCGCCTATCCAGCTGGCAATCACTTCTGCGACTCGAGCGGGTTCTTCATTGGCAAGTAGGCTGAGGTGTTCCATTTTCACTGTCAGTGGCGATCCAGGTTCTGGCAAGCCTTGCCCTGCAATCCAGTCATTATCGGCAGCAGCTTGGCTTAATCCCATTAGCTGATCGGCAAGAGCTTGTGAATCTTGTTGTTTATCACTTGTGCTGATGGCGACTGGTGAAGGCGATTCAGTTGGAGTTGGCAATGGCTCTGGTGTTTCATTGGGCTTGTTGTCAGCAGTACGTGTTAAGTGGCTGACAAGTGGGCGTAATACAAAGAAAATCAGTCCTAAGCCTAAAATACCACCCATTAAATAACGTAAATAGGCTTGGTATCCTTCGGCTTGCCACCAAGGCATAGGTTCAAATACCGCGCTGGCAACGGGGGCAAAGTTAAAGCTACTGATGCTGAATTGATCGCCACGTTCATTTGAGTAACCGATGGAATCTTTCACCATAGTGCCTAATTGTGTTAGCTGAGCATCACTCCAGCCTGAATCGCCAGCGGCTTGGCTATTGAGTAATACAGATACAGACAGGTTTTCTAACTGCATCTGTTGATAGCGAGTGTGTCTAACTGAGCGGCCCACTTCAAATTGACGACTTTCTTGCTGCTTCAGATTACGACGATTATTGGCGTTTTCAGTCTCTTCTGTGGTAGGAGGCTGATTACTTAAGGCACCGGGAATACCCAGTTCCATGGCCGTATTACTTTCATTAGTACTTTGATTTTCTGATGTGATCACCGTTTGAGGATCTAAGGATTCCTTGGTTTCTTCCACTTGATTAAAGTTAACCGACGCGGAGATTTGTACTTGAAAATTATCTTTACCTAGAATAGGGCTCAGCATACTTGAAGCACGATTAATCAAGCTTTGTTCCAGCTCTTGTGTGTATTGTAACTGACGATCACGAGCTTGAGTAATGTCTTGATTTAATGTGATGCCAGCGCTTAAGTGATTGCCTTCTTGATCAACAATTTGCACGCGATCAGGCGTCATACCTGTGACGCTTCCTGATACTAAGTTTGCAATGGATTCAATTTGTCCAGGTTGCATTTTACTGCCAGCATAAAGGTCTAGCATGACCGATGCAGAGGGAAGTTCAGGCTGTTGACGAATAAATAAAGTCCGTTTGGGAATAGCCAAGTGAACTCTTGCGGTTCTCACCGCTTTTAACGCCATAATAGTGCGAGATAATTCCCCTTCTAAGCTGTGTCGGTATTTTGCTTGTTCCATAAATTGGCTGGTACCAATATCCGAACTGTCTAAAGACTCCATGCCTGAAGGCACTTTTGCTTTAACGCCGCGAGCGGCCAAAAGCATTCTGGCTTTACCTAGCTTATCTTCTTGTACGAGTACTAAGCCTGTATTGGCTTCAAGACGGTAGGGAATGCCTTCAGCCTCTAGTACTTCAATGATTTGAGATGTTTCAACGGTTTCTTGTTGGCCATATAAAGGACGGTAACCTTGGCTAGCGGTCCACAGTAGAAGTACGATGACGCAGGCAACAATCGTTGCTAATACAGCCAATAAGAGAACTTGACGATCTCCGCTATTAAATTGACGCCATTTTTGCAGCCATGTGGCCAATAGCTCTGATTTTTGGCTAGCATCGGCCGAGTTTGGGCTAGGTTGAGCGATAGTTGTTGACATTGTTATTTTAAACCTTCCATAAAATCCAGTTTATATTGTTGATTTCAAACAATAATGAATTATTCAGTTTAAGGATTAGACTGGCATCTTCATGACTTCGTCAAAGGCCTGAACTAAGCGATTTCGTATTTGGATCATGGTTGAAAAAGACAATGATGCTTTTTGGCTTGCGACCATGGCGCCCACTAAATCATCACTTTGTCCAGAATCGACGGCTTTCATCAAGTTTGATGCCACGTTTTGATCTGTGTTGATAGCCGCAACTTTTTCTTTCATGACTTCAGTGAATGAAGGGGCTTGAATACCGTGATCTTTAGGGTTTGCGGCGATTTTGATTGCACCTTTCGCCATTTCGGTATGAATACTTAAGGTATTCATCATGGCTTGAGGATTGATTGAAGCTCCAATTGACATATGCGGTTCCTGCCTTAACTAAATAATTTGAAGATCACGATTTAAGCTGCATGTCCACGCGCTCGCAATACTTGATCTATATCGATTCCTTCTTCTCGCATTTGCGCTAATTTATAACGTAATGCCCGTGTCGTCATACCGAGTGCTTGTGCGCTTTGGCTGCGATGGCCATTGAATTGCTTTAGCGTATCGAGAATGAATTGAAACTCAGCTTGACGTTTTGACGCTTTTAAGCCTTGTTCATTTTGCTCGATTTTACTTAACTCAATATGAGGTACATGACTAAGCCCTAAATCAGCCACTTGAAGTGCTTGACCGCGGCGCATCACTAATGCACGTTGTATGGTATTTTCAAGCTCTCTGACATTACCCGGCCAATCATGGCTGGTGAGTCTTTGTTTCGCTTGTTCACTGAAATAGCAAGTTTGTGTGCCAGCGAGATGTTGGTATTTATAGATGAAGTGCTCAGCAAGGGGCAAAACATCTGCTTTTCTTTCTCTTAATGGACTGATTTTTAGCGGCAGTACATCGAGTCGATAAAAGAGATCTTCTCTAAATTCACCTTCTTTAACGGCTTTTTGAAGATCTTTGTTGGTTGCTGCTATGATCCGTACATCCAGTGGAATAGACTTGTGCCCACCTAAACGTTCTACTTCTCTTTCTTGTAGAACACGTAACAACTTAGATTGCAGGTTGAGTGGCATTTCGCCGATTTCATCCAGCATTAAGGTGCCACCGTTGGCAATTTCAAATTTACCGGGTTGTTCGGCATGTGCACCAGTAAAGGCCCCTTTGACATGGCCAAATAATAGGGACTCCAAAATACTTTCAGGGATAGCGGCGCAATTGACAGCAATAAAAGGTTTATTTGATCGGCTTGAATGGCGGTGGATGTAGCGAGCGAGAGGCTCCTTACCTGTGCCACTTTCACCTGTCAATAAAATACCCGCTTCGGTTGTGGCAGCTCTGTGTGCGAGCATGAGTAATTGACGGCTCACTGGCGCTGCAACAACAAGGTGTGTATCGGGTTGCTCGAGTCTTCTTAATCTGTGCAATAAGGCACTGACTTGCTCAGCATCAAGGGGCAAGAGTAAATAATCTTGTACTCCAGCATGCATTGCCGCTGCCGCTAAGTCAGTTTGCTCAGGTTCAAGTAAGGCGATTTTATTTTTGGCTGGATACTTGGCCAAGGTTTTGGCGACGTTATCACATGTATTGTTTGATAAGTTAATTAAGGATAACCAAGGGGTTGCCTCATTGTCTTGCCATTGAGTAAAACCTTGTAAGGCGAGATCTTTGAGACAAGATGCTGATAAACTGGCATCAATGAGTCTGATGGAAGCGGTTTTATTGTGTGACATGGGGTTTCTCTCCAGCTGCAGTTTGGGCAACTCGAGTCGATGCCTTAACGAGGCGAACCGTAACACGTCGGTTATAGAGTCGTCCTTTATCATTGTTATTACTGGCTTTTGGGGCTCTAGCACCGTGATTACGAACTTGGATCATTTTACTGCTTAATCCTAATTCCACTAAACGGGAAGCCACTTCGTCAGCACGCTCTTTACTAAGAACAAGGTTAGCTAAGTGTTCGCCGACGGCATCTGCATGGCCATCAACAAGAATTTCTTTAATGCTATTATCGGCTAAAACATAGCGAACGATGGCATTTAAATCTTGATCGTGATCCGCATTCAGTTGGCTTGAACCTGAGTCAAATTGAAAGTCGATTCGGCGAACATAAGAGAATGGCTTAGGTAATAATGCTTGTCTGCAATGCCTAAATTGATTAACGACTTTCTTCGTATTTACTGGGTTGGCTTGGATTTGATAGCTCGCACCATTATCACTGGTGATATTGACTTGCCAGGACTGCCCTTGATCGAGTGCTTCGAGAAAGGGATTAATGTTTTCTTGGCTGCTGGCACTTCGACCTAACCACCAAAGTTGCGTGCTATGACGACTTGGGTTATCGATTTGCCAAGAAGAGGGAATGACCTGTGCCTGACTTTGCGTATTTTTGAGTGATAGCCAGTCGGTATCGAGTTGTAATTTGAGTGCTTCTCCCGGCAGAGCTTTGAGTGTTAATTGACCAAATCCTTGTATCTTGTGTTGAAGTTGACAATAAAAAACATTGCCATTGAAACTCCATTTAGCTTGTTCTAGTGGTGTTTGATAATGTGTCACTGCAGCGCTGGCACTATTAGGAATAGCCAAATAAACAAACAGCATGCAGATTAATTTATGAGCTGACGGTTTCACTGATCCAGTCCCTTTTATTTATTACTTCAACGACAAGGTAATTTATATTTTTTGTTATTAACTAAGAGTCAGACCAAACAGTATGAGTTGGGCAAGTTTATTCTCTTGGTCTGTTTTGTTGTGTAATTAAACACTCAATATTAATTCATGTAAAATGATTTCTTACAAATAATAAGATATTTATTAAATCAAGTCCATAATCATTCCTAACTTACTCAAAATATTTATTTATATAAAACTGATAGCAATGATTTATTTTAATAGTCTGATTTTAAGTTTCTTGGCTAAATTTTATTCTTAATTTGGTTTTTTTGTTTATACAATCATGATTACTAAAAAATGTCTTATTCTAAATTACTGTTTTTAATTGGTTTATTTTTTATTTAAAATATATTTTGTAATTGATTAAAGTTTTTATACTTTTTGCCGATAGTCATTTTTATTGATTTGATATAGGCTGAAATTTAGCATTAATTGCAAATTTTTATATATCTTAGGCTCACTTCAATGTATATTCGTCTAGCTTTTAAATTATATTAAACGATAGGTGAGATAAAGTTGTATGAGAGTGTCATTATTTTGTCGAGTGCCATTTTAATATACATTTTTACAATTTGACGATTAATTGACGCTCAAGTTAAGTATGCAGATTAATTAATCGTTTATTTTACGTTAAACAAAATGGTGCCATATTTTTGTCGAGCGTCAAATAATATAACAATTTGTTGTTTGATGAATATCTAGTATGACTAGAATATCATTTTAATAAATAGTAATGCTATTTAGTTGACGTCATTATTTTGTCAAACGTCAATTTTTATAAGTTTTTATTATTTTAATTATTAATTATTCAGTTTGGGATTGTAATGAAAACAACTTCAAAAGCGAGTCTACTTAAACCACATTCAGGTGTAAGAGTCAGGCCTGTTGCACTCATTCAAGAGAAACTAGCGCGTAGTCGATTATTATTACAAGTCGAGGCTTGTCATCGTTTACTCCTAGATGCTGTCAATGGAGTGCTAAATCCTATCGTTCGACAAGGTCATCATGCTTTGTCTCATATTGGATTGTCTGAGCACAATCGTCCTATTGAGCCTGATCTCAATCAAGCCTGGTTTTTATTAAGCTATCATCGTGTGCCCCTTGCTTGGTGGCGTATTGATAGATGCACATTAGATCAGTTAGCAAGTGGATATTATGGCAGTTTAGCCAGCCCATTGTGTTCACCTTTACGCGCTCCGAGCCAATCTGAATATCGTTTAGCAAAGAAATTGATTTTAGCGGCGCTTGCGGCTCTGCCAACAACAGAGTTGGATGAAGATGCATTGAAACTGGAGTTGGTTGCCAGTAACACGCCTATTGATGCACCTGTGCAGTGGGAGCTGAGTTTTCCTAAAGAGCATATGGCCCCCTCAATGCTGTTTTGCATTACTGAAAATTTACTTGGGTTAATGGCGGAGCAACCGAGTCAATATCAGGCTAATCCCGATCTCGCTGAGAAGCTTTCCCATAGACTAAGACAAATTCCACTGAAGATTTCTTTGGAGCTGGGTCGTCAAAGTACGCCTGTGACTTCATTGAATGCATTGAAAGTCGGTGATGTACTACCGATTAATTTACATTCTCGTTGCCCTGTGACAGTAGGGAAACGCCCTTTATTTTATGCGTCTGTTCATACCCATGAGGGACAAATGGTCGCAAAACTAACTCATGATGCCTATCAACAAGAGGATCCAAACAATGGCTGAACAAAATATCCTACAGGACGAAGACTTTCTCTTGGATGATGATCTTTTCGGTGAAGAAGAAGTGGCCACTCAGGCTGCTGCACCAAAACCTGCAAAAGATATTTCATTTTTTCATCAACTTCCGGTGCAAGTCACATTAGAACTTGCCAGTGCTGAAATGTCTTTAGGTGAATTAACACGTATGGGCGAAGGCGATGTTGTCGCATTGGATCGTATGGTGGGGGAGCCGTTAGACATTCGCGTTAATGGTGCATTGCTAGGTCGTGGTGAAGTCGTTGAAGTGAAAGGACGTTATGGCGTTCGTTTACTTGAGGTTGAAGCCATTAGTCTAACAGGAGCGAATGACTAATATGCTTCGTGCTTTGTTGTTTTCACTTTGCTTGGTGGCGCCATCTGTCTTTGCCAGCGACGGTTTTACTTTATTTACATTAGGTAATGGAGAGGAAGCACAATCGGTTAACGTTAAACTTGAAATTTTAGCGTTAATGACGGTATTGAGCTTTATTCCCGCTCTATTGATGATGTTGACCAGTTTTACCCGCATTATTGTGGTGCTGGCTATTTTACGTCAAGCATTGGGGTTACAGCAGAGTCCGCCTAATAAAGTATTGATTGGCATTGCCTTAGTATTGACTATTTTTGTCATGCGCCCCGTTGGTGATGCTATTTATACACAAGCGTATATTCCTTATGACAAAGGTCAGATTGAATTGACTGAGGCGGTGATGATTGCTGAAAAACCATTGCGTCAGTTTATGTTGGCTCAAACTCGAGAGACAGATCTTGAGCAGATGTTGAAAATTGCCGACGAACCCGTGACGTTAACAGCAGATGAAGTACCTTTTTTTGTTTTGATGCCCGCTTTTGTATTGAGTGAACTTAAAACAGCATTTCAAATTGGCTTCTTATTGTTTTTGCCATTTCTAGTGATTGATTTAGTCGTTGCTAGTGTGTTGATGTCAATGGGAATGATGATGCTATCGCCGTTAATAATCTCTTTGCCTTTTAAACTCATGGTGTTCGTGCTTGTGGATGGATGGTCCATGACGGTGAGTACATTAGTGGCAAGTTTTGGTTGACGTTTTCACATCATTCATTGAATCGAGTGGCAGTAATGATTGATTGACGTCTGCCATATGTTGAAGCCATTAACGGTGAGTCATTTGGGTTGACGTTTTGACATCATTTATTGAATTGAGTGGCAGTAATGATTGATTGACGTCTGCCATATGTTGAAGCCATTAACGGTGAGTCATTTGGGTTGACGTTTTCACATCATTTATTGAATTGAGTGGCAGTCATTATTGGTTGACGTCTGCCATATGTTGAAGCCATTAACGGTGAGTCATTTGGGTTGATGTTTTCACATCATTCATTGAATCGAGTGGCAGTCATTATTGGTTGACGTCTGCCACATGTTGAAGCCATTAACGGTGAGTTATTTGAATTGACGTTGATCATCATGCTGTAAGTCGATAGGTCGTCGATTATTTGACGGCCTATCATTGTCATTCTTAACCGATATTTGGTTGAGGCGATTAAGATTATGTGAGTCCGCTAATAAGGTGAATGAGGAAGCAAAGTGATAGAGAAGATAACAAGATTTCCAGTCGATGATGGGTGTGTGGATATTGTTTATTTATTGGCTTGTTTTTTAGTTGGAACGATCGTTTTTTTTGATGCTTGGGATTGGCTTGTTAATGTGTTAGCAAAGATTTAAAAAGGGAAGGATGAATGGAAATAGCTGAATTAACCTCCCTGTTTTCCGATGCCATTTATTTAGTCGTGTCTATGGTGGCTGTATTGGTGGTGCCGGGGTTATTAGTCGGGTTAGTGATTGCTGTCTTTCAGGCGGCAACACAAGTGAACGAACAAACATTAAGTTTTTTACCTAGGCTTGTGATCACTTTACTCATGGTACTTTTTGCGGGGCAATGGTTGTTGCAAGAAATAGCCGATTTCTTTCAGCGCTTATTTATGAACATACCAAACGTCATTGGGTAGCCATGCTGTCACTTACTTCGGCTGAGATCAGCACATTTATCGGGACTTTTTGGTGGCCATTTTGTCGCATTATGGGTGGATTTTTAGTGATGCCATTTTTGGGCAGTGCTTATATTCCTGTAATGGTGCGAGTGTTACTCGCTATTTCAATTTCAGCTTTATTGGCGCCGATATTACCGACTCCCCCCCTTGTGGATGCATTATCGCTAGGGGCCTTGTTATTGGCTATCGAGCAGTTGCTTATTGGTTTTATGTTGGCTTTTTTTCTCACTTTTATGATCCATGTGATGACATTAGTGGGGGCGATGATGTCGATGCAAATGGGTCTGGCGATGGCGGTGATGAATGATCCGTCTAGTGGTAATTCTAATCCTATTTTAGGCCAGTGGTTTTTATTTTATGGCACATTATTATTTTTAGGGTTAGATGGTCATTTGGTGGCGATTGGCATTTTGGTTGATAGCTTTAGGTTGTGGCCAATCGGTACAGGTATTTTTGATTTACCCTTAATGGGACTCGTGAGCCGAATGGCTTGGTTGTTTGCATCGGCATTAATGCTGGCGATCCCTGCTATTTTAGCCATGTTGATGGTCAATGTGACTTTTGGTGTGTTGAGCCGAGCGGCACCCTCGTTAAACGTATTTGCACTAGGTTTTCCTATGTCTATGTTAATGGGGCTGTTATGTGTGATGTTTTCATTTACAGGATTGCCTAGCCGTTATAGCGAACTTTGCTTAGAAGCCTTGTCGGCAATGTATGGTTTTATTGGAGGCATTGCATGATGCTTTCATTCACGGGATTACCGAGTCGTTATAGCGATAGCGAATTGTGCTTAGAAGCACTGTCGGCAATGTATGCGGTTATTCAAGATTGGATTGGAGGCATTGCATGATGCTTTCATTTACGGGATTACCGAGTCGTTATAGCGATAGCGAATTGTGCTTAGAAGCGCTGTCAGCAATGTATGCTGTTGTTGAAGATTGGATTGGAGGCACTGCATGATGCTTTCACTTAGGGGATTGCCTAGCCTTTATAGCGAACTCTGTTTAGGTAGCGAATTGTGCTTAGAAGCACTGTCGGCAATGTATGCGGTTATTCAAGATTGGATTGGAGGCATTGCATGATGCTTTCATTGACGGGGCTTTCATTTACGGGAACACAGAGCCGTTATAGCGAATATAGCAGCGAACTGTGCTTAGAAGCGCTGTCGACAATGTATGCTGTTGTTGAAGATTGGATTGGAGGCATTGCATGATGGGGGTTTTGGGGATCATCGAGCAAGTGGGTGTTGATCCCACCATTTGCGCAATGCAACTTGGGGAGGGAATATGAGCAAAAATACTGGCCAAGATAAAACGGAGAAAGCGACCCCCCAGAAACTCAAAAAGGCTCGTCAAGAAGGGCAAGTTCCGCGCTCCAAAGATTTAGCGTCTTCCTCGTTAATTATTGGTTGTTCATTGATGTTAATTGCCAGCGCCGATTGGTTTGGTGACCGTGTGTCAAAATTGACGCAAATGAACATGAATATCACCAAAGCCGAATTAGACAGGCCCGGCATGTTACTGCAGCATTTAGGCGCCACTTTAGTTGAAATGCTCAATATTTTGACGCCACTTTTTATTATGGTGGCGGTGATTGCTATGGTGGCTGGTGCTTTGCCTGGCGGTCCTGTGTTTAGCTTTAAAAATGTCGAATTTAAATACAGTCGTATCGATCCTATTCCTGGCATGGGGAGAATGATCTCGGCTAAATCTTTTGTGGAGCTGATCAAATCGGTACTGAAGATCACCCTGCTCATTGGCATTATGTGGTCATTTTTAAGCAGTCATTTACAAATTTTGCTCAGTTATAGCCAACTACCCGTGGATGAAGCGGTGAGCAGAGGCATTAGTATGCTGTCAGAAGGCATGCTGTATTTAGGCGTCGGTTTACTCCTTATCACTTTTATTGATGTGCCTTATCAATATTGGCAGCACCATAAAGATTTAAAAATGTCTCGTCAAGATGTGAAAGATGAGCATAAACAGCAAGAAGGTAAGCCAGAAGTTAAGCAAAAAATTAGGCAATTACAACAGCGGATTGGCCGCTCTCGTGCCGATGTCGCCATACCACAGGCGGATGTGTTATTGGTTAATCCTACTCATTATGCTGTAGCACTTAAATATGATACCAGTAAGGCTGACGCCCCTTATGTTCTCACTAAAGGGGTAGACGAATTAGCGCTTTATATGCGGCAAATTGCTTCGAAAAATGATGTTGAAATTATAGAGCTACCACCATTAACTCGGGCCATTTATTATTCTACTCAAGTTGAGCAACAGATCCCCTCGGCATTATTTATCGCCATTGCACATGTACTCAGTTATGTCATACAAATTAAGGCGGCTCGCCAAGGAAAACAACAAAAACCCGCCCCTTTACCTCACTTTTTCATTCCGCAACATTTGCGACACGATTAAAGGATACTCTACTTCATGAATTGGTTCTCGCGCACATTTGCTGGCAATCGCGCTTCTGTCGGCATCCCTATTATGTTGTTGGCCTTGCTTGCCATGATTATTCTGCCACTGCCGCCTTGGTTGTTGGATATTTTCTTCACCTTTAATATTGTATTAGCCGTCATGGTGTTGCTGGTGTCTGTGTCTATCAGGCGCCCGTTGGAATTTTCAGTGTTTCCGACACTCTTGTTATTAGCCACTTTAATGCGTCTGACCTTGAACGTTGCTTCCACAAGGGTGGTATTGATTGAAGGTCATCAAGGGGGCGATGCGGCGGGTCGTGTGATCCAAGCCTTTGGTGAAGTCGTGATCAATGGTAACTATGTTGTGGGTGCCGTGATCTTCCTTATTTTGATGATCATCAACTTTGTGGTGATCACTAAAGGTGGCGAGCGGATCTCTGAAGTGTCAGCTCGATTCACCTTAGATGCCTTGCCCGGTAAACAGATGGCCATTGATGCCGATCTCAATACGGGTGTATTAACTCAAGAGCAAGCCCGAGAACGTCGACAAGAAGTGGCGCGAGAAGCCGATTTTTATGGCTCGATGGACGGGGCGTCAAAATTTGTGCGTGGTGATGCGGTTGCAGGCTTATTGATCTTAGCGATTAATATGATTGGTGGTGTGTTAATTGGCACCTTTATGCATGACTTATCCGCCGCCGATGCGTTTAAAACCTATGCACTGTTAACCATAGGTGATGGTCTTGTGGCGCAGATCCCGTCGCTATTATTAGCGACGGCGGCAGCCATTATTGTGACTCGCGTGTCTGATGCAGAAGAAATGCCTGCTCAGTTAAGCCGTCAATTACTGGCTAACCCAAAAACTCTGATGATCGCCTCGGCGGTGATGACGGTATTAGGTTTAGTGCCGGGCATGCCTGCTTTTGTGTTTTTATCTTTTGCGGCAATATTGGCTTTTGCGGCTTGGAAGCAAAGTAAAGTTGTGCCCATTCAGCCTGAAACCCAAGTGGAAGCGCAAATAGAGAAAAACCTCTCTGAGCCATCGGCGCCCAGTTGGGATGCACTGCCTTTTACCGACTTAATTGAAGTGCGTTTAGGTTATCGTTTAGTGCATTTAGTTGAGCGCAGTAAAGGAGCCGAGCTACAAAAACGCTTAACGGGGATCAGGCGGACGCTATCGGAACAAGCGGGCTTTTTGTTATCAGAGGTGAGGGTGCGTGATAATTTGTCTTTAGCGCCCAATGCCTATCAGATCAATCTACTGGGTAATCCTGTGGTTACGGCAGAGCTGGAGCCTGAGCATTTAATGGCGATCAAGAGTGGGCCTGTGCATGGCAATATTGATGGGATCATTACTAAAGAGCCCGCTTATCAGATGGATGCGACTTGGATCGAGCCAGAGCTTAAATCTAAAGCGCTGAACTTAGGTTATTCGGTGGTGGATAACGCCACAGTGATCGCCACTCATGTCAGTAAATTGATCCGAGAGTCTCTGCCGGATCTGCTGCAGCACGATGATGTGATAGCCCTAAGCGATCGCTTATCTAAGCAGTCACCTAAATTGGCCGAGTCACTCAATAGCGCATTAACGCCTATTCAGTTGTTGAAGGTGTACCGCTTATTATTAAAAGAGCAAGTCTCCTTAAAAGACATACGCACTATAGGCACGACATTACTCGATTGCAGCGAAAACAGTAAAGATCCTGTGTTGCTGGCGGCGGATGTTCGCTGTGCGCTGCGCAACAGTATTTTGCATTCTATTGCGGGTGATAAGAAGAGCCTGAATGTGATGACGTTAGCGCCGGAGCTTGAGCAAACCTTAATGACGGCACTGAATCAATCGCAGCAACAAGGTAAGGTTTCATTGGATAGCTTTGCCATTGAGCCGCAATTACTTGCTCAACTTCAGCAACGTATGCCGCAGTTATTGGCCGAAGCTAAAGAGCAAGGTCATAATCCTATGTTACTCGTGCCACCGCAATTGCGACCCATATTGGCGCGTTACGCATTGGCCTTTGCTCGTGGATTACATGTGCTGTCATACAATGAAATCCCTGAAAGCCGAGAGTTGATGGTGGCAGGGCAGTTGGGCTAGGCTCATTTTCATGAGCGATGAATGTTGAGCTATTCATTGCAATGTAAATTCGGTGATTGACTCAATCAATTTAAGGCCTTATTTGTTAATTCAAATAGGGTCTTTTTTATTGGAGGGCGTTAACCTTATGGGATTTATTGCTTGCAGTAGGCTAAGGTTGTGAGTTCAACCTTCATGAAAATGAATTGCCTGCCGCAGGATAAGGCCGTGGATTCCCATCCATACAGGGGCTTGTACATATTAAGCTTCGCTTAATGGAAGGTCGTGAGTTCCCACTCACACTGGGGTAAGGAGGACTGCTCGTCCTTAACGATATCCTTATCTAAAGCCCAGTTCAGCATCCTTGCTTCTCGCTCAAAGAGGCTATTATTATGGCCTTCGCCCTCTAATAACCTCCATAACGCCCAACGAAATTACCTGCAATTAGATACGCGCTTCATGCTTACTCAAAAAATGATTAACACTTTCGATGCTATATCCCTATAGCCCGAAAGTTAAACTGACATTCCTGTCAGCTTTACATCATTTATTGAACGCATTTCAGCAATTTCGATGGGGATCCTTAGAAGTAAAAGCAGGATGATTGCTTTGAAGTGGTGTTTTGAGAGCTTTAGAGTACCTATGGTCAAGAAAGTGAAAACAGCAGAAGATTGAATGATGAGAGCACACGACGAAAAACATCAGGGACACGTACCGTTAGGGCGGCTTGTGGTCTATTTTTCGTGTATGAGGGGGGATTATTACAATGGGTATTGTGGAAAATATAGCACGCAGGTAAGTGTATAAATATTAATGAAATTTTTGGTGCTATACTTTATTGTCATAAGCTAATAAATCCAAATGTAAAACATACCTAAGCCAATATCTTGATGCATCATATTATAGATAAAGATAATCACAACAAAAGCACAAGGTACAAACAAAATATAACTAAATTTTGTTTGAACATACTTAATAGTGGCTATACCGATATACCAAGAAGCTGTAATCAGAAATATTCCATGAAACCAATTAAATGGATTTCTGAAATTAGCATGCGAAATAGCAGTAGTATTACCTATGCTTAGTATCAATGAAAATGCCAATAATGCGCATAATGTCTTTCTCGTCTTTTTTTCTGGTAAGGAAATCACACATCCAATTCCCATTGCGGCAATTGAAATCAGCAGTAAAATGCTTGAGAAGTTTTGCCAGTGCTCATAGATCAAAGTAGCATCCTTGACTTATAACGCCTCATTCACCGGTTTGTTCGGTGTAATGCGTTGTTAGCTTTTTTTAATGTTTCGTCATCGCGAATTGCTGTTACCGCTTTACTAAATTTTACGGCATGATCCATGGCTTCTTTTGCCAAATCTGCACCTGTTGCGATACTCTTTAAATGATTTGATATTCGGGATTGCAAAATGTTGAGAAGAATTTGAACAGACCATTTCTCATTTTGAAACTGCTGAAACTCCACATCTGACAACACTGCACTCAATATCCTTACAACACCATCATCATTTCTCCAATCGTATTCTGGAGCATTTCCTGAGCAGCACTTATTCAAGTAAAAACAAAGTCGAGCTACGGTTCCAGTGTATGTGCTAAACAACTGGTAAGTTATGTCATCCATAAATGGTCTAAAGATATCTAACTCTTTAGGCATAGCATCACTAATAACACTGAGATCTGTACTTTTATCAAAACCAGTAAATTTAGGATTGCTATGGAATTCGCCATACTCTTCTTTGACAAGAATATCTAGCCAAATTATTTCAGGCGGAGATTTCTCGCGAAATTCAACAAAGCTCTTCCATATCTCACCAATTGCCTGCACTCGTTTTTCTGCATAGAGTTTCTTGGTTTCTAAATATGTCGCGTTAGTTAATGACAGTGAACTATGAAAATTTTGGTTAGCAGCTCTTATCAATTCAAGTTCTTGCGAATACTTTAATTTATCTTTTTCTAAAATTCTACTTGCCCATACTTTTCCAAGCCATGTGCTTAAACTCAAAATAATTAAGGCTGAACCACCTACCGCACCTAGGGCGGCAGTAATTATTTTCAAGGGGTCTTCCCAAGTCATACTTGCTCCCTAATAGCTAATCTTTGTATAGTATGTATGCGGGGTTATTATGTCAGATTTATAAAAATGTACATAGTTAACACCCTGTATTAAATGTAATTAACGTGACTTTGGTCAAATATACCATTTGTAAAAACATACATGCACATTGATTAAACCTATTACCACTTTTTAATGCTGACTAAATTTTTGTTAAGTAGGTGCTTTTTGTTTAACCAATGGCTAAGCGCGCACCATTTTGCCTTAAAAAAAGGGGGGGGGACGAGTAATACGGTCAATATAAACAGCAATCAGGGCCTGAAATCGATATGCAATCAGAGTAAGCTCTGTTAAGGCAAGTTCAATGAATACAAGTTATGGTAAACGCTTGTCAGCATCTCTATAAACGGCTTCTCTTTCACGTTTACCAATGGAGACGACAAACACTGTAATTTTTTCATCTTGTACTTGGTAAATAAGTCGATAACCTGCTGTTCTCAATTTTATTTTGTAACAATCAGGCAGCTCACGCAGTCGATTAACCTCAACTCTAGGGTTGACTAAAATCTCAGCTAATTTCTTTTTAAACTGCAGCTTTACTGTATCACCCAGTTTATTCCATTCTTTTAATGCTCTTTTATCAAACTCCAGCTCATAGGTCATCAAGTGAAACCTTTACAGCTTGAGGGTGTTTTAATCTCTCTCTTGCGGTTTCGATTAACTCTGCATCCTCATCGTTGAGTAATACTTGTTTAAAAGGGAGTTTGCCATTTTGAACAACATACTCCAATGTTTGGCGTAAAAAATCTGAAGGTGTAACACCTAATTTCTCTAATGCTGCATATGACTGTGTTTTTAGCTCATTATCAATGCGAATATTGATGGTTCCCATAATTATTACCACGTATATACAAATGTAATTACATGATAATCGCTTTTATCTGATGTAGCAAGGTACATGAAACCTCTGTCAGGTAATTTCGATGCACAGAAATTAAGGTGTGCTCACTCATCCCATTGCTGTTTTATGGGGTTGACTATGGTGTTTTTTTCTATGGTAAAAGTCCCATTTTGTTGAGCGATGGCCATTCCGGTTTCCACAATGGCGTTTTGAATAAAAGTGCCCGCGGTATTGGCATCATTATTGATGAAAGTTAGCTGGTGAAAGGCGGTTTTTTGCCCCCAATCATCTGAAGGGAGTGAGATGAATCTAATGGTATAGGTTTGATCGGTAAACGAGCCACTCAGGACATATAAACCGTAATGATCTTCCCCTTGGGAGAGAATTTTGTAAACGCCGTTATCGTAGTAAAAGATTTTAGCATCGGGAAAGGGCTTTTTATCATACATTTTTCGATAATGTAAGGTTTGCAAATAGGTGGGCTTGCCAAAAGTCGTAGTGAGCATATGTTTATCTGCTTGAGTGGTCGTGGCTTGAGTGGCTGTGGATTGAGTGGTAGTCGGTTGAGTGGTCGTGGGTTGAGTGGTCATGGCTTGAGTGGTCGTGGGTTGAGTGGTCGTGGGTTGAGTGGTCATGGGTTGAGTGGTTATGGGTTGAGTGGTAGTAGGTTGAGTGGTAGTCGGTTGAGTGTTTGCAGCTGAAATGGGGAGAGTTAATCCTGCTATTAACATTGTGATCAATAATGCCAATAGGACAATTGGAGGAGACAATGTTTTGGAGTGTGTGTGTTGATGGACAAGAGTCATTATCAATTAAATATGTTATTGCACATGATGAGATTATAGCTGATTTATTGCTTCTGATTTTTTCTTTTGATTCCCTCTTTTGAGTTAAGCTTTATGATATAAACCCTGTTCTTGTTGTTTTAGTTTTGTGAGTCTCAAATATGTTAAAGGTCTATGTGGGTTGATTGTTTTTCCAACATTAGCGATGGAAAATATTTTGCCAATGGCAAACACTTTACCACCGACTTTTCATCCATGGGAATTTCGCCATTGCATGGTATAAGTGATGGTGGGTCATTGAGCACAAAAATAATGGCATTTATTATGGATCATGATGTCGCTCTTTAAGTGTCGATTTTATTGACTCCTTTTACAGGGGGATTTATTGATGTTTGATCCTTTTTTTAGGCCCTATGCCGAGCATTAACCTGAGCGTTGAATTAGTATAATTTAATCCCAAAACATCCTCTTTTGGTTGTTGAGTATAATCAGTGTATGTGCCAAATAATCGATCCCAAAAAGAAAACATAAATCCATAATTTGAATCTGAAAAGTGCCGTTTTTTGCTATGGTGCACAAAATGCATCTGAGGTGTAACCAGTATATATACCAATTTACTTTCAAATGGAAAAGTCACATTGCTATGCAGCCAATGCTGATTAGCTAGAAATAAAATAAGAATGACTAGACTTGTCCAAGAGTCAAATTGCGCGGGGAATAAAATAACGGTGATAAGGAGAGGTAATCCCATCATCATTACATGCATTGGTGAAGCCCGCATTCCACCTAGCCACCAAATATGTTTTTGTGAGTGATGAAAAGCATGTATGTGCCATAACCATTGTTGATGCATGATCCTATGCGCCCAGTAAGCCAATAAATCAATCAGTAGTAGATGGATCACGAGTAACGTACCTGTGGATAACGGAGTGGTATACTGATACCAAGCTTGCATGAAGGGGAGCTCTGATACCCATAAAATGGGACTGGCCATTAGCATAAAGAAGCCAGTATTAATAAGATAAACATAAATACATCCCATTAAGTCTAATGTTTTTTCTCCATTTTTTACTTGTTCTCTAAAGGGTTTTACTATTGAGGCGAGTTGGAATAGTAACCCTAAAGCCACAAACAAAATATATTCTTTAAGCATAGAAGACTCACAGGAAAGGTAATGCAATTAGATGATTACTTATATTCTTTGTATTTTAAGGTAATACAGATGTATTTACTTTATCTAGCTAAGATTATGACTTATTAATAAAAACATTTTCCTTAAATGCAGATAAATGTTTTTTATATCCCATGAAATATTATTGATATCGATAAGCTGTCGACAATATATAGGCTTTAACTTGACTTAGGTTGATAAAAAGCCTACATTGTCGACAATTATTGTATTTTTACCTTGTCTATTCACCATGGCATTTTTGTTTGAACATACCGAAGAACAAGCTATTACTTCAGCAGATAAAACCTTTTTTCAGTTAAGAACTGATATTGTAGAAGGTGTTATCGCATCTGGTGCTAAATTAAGTGAAGCTGAATTGTCGACAAAATATGAGGTGAGTCGTGCGCTTGTTCGTGAAGCCATTAATCGCTTAGCCTCGTGTCATTTAGTCGAACGAAAAGCCAATGTGGGCGCGCGCGTCGTGAGTTTAACGAAAGAAGGCTTGATTGAGTTGTATCAAGTTCGTGAGTCTCTAGAGGGCATGGCGGCGCGTTTGGCGGCCAGAAATATGTCTGATGAAGAAATTGCTGATCTTAATAGATTATTGAAAACCCACTTTGATGAAGTCCGTTTGAGCGAGTCTTATTATCAAGAAGCCGGTGATGTGGATTTTCATTATCGGATCATCTTAGGCAGTAAAAACCATCATCTCATAACCTTATTGTTAAATGGTATTTATCACTTAGTGCGTATGTATCGTGTGCAGCTGGGCATGAGTGGCCCGAGAGTAACAAGGGCATTTGAGGAACATAAACATATAGTGCAAGCCATTGCCAATCGAGACGAAGAATTGGCTGAAATGCTGATGAGACGACATATTTTATATTCAAAAAACAATATACAGAGCAAGCTTGAAACACAGCAGGGAGAGAAAAGATGAGTGCAGGTAAGAAGTTTCGTCAAGCATTAGCAGACAATCATCCTTTACAAGTGGTGGGAACCATTAATGCCTATTCGGCTATAATGGCGAAAAAAATTGGACATCAAGCCATTTACTTGTCTGGTGGTGGTGTGGCCAATGCTTCTTATGGTTTACCTGATCTAGGTATGACGTCACTCAATGATGTGCTTGTTGATGTACAGCGTATTACCTCTGCCTGTGATTTACCTTTGCTCGTTGATATTGATACGGGTTGGGGCGGCGCGTTTAATATTGCTAAAACCATACGCGATATGGAAAAAGCAGGCGCTGCTGCTGTGCATATGGAAGATCAAGTCGCTCAAAAGCGTTGTGGGCACAGGCCGAATAAAGAAATAGTGTCTACTGAAGAAATGGTTGATCGCATTAAAGCCGCCGTCGATGCACGCACTGATCCTGATTTTTTCATTATGGCCCGTACGGATTCCTTTGCACAAGAAGGGTTAGAAGCGGCAATAGAACGTGCCAAGGCTTATGTGGCGGCGGGCGCAGACGGTATTTTTGCCGAGGCGGTGAAAACTGAGGCCCATTACCGTGCGTTTTCAGAAGCATTAAGCGTGCCTATTTTGGCCAATATTACGGAATTTGGACAGACTGAGCTTTGGAATAAAGCGCAACTAGGGGAATGGGGCGCATCCATAGTGCTTTATCCACTCAGTGCTTTTAGAGCCATGAACAAGGCTGCAGAGCAAGTGTACGGGGCTATATTAGCCGATGGCGATCAAAACGCTGTGGTGGACTCTATGCAAACGCGAATGGAGCTCTATGATTATTTGGGTTATCACGATTATGAGCAAAAACTAGACAATTTGTTTGCCGAAGGGAAAAATCTCTAATAAGCTAGATCTCCCTTATTGAAGGGCGATTTACTGAGTGGAAGCTATCAGTATCCAAGAATGAGTTACAGCATACCAATGAAAGGAATTTAGTGATGGTAGA
Organism: uncultured Shewanella sp.; assembly: GCF_947495455.1. GTDB lineage: Bacteria > Pseudomonadota > Gammaproteobacteria > Enterobacterales > Shewanellaceae > Shewanella. The sequence goes on along the minus strand of NZ_CANLZC010000005.1, from coordinate 56,777 downwards.
TAAGAAATTAGCGGGCGCAGGCCTTCGTGGTCAAAGTGCAGGTGAAACGGCGTTATGTACAGTGGGTAAGTCAGGCTCAGGTCTGACTTATCGAGGTTACGATATTTCAGATCTTGCTGATAATGCTACTTTTGAAGAAGTGGCATATTTACTGTTTAATGGTGAGTTACCGAATGAATCTCAGTTAGATGCCTATAAAGCTGAATTGTTTTCATTACGGGATCTTCCTCAAGCCTTAAAGGAAGTGCTAAAAGGTATTCCAGCTGATTCTCATCCTATGGATGTGATGCGAACCGGGTGCTCTTTTTTAGGTAACTTAGAGCCTGAATTGGATTTTAATGCACAAAAGCAAGCGGCGAACCGTTTGTTGGCGGCCTTTCCCGCTATCATGTGCTATTGGTATCGCTTTTCTCATGACAATGTTGAGATTGATTGCGTTACTAATGAAGAGTCGTTAGCAGGGCATTTTTTACATTTATTAAAAGGTAAGGCGCCATCAGCGCAGCATCGCCGCGTCATGGATGTGTCACTCATTTTATATGCAGAGCACGAATTTAACGCATCGACTTTTACCGCTCGTGTTTGTGCATCGACCTTGTCTGACATGTTCTCTTGCATTACAGGCGCTATTGGCACTTTGCGTGGTCCACTTCATGGCGGCGCTAATGAAGCGGCCATGGATATGATCCAGGCCTTTAAATCACCTGAAGATGCCAAGATACAAATGGCAGGCATGCTTGAGCGTAAAGAAAAAATCATGGGTTTTGGCCATGCGATTTACCGTACGTCAGATCCTCGCAATGTGATCATCAAGTCTTGGTCTGAAAAACTGGCAAAAGAGTTTGGTGACAGCTCACTGTATGACATTTCTGTCGCTTGCGAAGAATTCATGTGGGACAGCAAACAGCTCTTTTGTAATGCTGATTTTTTCCATGCATCTGCTTATCACTTTATGGGCATTCCGACTAAGCTCTTTACGCCTATTTTTGTGTGCTCACGTTTAACGGGCTGGGCATCACATGTGATGGAGCAACGTTCAAACAACCGTATTATCAGACCTAGCGCCGATTATATCGGTGAAGCGCCACGTAAAGTCATGCCGATCAGCGAAAGATGAATCGTGACGATGAGGGCAGCATTGGCTGCCTTTTTTATTGTGTTAATGACATTAAAATCATTTTTAGTGTGAGTTTTATAACTAGATTATCCGTATAACTTGTTTCGTTAACAGGATTTATTATCAGGATCTGTTAATGGAATAAAGCGGGTAATGTAGCGATGTACATGGAATTAAGTTATGAATACCCTTTATCGCAAACCATTACCGGGCACTTCTGTCGATTATTTTGATACCCAAGCCGCTGTTGATGCTATCAGTCCGGGAGCTTATAAAAAACTCCCTTATAGTTCACGTGTTTACGCCGAGAATCTGGTTCGCCGTTGTCCTCCTGAAACATTAACGGCCTGTTTAAGCCAGATCATTGAGCGTAAACGAGACTTAGACTTTCCTTGGTATCCGGCTCGCGTGGTGTGCCATGATATTTTGGGCCAAACGGCCTTAGTGGATTTGGCAGGCCTTAGGGATGCCATTGCCGATAAAGGGGGGGATCCTTCAAAAGTCAATCCTGTGGTGCCGACACAGTTAATTGTGGATCATTCTTTAGCTGTTGAGCATGCGGGGTTTGATACCGATGCATTTGAAAAAAACCGCGCCATTGAAGATAGGCGAAATGAAGACAGATTTCATTTTATTAATTGGACTAAAACCGCCTTTAAAAATATCGATGTGATCCAGCCGGGTAATGGGATCATGCATCAAATTAACTTAGAGAAAATGTCCCCTGTGGTGCAATCCCGCGATGGCGTCGCATTCCCTGATACTCTGGTGGGCACAGATAGTCATACTCCTCATGTGGATGCCTTAGGTGTGATAGCCATTGGTGTGGGAGGATTAGAAGCAGAAAGTGTCATGTTGGGTCGTCCATCTTACATGCGTTTACCCAATATTGTTGGTGTGGAGTTGGTCGGGCAGCGCCAAAGTGGCATAACAGCGACAGATATTGTGCTGGCCATTACTGAATTTCTTCGCAATGAAAAAGTCGTATCGACTTATTTAGAGTTTTTTGGCGAAGGGGCTCGCGCATTGACATTAGGCGATCGCGCGACGATTTCAAACATGACGCCTGAATTTGGCGCCACAGCAGCCATGTTTTATATCGATGAGAAAACCATAGATTATTTAAAACTGACAGGACGAAGTGAAGAGCAAGTTAAGTTAGTCGAAACTTACGCTAAGCAAAGTGGATTGTGGAGTGACAGTTTAAAAGAGGTGGAATATGAGCGGGTGCTGAAATTTGATTTATCGTCGGTGGGCCGTAATATTGCAGGGCCATCGAACCCTCATCGCCGTGTATCCACAAGGGATTTAGCCGTCAAAGGCATTAGTGGCACAGTGGAAAAGGAAGCGGGCTTAATGCCCGATGGTGCTTGCATCATTGCCGCGATTACCAGCTGTACGAATACTTCTAATCCACGTAATGTGATTGCGGCAGGTTTATTGGCTCGTAATGCCAATGCTAAAGGCTTAATGCGTAAGCCTTGGGTGAAAACCTCCCTTGCACCGGGTTCAAAAGCGGTGCAATTATACCTTGAAGAAGCCAAGTTATTACCTGAGCTGGAGCAACTTGGATTTGGGATTGTGGGCTTTGCCTGCACTACCTGTAATGGCATGAGTGGAGCGCTTGATCCGCTTATTCAACAAGAAGTGATCGACCGAGATCTCTATGCCACGGCGGTATTGTCAGGTAATCGCAATTTTGATGGTCGTATCCACCCTTATGCTAAGCAAGCCTTTTTAGCTTCACCGCCATTAGTCGTGGCCTATGCGATTGCGGGAACCATACGTTTTGATATTGAGCAAGATGTATTGGGCCAAGATCGTGAAGGTCAAGATGTTAGACTAAAAGATATTTGGCCCAGCGATGAAGAAATCGATGCTGTGGTCAATGCCAGTGTTAAGCCTGAACAATTTCGTCAAGTGTACGAGCCTATGTTCGACATTAAGGTCGAATACGGTAAAGATAATGATCCTCAGTATGATTGGCGACCTCAAAGTACCTATATTCGCCGTCCCCCTTATTGGGAAGGGGCGTTAGCGGGTGAGCGTACCATGAAAGGCATGCGGCCCTTGGCCGTATTGGGCGATAATATCACTACAGATCATTTATCCCCTTCTAATGCCATTATGCTTGACAGTGCCGCGGGCGCTTATTTACATAAAATGGGACTGCCAGAAGCCGATTTTAATTCTTACGCCACCCATAGAGGCGATCATTTAACGGCGCAGAGGGCTACTTTTGCTAATCCCAAGCTGTTTAATGAAATGGTGACGCAAATTGGCAAAGAGGGGCAAGTGGAAGTTAAGCAAGGCTCTTTGACTCGCATCGAACCTGAAGGGGTGGAGTCTCGCATGTGGGAAGCCATTGAGACTTACATGGAGCGTAAACAACCTTTAATTATTATCGCCGGTGCGGATTATGGTCAAGGCTCATCACGAGACTGGGCAGCGAAAGGAGTGCGTTTGGCTGGGGTTGAAGTGATTGTTGCTGAAGGCTTTGAGCGCATTCATCGCACTAATTTAGTGGGAATGGGAGTGCTGCCCCTTGAATTTATGCAGGGCGACAATCGTCATACCTATGCAATAGATGGCACTGAAACTTATGATGTTGTTGGCGATCGTAGGCCGGGTGCCGATTTAACCTTGATTATTCATCGTAAAACGGGTGAGCGCGTCGACGTCCCTGTTACTTGCAGACTCGATACCGCAGAAGAAGTGTCTATTTATGAGGCGGGTGGTGTACTGCAACGTTTTGCGCAGGATTTCTTAGAAAAAGGAGCGGCATAATGAAAATTTCTCATGTTTTTGCGCCTCAAATAAGAGTTCCAGCGACTTATATGCGTGGTGGTACCAGTAAAGGTGTGTTTTTTAATCTCGAGGATTTACCTGCTGCGGCGCAAGTGGCTGGCCTCGAAAGAGATGCTTTTTTATTACGAGTAATAGGTAGTCCAGATCCTTACGGCAAACAAACTGATGGTATGGGCGGGGCCACATCGAGCACCAGCAAAATAGTTATTTTATCTAAAAGTTTTCAGGCGGATCACGATGTGGATTACTTGTTTGGCCAAGTGGCAATTGATAAGCCTTTTGTGGATTGGAGTGGCAATTGTGGCAATTTATCGGCGGCTGTCGGCGCGTTTGCTATTCATTCTGGCTTAGTCGATAAAACGCACGTGCCCGATAACGGCATTGCTGTGGTGCGTATTTGGCAGAAAAATATCGGTAAAACTATTATTGCTCATGTGCCTATGAGTAACGGTGACGTTCAAGAAATTGGCGATTTTGAGCTCGATGGTGTTACGTTTCCGGCAGCCGAAGTGATGGTTGAATTTATGTCACCGGCCGATGATGAAGGGGCCATGTTTCCGACGGGGAATCTTGTCGATGAACTCAGTGTACCGCAACATATTGTGGCCAGCGGACAGCTTAAGGCTACGTTAATTAATGCGGGTATTCCAACGGTTTTCATCAAGGCGAAAGACATTGGTTATCAAGGCATTGAGCTTCAGGAGGCCATTAATGGCTCACCTCAAGCCTTGGCTATGTTTGAAACAATTCGTGCTTATGGTGCGGTTAAAATGGGGCTTATTTCTCATGTTGATGACGCCGCTTTACGAGCCCATACTCCGAAAGTGGCGATGGTGAGTGAAGCGAAAGACTATGTTTCATCCAGCGGTAAATCAATCACTAAAGATATGATTGATTTGAACGTCCGTGCCTTGTCTATGGGAAAACTACATCATGCCATGATGGGTACGGCAGCTGTGGCGATTGGTGCGGCAGCTGCAATACCTGGCACTTTAGTGTATCAAGCAGCGGGTGGTGACAAGCGGAATAATGCAGCGAGCAATGTTTGTTTTGGTCACCCTTCCGGCACCCTTAAAGTTGGGGCGCAGGCAAGTGAAGTCGATGGGCAATGGCAAGTGACGAAAGCCATTATGAGCCGCAGTGCGCGTGTGCTGATGGAAGGTTGGGTACGAGTGCCAAGGGATTCATTTTAATGAATAGTATTTTATTTTAAATCGTATATCAGTGAATGTTCACTGTTTTATAAGAGCGTAAATATACTTAGTGAAGTTTTATGCTCTTTTTTTTGCTTAAAATGATTGATGGATGTGAGTATATCTTTAAGTAATAATGCGTTAGTAGCGGCAATAAAATCGTATATACCATCAGGTTGAATGACTTGATGGCAGAGGCTTTCACTCATTTTGTTGACTATGTGGCCGCCTGCATACTTTAGAATAGGGTAGGCGAGTAGATTATATAAATCAGATACTTTTCGTGCTTCAATCATGAAATCAGCGGCATTTCGAGCCAGTTCGCACAATTCCATATTACTATTTTCTATGGCGCGAATATCACGGCATTGTAGAAATATCGGATAGCTAAATAATAGCTGTTCTTCAGCTTTGGAATAGCCGAGTCTGAGATAACCGCAGGCCGCAGAAAGTTGAGTTTTTCCCTCACATTGGATGACTTGAGTACTTTCTAATAATGATGAATAAAAATAGCTTTTTTTATTTTCAGTAAAGTAATAATCGCCAGAATGAAAGCCTTCTACATAAGCGAAACATAAATGGTCAAAGGTGGGATTATCTAAATGTTCGCTGATGGCTAATGCAATACAAGGATCGCCGATCCCTCTGTCCCAATTCAGTGAGCCATCAAGGGGATCAATATAAATAATAAAATCTGGATTATCTTTTTTGGGGAATTGAAATCCCTCCATGAATATTTGGCAAGGATAAGATTCTAGGCGTTGCTTGATGATATTAAAAGCAATGTTGTCGGCATGATGTGTTGATTTAGTATCGGCTTCATTTTGAGCGTGAACAGAGAAACCTTGTTTATGTTTTAAATCTTTGAGTAGCGCGGCTTTTACATCGGTGGCTATGTGTTTTGCTAATGATAAGTAATTCATAAATCCTCTTGTTGAATTTAATATCCTGAAGCTTGGCCGTCTTTGCGGCTTTCAGAAGCACCAAAATAGACCTGTTTTTTATCATTCCATGCGATGGCTTGATAACCGCCAAATTCACCGCTCAAATCTTGTATGTCATGTCCCCTGTCAATTAAACCTTGCATGACACTGGCACTGAATCCGCTTTCTAAACTAATGTAGCCTCCTTGTGTCATTTTCTTACCAGTCGGTTGACTTGTGCCAGCATGTAAGAAGCGAGGAGCATCACCTGCTTCTTGTAAGTTCATTTTAAAATCAATGAGATTCATAAGAATTTGAACTTGCATTTGTGGTTGAACGGGACCGCCCATCACACCAAAGCTAAGCCAAGGTTTGTCGTTTTGAGTCACAAAAGCGGGAATAATGGTGTTAAATGGCCGTTTATTAGGTTGGTACACATTATGATCTTGTGGGTGTAGGCTAAACAGCTGTCCTCTATTTTGCAGCACAAAACCTAAGTTTGTTGGGGTCATGCCTGAGCCCATACCTCGGTAGTTACTCTGAATTAAGGATACCATATTGCCTTGTTTGTCGGCGGTGGTAAGATAGACAGTATCTCCATGATTTAATGCACTTAAATTTTGTCCAATATGATGTGATCCACTCATGCCTGATCCCACTTGCAGGTTTGCTTTATAATGGATGAGAGCATTGCGCTTTTGAGCATAATCTTTAGACAGCAGCGTCTTGATGGGAATGTGATTAAAGTCAGGATCGCAATAGAATTTTGCTCTGTCTTCATAGACGAGTTTTATGGTTTCAATGACAGTGTGAATGAGTGCTTCACTGCCAAACCCCATGCGTGAGATATCATGTTGTTCAAGCATGTTAAGTATTTGCAGTACAGCAATCCCTTGCCCGTTTGGTGGGAGTTCCCATACATCAAAGCCGCGATAGTGCGTGGAAATCGGCGTCACCCATTCTGATTTGTGTTGACTGAGATCCTCTTCATTTAAAAAGCCTCCATTGTCTTTCATATAGCGAGAAATCGTCTTGGCAATATCCCCTTTGTAGAAGCCATTTCTGCCATACTTTGCAATGTGTTTTAGAGTATTCGCCAAATGTGGATTTTTAAAAAGCGTTCCTTTAGTGGGGGTCATGCCGTTAGGCATATAGGTTTGGGCAAAATTTGGAAAGCCTTGTAAATGTTTGGCGCTTAGTGCCATTTCAATGCTGATGGTTTCAGTCATTGGAAACCCCTGCTCAGCATAATCAATGGTTGGCTGAAATAGTGTGGCCATGGAAAGTGAGCCAAATTTTTGGTGCATTTCGTACCAAGCATCAACCGTGCCTGGTGTGGAGACACTTAGAGGGCCAAAAGCGGGAATAGCGGTTAATTTCTGCTGCGAAAAATAGTTTAAAGGTAATGATATGGGTGAGCGTCCTGAGCCATTGAGTCCGAAAAGTTGTTGTGATTGTGCATCCCAGATAATGGCAAATAAGTCTCCACCGATCCCACTTCCTGTGGGTTCAACCAGCCCAAGCAATGCATTGGCGGCAATGGCCGCATCAATAGCATTCCCGCCTTGTTTTAGTATGTCGATTGCAACTTGTGTTGCTAAAGGCTGAGATGTAGCGGCCATGCCGTGCTGGGCAATAATCTCAGAACGTGTCGTAAAAGGTTGCCCTGTGAGTCTATCAGCCATTCTTTATTCTCCGTTTCTTGAAGCTAATTTGAATGAGCTTTGAAAGGAAGCCTATGAATTCTTAAGTTGCTTTTGTATCGAAGAGTGATCTTTTGTCGGTTTGTTTTGTGTCAATATGTGGGAGTGATATTGCTGCATAGAGGAGGTAGTAGGCTTGATGGCGGCATTGACAACGGCGAGATTCAATAGTAATGAGAATAGAAGCACACCTAGCCAACTCATAGCGAGTGTTTTACTTAAATCGCTATACCCTTTTTGCAGTGTGAACCAAGAAAAAATAACAGGAAATAGAAAAATGGCTAAGGCAAGTGCAGGTGTCATTGTCTTATTTGGAGGGAGCGTTTGACTGGTTTGTTGAGTTCTGGGAGAAAGGCAATGAGGGCATAGATTTAATGAGGCATGATAATGTTTTTGGCAATGGTGGCAAGTTGGCATGAGCATCATCCTTGAGCGTTAGACCATGATTGAAAGGCTTTTGCTCCCTTATAGTTGTGAAAAAGAAGTATTAATAGCCTTGTTACCTATTATTTTAGACGAGATTGAAGCAATGAGCCGGATTGATGCGTGTTTGCATAGACGCTAAGTAAATCTAAGTTTTTGGCGATAGCGTATTGGGTTTCTTGAATAAACATTATTTTTAATTTTTTTATTTCGTTAACGTGTTCTTGAGTGATGATTAATCCATTGGAGCGCCGATAAGCTAATTGAGCAAGGTATTTGGCCCCTTGATGTTGTTTTTCTTGAATACGCAGTGAGTCATCTTTTTCCATAAAAGGATAAGCTTGCTTATAAATGTGTTGATATTGGGCGTAGATCTTAATGACATGAATATAATCAATATTTCTTGTTAAAATTTGTATATTCATCGAGTCAAGGTAGAGGTCATGTAGCTGTTGATATTGTTGATAGGCGCTGATGTTGGCTCGATTATTCAGGCACTTTGTCATAATGAACCGAACTCGTTTGTTCAATTTATTGCTTAAAGAAATGTGATAAAGGATAAGCAGCCCTAAACTTACGATAATGCTTGTCATACAAGATGAAATAATAATGAGCTCAGTGGCATTAAAAGGTAGGTAAAATTCATCCTGCATTTGAGATCCTCTATTTATGTTTCAGTATTTCCCTTTGTGTCATCTTTGTTGCCATGGATATTTGGTGATAATGGCGTGATTGATGACTTGTTTTTAACCTGTATTTGAGCATGCTTGCAATAGACTAAAGCGACATAAATGTTAAATTATGTCGTGAAATGCGTTTATTTTTGTGTTGTGTAATTTTTGTTGGATTTAACAGTAAAAATAACGACGGGGCTAATGAGATGAATGAATGGTACATTATTCGCTACGTATGAATAAGCAGTGACATAGCGAATTGATTGACTGTTTATTCTTGTTTTTGTTGATCAATATTCCTTATACAATATTTCATCAAGGGGGTGAGCAGTAAGGTGACTGCTGCACCGATGAAAGCTATTTATATAATATCGGCTGAAAATTTGTTGTTAAGTTTAAGCGCTGGCTAGATAAGCCTTTGCTGCTTTAGAGGTAATAGAGTCATTCTATGGAGTATGTTGTTCAAAAAAATCTAGGATACTATTGAGGGCCAAGTTTCTTGGGGTGTCTTTTTCCATTAACACCTCATGCTTTGCATCAGGAATGGAAATGAGCTGGCTTTGTCGACTCGGTGAATGAGCACTGATTTTAGTTAATATTCCTGCTGCTCGATTTTGAGAACGATTATCGACTACAGTGTCTCTTCCTGCTTGAATGATTAACAAAGGAGCAGGGGGCGTTTGTGCTGCTAAAACGGCTTCTTCTGCGGCATCAATCGCTTCAATTAACCAATGGTTAGTTGGAGAGCCAAGTTGTATTTGGGGGGCTTCTTGATAACACTGTAAAGTCGCTTCATATCGTTCTTGACTGTAAGTGAGCTGATTTTTATTAAAGGGTCCCGCTTTATAATCTTTTCCGCCTAAGATATAGTTTGGCTCTCGTCTTTTGCTGCAGTTATCTAATTTTTCCGCTAACCAACGAATGAATGGACGACTGATGGGTAACTTGATACCGTACATGGGAGCGACAAAAGCGGCTGCATTGAAAGTTTTGGGCTTTTGTTGCATATAAAGCGTTCCAATGGTACTGCCCATAGAGTGCCCAAGTAGAAATAATGCATTATGTTGTTGAGTTAAAACGACTTTATCAATGAAGATGCTAAAGTCATCAATATAAGTCGAAAACTTATCAATATGTCCTTGGTGTGGATTTAAGGTTATACGACTGGATAATCCTTGTCCTCGATGATCCATGGCATAAACACTGTATCCTTGTTGATATAAATCAAATATCAATTCTTTATATTTTAAATATGATTCGATTCTGCCATTACTTATCACGATAGCTTGTGTGGTATCGGGGTTTTTGATGAAGCAGTAGGCGATATGCAGTTTATTAGCAGTTAATAAGCTTGACTGAGTCACTTGCTTCCAAAATGTTTGTAATTCTTGGCGATTGATTTGGGTGGCTGAAGAAAATGTTCTCACATGATCTGCACTGGGCTCAGCTTCGGGGTTGCTAGGCGCAATTCTGGGCATGATGAATAAGGTAATTGAGTATGCTTGGTGCAGTGTAACAAATATCTATATGACTTGTATTCATTAAATTAACTCGAATGGCTTATTAAGCTTGAGCAGTGAAAGGACAAAGGACTCAGGTATTTTGTGGCAAGACCAATTTTTCCCTGTCTGTTTGAGCTGTGAGGAGGACGGTGACGCGATAAGTTAGATTGATATTTTGTGGCAAGACAAGTTTTTCCCTGCCTATTTGAGCCGTGAGGAGGACGGTGACGCGATAAGTTAGATTGGTATTTTGTGGTAAGACAAGTTTTTCCCTGTCTATTTAAGGAAGACAGGGTTGTGATAAGATTGATATTAGAGTGATTGTCTTTGTTGCTCTGCTTGAATAAAGTCTTGTATGTTTTGCTCCAATATAGTCATTGGTACTGAACCGTTAGCGAGAATGGCATCATGAAAACGGCGTAAATTAAATTGAGTGCCCAGTGCGTTTTCAGCTTGTTGGCGTAGTTTTTTAATGGTGAGCTCGCCTATTTTATACGACAGCGCTTGACCTGGCCAAGTAATATAGCGGTCTATTTCTGTGGTTACATTGTGCAATGACAGTGCGGTATTGTTTGCCATAAAATCGATGGCTTGCTGCCGACTCCAATTTTTTGCATGTATTCCTGTATCGACAACGAGTCGAGCGGCTCTCCACATTTCATAAGTCAGTCGACCAAAATTACTATAAGGGTTTTCATAAAAGCCAGCTTCTAATCCTAAGTATTCAGCGTACAGTCCCCAGCCTTCTCCAAATGCAGAAATATAACTATAGCGACGAAAGTTAGGGAGTTGGGTCAATGATTGGTTGAGAGAAATCTGTAGGTGATGACCGGGTACCGCTTCGTGTAATGTTAATGCTTCCAGCTCATACAACGGGCGCTTGTTGAGGGCATAAGTGTTGACCCAATAATAACTAGGCTCATTGTCACTCTTGCTACCTGAATATCGACCTGTTGTGTATTTGGGAGCGATTTCTGCTGGAACAGGTGCGATACCATATGGCGTTGAAGGTAACTGGGTGAAGTATTGTGGCAATATCGCATCGGCTTTTTTGGCAATGAAAGCCGCTTCTTTTAATAATTGCTCGGCGCTGGTGGCATAAAACTGGGGATCGTTACGCAAAAAATGTAAAAAATCAGCAAAGCTGCCTTTAAAAGCAAGATTATCAATAACGGTTTGCATTTCTGTGCGAATACGTTTGACTTCTTTTAATCCTAAGGTGTGTACTTCATCGGCGCTGATATCACGTGTTGTATAGTAACGGACTCTATTTTCGTAAAACGCCTGGCCATTGGGAAGCTCTGTGGCAGCAAGGTTGACACGGGCTTTGGGAATATATTCCTGTGTCATGAAGTGATAAAAGGCTTGATATGCAGGGATCACATTTTGCTGAATAAGTTGCCTTCCTTCTCGCTTGAACGCGATTTTTTGTGCTTCAGTGAAATGCTGAGGAAAGGTATTAAATGGCTTGAAATATCCGCTTTCATTTATTGGAACAATAAAGGCGCTGATACTGTTTTCAAATCCTTTGAGCGTAATTTGGGGTAAGGTTATGCCTTCTTTGAGCCCTTGTTGTAACCAGAAGGTTTGTTGTTGAAAATAATGGGGGATCTTTTTGAGTTGTAGAATATAGCTTTGATAGTCTTGCACTTTGGTAAAGCGCCGATGGCTAATGCGGGCAATATCGGTGTGAAACCCGCCTTCTGGGGTTAAAGGCAGGTAATGCATTTTAAAATGATAACGATCGATATCATCTTGTAGTTGATTGGCAAGGATTTTTTTGTTGATTTGTTGAGGTCTTGACAGTGCACTGTCGGGGATCTGAGTCAGTTGATCGAGTAAAACTTGCTGTTGCTGATTGCGTGTTAACAGTGAATGAGGGGAAAGATCGGGAAGCTGCCCGGTGGTGGTACCACTTAATTCGTCGGCGAGTTCAGGATCGTTTTGCAGGGTTAAGTACCAGGCTTGCTCTATAATTTTATTGAGTGCGATATTTGCAGTGCTTTGCTTATTTATAGTAGCAAAAGCATCTGTTTGTAATGGATTTAATTGACAAGCACTTAAACTGATAATAAAGAGGGTTGTCAGTAATAATCGGTGCATCTTACTTGCTCAAATGTATTTTTATTGTTCGGCTATTATGCGGAATATCAAATGTAAATTATATTCGCTTATTTCACTTTTAATGTTAATTGGTTAAAAAGATCTCGAGAAAGCCATAAACACGAGTGTAAGCCGTGATATCATTGCGCGCAGCTCAATACCAATTTAAAAGACGTTTGGTTGAGTGGTAGACATAGGGGTTAAAAATGATCGATACATCTATTCCACTGGTGGATCTCCACCGACACTTAGACGGTAATGTTAGAGTGGAGACAATCTGGGACTTGGGACACCAGCATAATATCGCCTTACCGGCGAATTCATTGGACGAATTAGCACCATTTGTGCAAATACAAGGTAAAGAAAACGATTTAGTCGCTTTTTTAAGAAAGTTAGACTGGATGGTCGCCGTTTTAGCCGATTTGGACGCTGTTAAACGTGTTGCCTATGAAAATGTTGCCGATGCAGCGTTATCGGGGTTGGATTATACCGAACTGCGTTTTAGCCCTTATTATATGGCATTAACTCATAAATTACCCCTTGAAGGTGTAATTGAAGCACTGATTGATGGTGTGAAAGCTGGCGTGAAAGAGCATCAAGTGAAAGTGAATTTAATCGGTATTATGTCACGTTCATATGGTCAAGAGGCTTGTCAGCAAGAATTAGATGCATTATTGACGCAGAAACAGCATTTGGTGGCAATGGATATCGCGGGTGATGAATTAGGTTTTCCTGGCGATTTATTTACAGCTCATTTTAAAAAAGCACGTGATGCGGGTTTAGCGATTACGGCTCATGCGGGTGAAGCCGCGGGCTCTGAGAGTATTTGGCAAGCCATAGAATCATTAGGCGCTACGCGTATCGGTCACGGTGTAAATGCCATTGAAGATGCTAAGCTTATGGATTATTTAGCGAAGAATAAAATAGGCATTGAATCTTGCCCAACGAGTAATTTACATACTTCAACTGTGGCGAATTACCAAGTTCATCCATTGCGCAAATTTATGGATTCGGGTGTATTAGTTGGATTAAATACAGATGATCCTGGTGTGAGTGCTATCGATATTAAACATGAATATCAAGTGGTTCATCAAGAAATGGGTTTTAGCGCAGCTGAGTTGGCTCAATTACAACGCAATGGTGTTGAAATGGCTTTCTTATCTGATAGTGAGCGTAACGCCTTATACCAGTTAAAAACTAAATAGAAATGTGAGTTTTTGATGAACAAGGAAAACCGGCTTGAGCCGGTTTTTTGCTTTGAAGTAATGAGCTAAATGACCCTTGAAAATTGCTGTTGCCTAGCTTGTTGACGCATATAGATATCAAAACACATGCAAATATTACGAATTAATAAACGTCCTGTGGGCAATACTGTAATGGCTTCTGTTGATATTTGAATGAGCTTATCATCGATAAAAGGCTGTAATAAGGTCAAATCGATTTTAAAATAGTCTTGAAAATCGATATTAAATTCATTTTCTATATTCTGAATATTAAGAGAAAAATGACAAATGAGTTGTTTAATCACTTGGCGTCGAATGATGTCATCTTGGTTTAACTCATAACCTTTCCATAACGCATGCTCATGTGAATCGATAGCTTGATAATACTGTTTGATGTCTTTTTGGTTCTGCGCATAACATTGACCAATTTGGCTAATAGAAGACACCCCTAATCCTAGCAAGTCACACTCTGCTTGGGTTGTATAGCCTTGAAAATTTCGATGTAATTTTCCTTGGTTTTGTAACTTAGCAAGCGGATCAGAAGGTTTGGCAAAGTGATCCATACCAATATATTGATATCCCGCTTGTGTTAATTGCTCAATAGTTTGCTTTAGCATAGTGAGTTTTTGAATGGCGCTAGGTAGATCCTTATCATATATTTTACGCTGTGCAGCGAATCGTGAAGGTAAATGGGCGTAGTTGAATACGGATAATCTATCAGGATTGAGTTCGATCACTCTTTTTATTGTTTTGGAGAAGCTGTCAGCGGTTTGATGAGGAAGGCCATAAATGAGATCCACATTGGTCGAGATAAAGCCCATTCTCTTTGCTGTATTTATCAGATCGAAGATAAAGTCTTCATCTTGCTCACGGTTTACTGCTTGCTGCACTTTCTTATTAAAATCTTGAACACCAATGGATAGTCGATTAAAGCCCACTTTTTTTAGAGTATGTAGAATGGATAACTCAATTTCACGTGGATCGACTTCAATCGAAAACTCCCCCTTAGTGGCAATATTAAAGTGTTCTCTGAGTAAAGCATATAAGGATTCGATTTGGCTTGGGGTTAAAAAGGTGGGTGTCCCCCCTCCTAAATGTATTTGTGTGACTTGATAATTTGAAAATAAAGGGGCGCGTTTGATAATTTCATTTTTTAGGTAAGCTAAATATTGATCCGCTTTATGCTGGTGACGGGTAATGATTTTATTACAGCCGCAGTAGTAGCAAAGTTTGGCGCAAAAAGGGATATGAATATATAAAGATAAGCTGTTACTGCTGCTTTTGGCTATTGCATTGAGTAGATGTGATTCATTGAATGTGTCATTGAATTCAAGCGCTGTTGGATAGGAGGTATAACGAGGCCCACTGTGATTGTATTTTTCGATCATGGATTGATCCCAGCGCATAAAGCATACTCTTAACGTCGATAAATGTAAGTCGAGTATGCCTGCATAGCGACAATCAGATCTTGATCTAGATTATGAAAATGGCCTTTAATGTCTTATTTGGCTGTAGAATATCGAGTTAGCCTTGATATTGAGTTAAGTGTTTAGCCTCATTTAAGATTGCTACTGTTAATTTTGATTCTGATCGCATACGCAGATAATCTAATTGCATGCGTTGTTGCTTAGGTAATGACTTTCTTTGCTCTTTAATGGGATGCTCTTTGATTACATTGTAATGTTCAAAGAGTGAAGGGTAGTCAGGTGTGGCTTGCTCTGTGAGCCCTAAAATCTCGAATAATTTAGCGATTCTAATAACACCTTCCGATACTTCACAACGATCTTCAAGCATGGCTTGCGCAATATAGCGAATATCGTCGAGTAATTTATTTAATCGCTCTTTTGCTATTATTTCTTGCTCTTTTTTGGCTTGTATGGCCTGTTGTTTTTGCCGTTTAACTTGAAGTAATAAGTGAATGGCATAGGCGGATAATGCCGTAATGATGAGTAAAGCTAAGATAATAAAAACGGTGTACATTGAATGTTCTCACTCAGTGTAAAGTATGGACATCGACTGATGTATTTTGGAAGTATATAAGCGTGCCGACATGCTGAATGTCGGCATATTCTATTGCTTAATAACGTGACTTAAACTTAATCTTTTTGCTGATATTCTCTAAGTAAATCGGCACCAGATTCAAATTGGTCAAATAAATCGTCATCGGTCGATGTGGCTTTGGGGGCTGGCATTTCTTCTTCGTCAGTAATGCCGAGTTTGTCCATGAGTTTTTCAATTTTAGTTAATTGTTTATTAAGCCAATCTTGATCGTCAGCGGTTAAATTTTTCCCTTCTTCTAGCATATCCAATAAGCTATTTAATCTAGGATCTTCTTCTAATTTTAACAATGCATCTTCATCACTCAGCTTAGGTGATTTGACTTTTTTAGGAGTTGGTTTTTCGGTTTTCAATCCGAGTGGTACTGGTTTTTTACTACCATGACGAGGATCGTTATTCTTTTGGGACTTACCGCTGGCATGGGCTTGTATTATGCTTTCATTGTGCCGACTACCGGATTTATTGCCTGAATCTTGCTTTTTTCCCGAAAGAACACGTTCTTGTTTTTTGGTTCTTGCTTTTAATTGCGGAGGATTTTGATTGCTTTTACGTGTTTTTTTACTGCGGGACATAGCTTTATCTCGATAACTGAAAAGACTGGGTGATAGATTGACCTATTGAAGTGCGCCATAACCCAAGTTAGATCGCGCTTTATACCAGATCTTGATGTTTTTTGCATCACAATGTGAGCATTTGCTGCAAATAATAGCTTAAAAATGTTTATTTGACTAAAGCTATTTTGAAGGATTGCGGGTATAAAGCCATAAAAAAAGGCGACAGAAGTGCTGTCGCCTTATAAAAGAGTGTCAATTGACACTTAATTTCGATTCCAAGTATCCGTGCTTGCTATGCAACTTCCCGGTCGGTATCCGTCTTTTTTGAGCCTGCTTTCCTTGCATTTTTTATTGTTATTAGTCATCTCTGACATTTATTACTTTTCCATTATCATCCTGATTATCGCTTCCATAGATGAGCATCTTGCTCAGTCAGTATCCTTTTCGCCTATCTATGACGCCTAAGTAACCATCCATATCAGTAAAATTTAATTCAGAATAACAAGTTACCATTTTTATTATCCTTACGGCTCATAAAGAGTGTAGGTTATGATTTGTGTTAGACTGATAGGTAAAGTTAAATGCTAAAGTGCCAATTGGGTGCCTACCCAGTGCTTTACCGTAAGAGTTTGACCAGAACTTCAAAGCGAAGTTTTTTCATCTGGGATGAATGGTCTTAATTTATAATTATTATTATCGACTTTCTTTATTCTTATATCTTAAATGTAATATACCGACATCTGAAAGTTGTTTTTAAATATTTTTTTACTAACAGTTGGGTTTGTCTCGGTATGTAGAGTATTAAACCTAAATCTAATATTCATGTCAATAAATAATCTTGCTCAGTTTACGTTAAGGTAAGATATTGAAGAAAGAAAAAGGCAGCCAAGCTGCCTTTTGTTAAATTTAACTTTCTTTTGTTAAATTTACTTAAGGTCTGAAATATATTGAGATAACGCTTCAATATCGGTATCGTTTAGCTTCTGTGATGTTGCTTGCATCATGCCATTGAGGTCGTTGTTACGATTTGTATCTTTGAATTTGTTTAATTGAATTTTGATATAATTGGCGTGTTGACCGCCAATCATTGGGAATCCTGCGAGTCCCATCCCTTTACCGCTAGGACCGTGACAGGCGATACAGGCTGGGATCCCGCGAGTTGCATCTCCCACTTTATATAAGGTTTCACCGAGTTCTGGCACATTATTCACGTCAATAGGTTGTTGTGTTTGGCTGGCATAAAAAGCGGATAAATCTTTAATATCTTGATCGCTTAAACTAATGCTCATTCCGCCCATAATGGGATCGACTCGACCTTCTTTACCGCCTGTTTTCATTGCACTTCGAAAATCAGTTAATTGTTTTTCTAAATAGGTGGCATGTTGCCCTGCAATTTTTGGGTACATGTCTATCATGCTATTGCCGTCAACACCGTGGCAAGCAGAACAAACAATGGCTTTCGTTTTTCCGGCTTCGGCATTGCCTTCAGCTATGGCAGGAGAAGAGATAGTGGCTACTGCAGACAGCACAATTGCTAACTTTTTCATGGCGTTCCAACTTCTTATTAAAATATTTGTCCTGAGCTTACTGGGATGACCCGTAAGCATGATAAAATAGTCTTTATGTAATCGGGGTAATATTTTACACGAAAATGTAAAAATGTAAGCAATTCTTCGATATTTAAACAATAATTTGAAAATTTTTTTGGAGTAAATTGTGTCAGGATCTCGTATTGATTTTAGAAAAGCGAAGTTTTTAATTAGTGCGCCTGATATTGCACACCTTGATGAACATTTACCGGGTGATGTGGGTGTTGAAATTGCTTTTGCTGGTCGTTCAAATGCGGGAAAGTCTAGTGCTCTTAATCTGTTAACGGAGCAAAAAGGGCTTGCTAGAACCAGTAAAACCCCAGGTAGAACACAGCTTATCAATGTTTTTCAATTAGATGAACATCGTCGTTTAGTGGATTTACCGGGTTATGGCTTTGCCCAAGTGCCATTAACATTAAAGAAAAAGTGGCAACAAGCGTTAGGACAATATTTACAGGAACGGAGTTGTTTAAGTGGTGTTGTAGTCTTGATGGATATTAGGCATCCATTAAAAGACTTAGATATGCAGATGATTGTTTGGGCAGTAGAAAGCAATATTCCTGTACTGGCTTTGCTAACAAAAGCGGATAAATTAGCGCAAAGTGCGCGTATGAAAACAGTCAACGAGGTGAGAAAAGCATTAGCAGATTTCGATGACGCTGTGAAAGTTGAGCCTTTTTCTTCGCTAAAGGGTATAGGAAAAGCTAAGGTACTGGGGATTTTGAATGAATGGTGCAAACCACAATGGTTGATGGATGAGTTACAAGAAGCTGACGAATAGTCGAATTATGGATCTATTAGGCCATTTTTAGCAAGGAGCCTTTGCTTTTTCGTTCTAATCTAACAAGCAAAAAAATAGCCGATGGATTGACCATCGGCTTAAATATTAGCTCTTTTGGGGAGAAGCTAAATTCAACAAGACTTAAGTGCTACCAATAGGTGTTGATAGTGCTCAGTAAGCCAATGATAACGATATTTTGATCATAATTAAAGTTTTTACTCTAAAAAATGTTTTGGGCGAAAAAAAGCCCCAGTAAATAATGTTACTGGGGCGCCATAATTTGGCATTCGCTCGAATCATTAGCGAATAAAAAAGGTTTGAAAGATAGAATATCTTAACCTCTGTACCCTACAAGTGTAATATTACCCCATTAATCTGAATATGAAAAACTGTTTTTTGTTTAAAACTACAATTGTTAACTAATCTTCACTATAAATGAGTGAAAAACATTCTTTTTTTGATCTAAAAGTTTCATAAATTTTTTTTTATTTCATATTCTGATTGATGAGGAAGAGGTTAAAGAGAGTGTAAAAGGTGAAAAGGCATTAGCTTGCTAAAACTAATGCCTGATTAAAGATTTGAGTATTAGTGAGCCTCTTCCCAATTATCACCTATACCTGACTCGGCTAATAATTCAACATCTAAATCGGCAGCTTTGGCCATTAAATCACAGATTTTTTCTTGGAAAACCTCTGCTTTATCTGCGTCAACTTCAAAAACAAGCTCATCATGTACTTGCATGATCAGAGCGATTTCACCTTGTGCCTCATCGGTGATCCACTGATCGACTGATATCATGGCTTTTTTAATGATATCAGCCGCTGTGCCTTGCATAGGAGCGTTAATGGCCGCTCTTTCTGCGGCTTGGCGCCGCATGGCATTTCTGTCTTTAATGGCAGGTAAATAGAGCCTTCTTCCAAATAAGGTCGAAACATAGCCGTGTTCAGCAGCAATTGCGCGGGTTTCTTCCATATAGGTTAATACGCCTGGATAACGTTTAAAATAAGTATCAATATAGCTTTGAGCTTCATTTCGTGGAATATCAAGTTGTTTGGCTAAACCAAAGGCTGACATGCCGTAGATGAGGCCAAAATTAACGGCTTTAGCTCTGCGGCGTTGATCAGAGGTGACTTCATCAAAGTCGACATCAAAAACTTCCGCTGCTGTTGCTTTGTGGATATCTTTACCTTCCGCAAATGCAGTCAAGAGGCCTTGATCTTGGGATAAGTGAGCCATGATCCTGAGCTCAATTTGAGAATAATCGGCAGCGAGAATTTTCTTACCTTTAGGGGCGATAAATGCATGACGTATTTTGCGACCCTCTTCGGTTCTGATGGGAATATTTTGTAGGTTTGGCTCGCTAGAGGATAAACGTCCAGTGGCAGCATTAGCCTGATGATAGCTAGTGTGAACTCTGCCTGTTTGTGGATTGACCATCAAAGGCAGTTTATCTGTGTAGGTACTTTTTAATTTTGAAAGACTGCGATGCTCTAAAATAATTTTGGGTAAGGGATAATCTAGGGATAATTCGACTAATACTTCTTCTGCTGTCGAGGGGGCACCTTTAGGGGTTTTTTTGATAATAGGGTAACCCAGCTTTTCAAAGAACAATGTTTGTAATTGTTTGGGAGAACTTAAATTAAAAGGCTCTTCGGCAATAGCATAGGCTTTTTGCTCTAAATCATCTATTTTTTGAGCAAGCTCAGTGCTTTGCTGGCTAAGTAGCATGCTATCAATGAGAACGCCATGGCGCTCTATGCGTGAAAGAATACTGACTAAAGGTAATTCTATATTGTTAAAAACGGAGGTCAATTCTTTTTCAGAGCTTAATTTCGACCATAAGGTTTGATGTAACCTTAAGGTGATATCTGCATCTTCTGCAGCATAAGGGGCAGCAGTTTCAAGAGGTATTTGATTAAAAGTGAGTTGTTTAGCGCCTTTACCTGCCACATCTTCAAACTTTATATTTTTGTGGCTTAAATATTTAAGGGCTAAGTCGTCCATGTTATGTTTAGACACAACAGAGTTGAAGACATAAGACTCTAACATAGTATCGAACTGAATACCGGACAATGTAACATTATGATTGGCCAGTACACTCATATCATATTTGAGGTTTTGACCCACTTTATGTATGTTGGGGTTTTCTAAAATAGGCTTAAGTTTTTTGAGTGTGACTTCAAAGTCCAATTGTTCGGGTGCATCAAGATAATCGTGACATAAAGGTAAATAGGCGGCTTTACCGACTTCTATAGAAAAGGATAGGCCAACTAATTTAGCTTCCA
Organism: uncultured Shewanella sp.; assembly: GCF_947495455.1. GTDB lineage: Bacteria > Pseudomonadota > Gammaproteobacteria > Enterobacterales > Shewanellaceae > Shewanella. The sequence continues at coordinate 35,841 of NZ_CANLZC010000005.1, read as the reverse complement.
TATAGTTTAAACTGCTTGTTTCAGTATCAATGGCAATGAGTTGAGCTTCAGTGAGCTTTTCAAGCCAGTGATCCAGTACTTCCTCTGTTAAAATGGTTTTATATTCAACTTGAATCTGGGTTGCAGGATCAGTGCTATTGTTTGGAATTGATTTGTTTGAGCCGTTTTCTTTATTTAATACCTCAGCTAACCAACGTTTAAATTCCATTTCACTGTAACATTGAATGAGTGCATCTTGATCTACGGGTTGAACGTCAAGCTGTTGCCAAGTTTTATCTAATTCAACATCGAGTTTGATGGTTGCTAGTTTATAGGAAAGTTTGAGCATATCACCATGTTCTGCCAGTTTGGCTGGCATGGTCTTTGAGCCACGAAATCCTAATGCAGGGATTTTATCTGCCTGATTGATAATGTCTTCTATTCCACCAATGCCTTGAAGCATGGCAAGTGCTGTTTTTTCGCCAACGCCGGGAAGACCTGGAATATTGTCTGCTTTGTCACCTTGTAAGGCTAATAAGTCAATGATTAATTCTGGACCAACACCAAATTTTTCAGTGACTTCATCTATCCCCATGATGGTATCAGTCATAGTATTAATCAGGGTGACTTTTTTATTGACTAGTTGAGCCATGTCTTTGTCTCCCGTGCTAATAAGCACTGAGCGGCCTGCTAAACTGGCTTGTGTTGAAAGCGTACCAATAACATCATCGGCTTCGACTCCTGGAATACTGATAAGTGGCAGGCCGAGTGCTTTGATAATACGATGAAGTGGTTCAATCTGTGAACGTAAATCATCGGGCATGGGTGGACGTTGTGCTTTGTATTCAGCATACATTTCATTTCTGAAGGTGCTACCTTTTGCATCAAAAATGACGGCCATTTGTGTAGGTTGATATTGTTTTAATAAACTGCGAAGCATATTAATCACGCCGTAGACTGCCCCAGTGGCTTCGCCTTTTGAGTTGGTAAGATGTGGCGGTGCATAATAAGCTCTATAAAGGTAAGAAGAGCCATCAACAAGCACTAAAGGATTTTCTGTGAGATCGGGCATAATATTTTAGTATCAATTGGGGAGCGAAAAGAGTGATAGCATGCCATAGAAGGCTAGTTTCAGCCATGATCAATTCAGACTACCCTTGTGGATAAGTCTGTTAGTTAAAAATGGAATAACCGTACGACCAAAGACAAAACGAATACTACATTTAAATTAAGTATATGAAAATATTAGTTTAATGATTTGTTTTTAAGCTAATTCATAGTGTAGATTAAAAAATCAATATTTGTGGATTTTTTTATTATTTTTTGTTGTTAAAGTCGCCATTAGATTGTTTATTAATCAAATAGAGAGTAGGTGTTCTAATTTAGCATGAAAAATAACCAGATCAAGCATTTTATTTTGCTTCTTTTAAAACAAAATGACATATAGGAGAGATTTTTAATGACAAAAATAGCGATTCTGTTGAGTGGCTGTGGTGTGTATGATGGCAGTGAAATTCATGAATCAGTTTTGACCATGTTAGAGCTGGAGCGTTGGGGGATAAAATATCAGTGTTTTGCTCCTGATATTATGCAAATGCACGTTGTGGATCACTTGACCGGTGAAGTTGACGATAATGCAGAGCGACGAGTTTTAGCCGAGTCGGCCAGAATTGCACGAGGCAATATATTGGCTTGTGATAAATTGAATATTGATGAATTTGATGCCTTAGTGATCCCCGGAGGCTTTGGTGCGGCTAAGAACTTGTGTGATTTTGCCATAAATGGCGCTAAGCATGAAATAGCACCTCAGGTTAAAGATTTTATTTGTCATTTTTCTGAAAATAGAAAACCGATTGGTTTCATGTGTATTTCACCTGTGATGATCCCGAAAATTTTTGGGGAAAATGCAATTGGAACAATTGGCGCTGATGTTGAAACAGCCACAGCCTTTAATCAAATGGGTGGACAACATCAGAAGGCGGCTGTTGACGAGGTGGTTGTTGATGAAGTAAATAACATTGCTAGCACACCCGCTTACATGCTTGCTGAAAATATTTCTCAGGTGCATTCAAGTATTGCGGCTTTGATCAAACAAGTGGCAAAGATGTGTGGTGAAACAACATAAAATGGCATTATCACGGGTATATCATCCCCAAGCTTATTGGGGATGATTGTTATCTTCGACTATCAATGCTGGCTTGAAGTAAGCCAATGACTAGCCCGCCAATATGAGCACCATTTGCAACAGAAAAACCAAAGATATTCGTAAAACCTAATGCTAGCCATATCAGCATGAAGATCATGTAAGAAGGAGGAATGCCAATTCCTGCCTGTGGTTTTTTTAGTCCCATTAACCAAGTATACCCAAGTAGGGCATACACCACTCCAGACAGGCCTCCAAAATAGGGGCCTGCGATGGCATATTGCAAGATGTTGGGGAGCGTTCCTGCCACAACTAATAAAATGAATAATGGTGTAAAGCCTATTTTGGTTTCAATTTTCCCACCTAAATACCACCACCATATTAAATTGAAAATGATATGTAATGCAGAAAAGTGAAGTAAGCTCGGAGTGAATAGTCGCCAAAACTCAAGAAATGACGTATTAGAGGTTGCACCAAAAAAAGATAAATGCTCAAAAATGGGATTAGAAAACCCAAGGTTCATTGCGGCAAAAATGGCAATACATAACACTATAACCGTAAGGGTTAATGGCCCAGCGCCTGTCATAAATTGGCTCAGTAAATGTAATCCCGGTGAACCATAATCAATTTGAGTATAGCTGTCGCCGTTTTTCCAAGAGGCTTCTAGATATTTACTTTGATAGGGGTTGCTAATGAAGTCATGATATTCTTGACGGACACGTGATAAGTGCTCTTCTTGAAGCAGTACTAAAATCACCCCTTCCTCGGATGGGTGTATTTCGCATAATATTTGTTTGCCTTTGAGATAATCAACCAGTGCTTGAGCGGCTCTTGCGTTGGGCAGTTTACCAATTTCAATCATCAATTATTATCCTTAACTGTTTGTATGCTACGGGTTAAAGGTGAGCTTGCTGCCACGCTTCAAATCCACCATCAAGACTATACACTTGATCAAATCCTTGTTCATGTAAATACTGAGCGGCATTTTGGCTACTGATCCCGTGATAACATACAACAATTAATGGCTGATCCATATCTGCTTTTCCAATAAAGTGAGCGAGATTCTCATTATTTAAATTTGAAGATTGCGGTATATGACCTTTTTCAAAACTGGCACTATCTCGAATGTCGACGATTTGTAAGTCAGAAGAAGATTCTTTCATTTGAATGAGTTGATTAACGCTTAAATGTGTAAAGTCTGACATGGTAAACCTGTGTGTTTTAATGCTAAATAATACTGATGAAGGCATAATAACACACCCAACTAGAATCAGCGGGGTGTGTTGTATGGGTAACGCTATGAACGCCAGAGTTACTCCCAGCTTAGAATGACTTTTCCTGATTGCCCCGAACACATGGCATCAAAGCCTGCTTGAAATTCATCGATTGGAAAGTGATGGGTAATGATGGGAGAAAGGTCGAGGCCCGATTGAATTAGGCTGGCCATTTTATACCAAGTTTCAAACATCTCTCTTCCATAGATCCCCTTTATTGTTAATCCCTTAAAGATAACTTTACTCCAGTCTATGGGCATTTCAGAGCCTGGGATCCCAAGCATGGCAATTTTTCCACCATGGTTCATTGTATTTAACATGGCGTGAAATGCGCTGGGTACACCAGACATTTCTAAACCCACATCAAAGCCTTCTGTCATGCCGAGTTCAGCCATAACATCGGTGAGGTTTTCTTTTGCCACATTGACGGCTTTTGTTGCGCCCATTTCTTTAGCCAGTGCTAATCGATATTCATTGACATCGGTGATCACCACATGTCTGGCTCCTACATGTCGACAAACGGCCGCAGCCATAATACCTATGGGGCCTGCACCTGTAATGAGCACGTCTTCACCGACTAAATCGAAGGATAATGCCGTGTGAACAGCATTGCCAAAAGGATCAAAGATAGCGGCAAGATCATCTGAAATATCGTTTGGAATTTTAAATGCATTAAATGCAGGGATCACTAAATATTCTGCAAAGGCACCCTCACGATTAACGCCCACACCTGAAGTATTTCGACATAAATGGGTGCGACCACCTCGACAGTTTCGGCAATAACCACAGGTAATGTGACCTTCACCTGAAACACGATCGCCAATGCTGTAACCTTTGACTTCTTGACCTATTTCAACAACAGTACCGACATATTCATGGCCAATGATCATAGGAACAGGGATGGTATTTTGAGACCATTCATCCCATTTATAGATGTGAACATCAGTTCCACAAATAGCTGTTTTTCTGATTTTAATCAAAAGGTCATTGGGGCCGAGCTGAGGCTTGGGTGCATCAATCATCCAAATTCCCGGCTCCGCTTTTAATTTACTGAGTGCTTTCATCATGGTTTCCTACTTGATTATGCCCATCTCTCTTCCTATTCGAGTGAAGGCTTCGATGGCATGATCGAGTTGTTCTCGAGTATGGGCTGCAGACATTTGTGTTCTGATCCTAGCTTGGTTTTTCGGTACCACAGGGAAAGAGAATCCGATCACATAAATGTGTTCGGCAAGTAGACGTTGAGCAAAATCGCTGGCGAGCTTTGCATCGCCAATCATGACTGGAATAATTGCATGATCAGCCCCGGCAAGTGTGAAACCAGCGGCGGACATTTTTTCACGGAAATAGCGACTGTTTTCCCAAACCGCTTTACGTAGTTCATGGCCATTTTTCAACATATCAAGTACTTCAAGGGAGGCATTGACAATAGCCGGAGCCAATGAATTAGAAAACAAATAAGGGCGAGATCGTTGACGTAGCCATTCAATGACCTCTTTTTTACCAGAGGTAAATCCACCTGATGCGCCGCCTAATGCTTTTCCTAAGGTGCCTGTGATGATGTCAACTCTATCCATGACTTGGCAAAACTCATGGGTACCTCGGCCATTTGCACCGACAAAGCCTACCGCATGAGAGTCATCAACCATGACTAAAGCACCGTATTTATCGGCGAGATCACAGATCCCTTGAAGGTTAGCTATGACCCCATCCATAGAAAAAACACCATCAGTCGCAATGAGGATATGGCGTACATTCGCCTCTTTTGCGGCAATGAGTTGTGCTTCTAAATCTTGCATATCGTTATTGGCATAACGAAAGCGTTGCGCTTTACATAAACGTACCCCATCAATGATAGAAGCGTGATTTAACGCATCAGAAATAATGGCATCTTCTTTGCTGAGTAAGGTTTCAAATAATCCAGCATTAGCGTCAAAACATGAAGAATAAAGAATGGTATCTTCCATACCTAGAAAATCACTGAGGCTAGATTCAAGTTGTTTATGGATATCTTGGGTTCCGCAAATGAAGCGAACGGATGCCATACCGAAGCCGTGCTCATTGAGTCCCTCTTTTGCAGCTTCAATGAGCTGGGAATGATTGGCTAAGCCTAAATAATTATTAGCACAGAAATTAATAACGTGATCACCATTAACTTCGATGGACGTTTGTTGAGGAGAAACAATGACTCGCTCACTTTTGTATAAGCCTTCGGTTTTAACATCGGAAATTTGTTGATTTATTTGACTATAGAATGCATTTTTAGCCATTTTTTTCTCCATCGAGGGGGATGAGTGCAGATCGAAATAGAGTGACATTTTAGCGGGAAACTGATTTGCCCTACAGCTTTATTTCATAGGATGATATAGTTTGAAGCATGAAAACTATTTTGATTAATTGATCTAATGGGTTAGCAGATAGGCTACCGCTTTAGTACGCTCATTGATTTAGTGCATATTCATCCTTTTATTTGTTCATCAGATTCAAGAGATGCATCAGCTTGTTTTTGGTAGTGTGCTTTGAGCTTATCAAAGGTGGAGATTGAGTTCGGGGCGGCGTAGGTTTTTAAAATAAGCAATACTCTGAGTACTCCTTCATATAAAGAAGCTTTACTAACCGAGCCTATGGGGGATTTAGATTGTGTTAATTTATAACTGACCCAAAAGCTAGTCATCAATTTGAGCGTGTCAGCCAGTGGTCCAATGTCATTTTCATCAATGATAAGTACACCATCATCTTTGAGCTGAGCGATGATGTAATTTGAGCGGCTTAACACTTGCTCTTGAGTTTGACGGTAGCGAACTTTAAGCACTTCATCTCGGCTAAGAATATCTGCTAAGTTATTATATAAAAAGCGGTAATTCCATAGGATATTAAATAAAGTATCAAAATAGTTCAGCAATAATTCGCTATTTACTTCTTGAACCAGATAAGGTTTAAAATCTCTAATAATATCAGATTCATATAAGGTGAATATCGAGCGAATAATATCTTCTTTATTTCGAAAATGATAGTAAAGATTTCCTGGACTCATATTCAAATGGGCTGCGATATGATTAGTACTGATATTTCTTTCGCCATGCTTATTAAATAATTCTAAGCTTGCCTGAACGATTTTATCACGGGTTTTCATGCAAATTCCTAAATAAATTGAACAGTTACTATACCAAGATACCACATAAGAAGATGTGTTATTCAGTATGTTGATCAGGCATAATCATAATATATATTCTAATTAAGGTATTTAAATATTTCATTTTTTTATGCTTATTTATTCAAGTATGCCTCTTGTTTCTAAATTAAGCTTATTAGACATTTCTTGAGAGTGATAATATTTAGCTGTTTTAGCAAATATCTCTTCAGTACCCGGTGCAGCATATCTTTGCATAAGCAGTAATACTCTCAGTATACCTTCGTATAAAGACCCTTTACTGATCGAACCGATTGGAGAAGAAGATTGTGTAAATTTATAGCTGATCCAAAAATTTGACACCATGATAACTGTGTCAACTAAGGGAGCAATTTCTTCCTCTTCAATATTGAGTATGCCATCTTGTTGCAATTGGATATAATTTTGAGCTAATTGTTGTGCCCATTGTTTTTGAGATAGTTGAAAATTGGTTTTAAGGTTATCATCTCTACTGAGAATATCGGACAGGTTGTTGTACATGAAGCGAAATTCCCATAGTGTGTCGAATAATGCATCAAAATAGCTGATAAAAAGTTCTGCATCAACGACTTCTGCAATATAAGGTTGAAAATGCTCTTCTAGTTGTTGTTCATATAAATCGAAAATACAACGAATAATTTCTTCTTTATTTCTAAAGTGATAATAGAGATTTCCTGGACTAATATTAAGATGGGCAGCAATATGATTAGTCGAGATGTTGCGTTCACCGTGTTTATTAAACAATTCCCAACTTGCTTGAATAATGCGTTCTCGAGTTTTCATCGTCACTCCAATATTTAGAGTAATATTTTAATCTTTTGCATGTAATGATGATTAAATAATAGACGTTTTTTGCTTTTGTGTCTTGAGGTATATCAATGGATAAAGGTTAACTGAATGTATTTAAATAAATTATTTTATATATCAGCTTGTTATTCTTATGTCTGTAATATTTCAATACTGTACTTATTTTATATTATGTGACTATGTTACTATTTAAGAGCATATTGGCTCCTTTCATTTTTTGAGTGATTTATTTTATGGCTCGCTTTTTGTATTCCGTACTTTTATATTGCCTTTCTCCCTTGGTAGTGTTGTATTTGTTATTTCGCTCCGTTAAAAGTGAAGATTACCGTCAACGTTGGCTTGAGCGCTTTGGGTTTAAACGACTTTCACAAACAGAGATATTAATTCATAGTGTTTCTATGGGAGAAACACTTGCAGCATTGCCTTTGATTAGAGCAATACAATCCACCTATCCAGAGCTGAGTATTACCGTGACGACGACAAGTCCAACGGGATCGGCTGAGGTCGTAAAAGGGTTAGGAGGTAGCGTTCAACATTGCTATTTACCCTTTGATTTCTCTCTTTGTATTGCTTTATTTTTAAAAAAAATTAGGCCTAAATACCTCATTATTATGGAAACTGAATTGTGGCCAAATCTTATTCATTTTGCTGCGAACATGGGAACAAAACTCATGCTAGTGAATGGAAGGTTATCTGACAAATCCATGAGGCAATATCAAAAATATATTCATTTAGCTTTACCTATGCTCAATAAATTGGATTTGATTGCCACACAATCGCCATCAATTAGTCAGAGATTTTCTTCGTTAGGGGTTGATTCTGAAAAAATTTTTTCTTGTGGCAGTTTAAAATTTGATTTAAGTATAGACACAGTAAAACTGAATGCAGCGACCAAATTGAGAGCGACTTTAAAGTTACAAGAACGTTTCATTTGGGTTGCAGGAAGTGTGCATCCTGGTGAGTTTGATGATATTTTAACTGCGCATAAACAATTATTAGCTGTTCAGCCAAATGCATTGCTCATTATGGTACCTAGACATCCGGAGCAATTTAATGCCGCCGCCGCCGCAATAACGGCGCATCAATTATTGAGTGTTCGCCGTAGTGATAAGATTGAAGTTGATATCGATGTACAAGTGTTATTGGGTGATACTATGGGAGAGCTTATCTTATTTTATGGTGCAGCTGATCAAGCCTTTGTTGGTGGGACATTGATTGAGAATGGTGGACATAATCCTTTGGAGCCTGCGGCTTTGGGGCTGCCAGTATTATTAGGCCCTTATTATTGGGACTTCGCTGAAATTGCTGATTTACTTAGTGAAGCTGGCGGATTAAGGTTTATTGATTCTGCTGAGACTTTATCGAGAGCACTTATTGTGTATTTGAAAGATAAGGAGGCTTATCGTCAAGCCAGTATTGCGGCATTGAGTGTGGTGGAGAGTAATAGAGGTTCACTCGTTAATCATATGCGTTTGATTGAGCCACTCATGGCGCCGCCTAGTTGAGATCTAGGAATGATGTGGTGAAGTGATTTAATGGGAAGCATCAGTCATCATTGGTATTAAGTATGATGAAGCGTGGATTCTAGGAGGGAGTTTGGAGCAAAGACAGAATCGCTATCTATTTTATATAGCACAGAATTATTCATATGCTATTTTGAGGCCATTGCAAGAAATTATTGTAAAGCGTGGGGATGCAGTCTCTTGGTTTTTAGAAGGGGATGAGGTGAGCCCTTTGTTTTTAACTGCAACAGAACAGCATTTAAAGACAATTGATGAGATTCGGCAGTGGCAACCTGATGCGGTTTTTGTGCCTGGAAATGTGGTTCCTCGATTTATTCCAGGTGTAAAAATTGGTGTGTTTCATGGTTTTAATGCGGGAAAAGTGAATCATAATGGGCAAATATCCCATTTTAGAATACGATCGTGTTTTGATTTATATTGTACTCAAGGGCCTGCAACGACTCTACCTTTTATCGCTTTATCAAAAAAGTTTAAGACGTTTCACGTTGTTGAAACGGGATGGCCAACCCTTGATCCTATGTTTGTCTCTTCAGGAAAGAATCCTTATAAGGATGATAATGATACTCGCCCAACGGTTTTGTTTTGTTCCACTTTTTCAAGGCGATTATCTTGTGCGCCCATGATTTTTGAACGGATAAAGGCATTGTCGATGCAAGGTAAATATCGGTGGCTGGTTCAATTTCATCCTAAAATGGATGCGAAGATTGTGGCGCAGTATAAGTCTATAGAAAATGAACATTTACGTTTTATTGAAACGGATAATGTTTTACCTGTGCTTCAAGCGGCTGATGTGATGTTGTGCGATACTTCATCAATATTGATTATGTTTTTATTACAAGGTAAGCCTGTTGTTGCTTTTAATAATAAAACAGGAAGTGAGCACCTTGTGCATGTGAATGATGAGGAAAAGATAGAGCAAGCGATTGAATATGCTTTATCTTATCCAGCGGAGTTGATGAATAAAATTGAGGCTTATAATGATCAAATCCACCCAAATAGAGATGGATTATCAAGTCAGAGAGTATTAAAGGCTGCTGATGACTTAATCGCTAAAGGGGTGGGGGATTTAAAGCCCAAACCACTTAATTTTATTCGTCATTTAAAAATGCGAAAAAAGCTTAGGTATTGGAAGATCTAATAAAATGTTATTGCTTGATAGACTGATAGCCCTGTAATAGCTGTTGCCAATTATCGAGTGTGAATGCCAATGTGGGAGACTTGCCTTTTTCTTTATTAAAGGAGCGCAGTAAACGCTTAAGATTGGCTTGTTTCCAACGAGGGTTGGCTTTTCTTATTGCTCCTCTATCAAAATCAATAAGATAGAATTTGTCGTTGGCAAGTAGGATATTTTTTGCATTGAGGTCGGCATGAAAAACACCTCGTTTATGAAATTGAGCGATACAGCTTCCTAGGGTGAACCACTCTTGTGCTGTCATGGGACTGGATTCCAGTCTTGCTAGAAGGTCTTTTGCGTTCTGAATACGCTCTATAATGAGATCGCCTCTATAAAATGGGCCGCTTCGAGTGATATTGGCTGCGATGGGTTTAGGTACGGCAAACCCTTCATTGTAAAGGGTATTGAGTAATTGAAATTCGGCAATGGGACGAGTTTTTTGAAGACCGCAAAAAAGGTATTTATCATGAGATATTTTTTCTATGAGTCCGCCACGATAATAATGCCTGAGCACCCAATCTTCATTTGAATATTGAATAAACCAAGTTGTATATCGACCTTGAGATGAGCCTGTTATGGCTTGTTTTTCTCGCCAAAATGCCACGTTAAACCAAGTGTGAGACGGGCTTTCTAACAGCTCGTCATGAAAAGCAATGTAGCCAATATCGGTTTTTATTAATTGCATAAGAATAATTATTAGCGAAAGCGTGGTACCTGAGAGCATTCTACATTAAGATCGCCACATTGCGTTAAATAACCTGCGAATTTTATGAGTTTAAATTTAGATAAGGCAGAATCTTTATGTTTGCTACGTTTATCGGCTATCGGTGACGTCTGCCATGCCGTGGCTATGGTGCAAGCTATTCAGAGACGATACCCTCAGTTATCGATTACTTGGGTCATTGGCAAAGTCGAATATCAACTATTACGCGATTTACCTCAGGTTGAGTTTATTATTTTTGATAAATCTCAAGGGTGGCGTAGTTACTTTCAATTGCGCTCACAGTTAAAACATCGAAAATTTGATGTACTGCTTCATATGCAAGTGGCTTTGAGAGCCACTTTAGCCTCGTTAGCGATTTCGGCAAAGATCAGATTAGGCTTTGATCGTAAGCGGGCTAAAGAAGGTCAATGGTTGGTGACGAATCGTCGCATTGAGGCACAAAAAACACCTCATGTCTTAGAGGGGTTTATGGGTTTTGCTAAGGCGATTGGTGTGAATAGTCTTAATCCATCATGGAATATACCCATTCCTAATCAGGATAGAGCATTTGCTAAAGAGCGAATAGGGAAAGATAAAGTCTTGGTGATCTGTCCTGCGGCAAGTAAAGCTGAGAGAAATTGGTTGGCGGATCGTTATGCTGCCATTGCAGATTATGCTGTGAGCCAAGGATTTAAAGTGTGTATTTGTGGTGGGCCATCACTTTTGGAAAAAAATCTGGCTCAAGAGATTGAATTTTTAGCTAAGGTGAGTGTTGATAATTTTGTGGGACAAACATCACTGACACAGTTATTAAGCTTATTAAATGAGGCGACATTGGTATTAGCACCTGATACTGGACCTGCCCACATGGCGGTGACACAAGGTACGCCAGTGATTGGTTTATATGCTCACTCAAACCCTAAGCGAACTGGGCCATACCTTTATCTTAATTATGTGATTAGTGCTTATGATAAAGCGATAAATATGCAACAATTAGATCCTAATATATGGGGAACGCGTGCTAAAGGTGAAAATTTAATGGAGATGATCTCCGTAGCGGAAGTAAAAGATACAATGGATCGATTAATTGGTGATTTGGCTCTATGACGGATTTTCCCCCTTTTATTTTACTCAAGGATTAAGAGTTCTATCATGAATATTTCAGCTCCTAAGCTATTGTTTATACCTGTTTCTTCTGCTGAGGGAATGGGGGAGTATATGCGTTCTTTAATTATTGCTGATGAAGTCAAAAGGCGTAGACCCGATGCCCAAATTTGTTTCATTTTGAGCCGACATGCTCCTTATGCCAGCACTTGCCATCATCCCGTTAAATTGATTGATGAAACACCGACTAAACGTGTCAAAGATGTTAACTTATTGATGTCTGATTTCTTACCGGATGTAGTGTTATTTGATGCATCGGGAAGGCGAGCTCAATTAGAGCATGCCCAGCAATTAGGTGCGAAAGTCATTTTTTTGAGTCAGCATAAGCGTAAACGCAGCAGAGGTATGAAAATTCGTCGAGCAATAATGACAGATAGCCATTGGGTTGTTCAGCCAAACTTTATGATAAGTCCTATTAATTGGTTTGATAAATTGAAGCTGAAGTTGATTAACCGAATGGAGCCGATTATTACTGGGCCGATTTTCGTTAATCCAAATGAATCGAAACAAAGTAAATTATTAAATAAATATCAATTAATTGAGGGGGAGTATCTGATCTTCAATGCCGGTTCGGGTGGGCATAGGCTTAAAAAAGGGCTAGCAGCAGATGAGCTGGCTTTGGCTGCCAAACGTATTCATGAACAAACTCAGTTACCTTGCTTAATGGTTTTTGGTGATAATTATCCCAAAGGTTTACCTTGTTATGAAGGTGTTATTGCCATTAAGAGTATGCGTCATGTTGACTTTATCAACCTGTTAAATGCGGCAAAAGCAGCTGTATTAAGTGGTGGAGATACGTTATTACAAGCCATTGCGTTAAAAAAACCCGTATTGACAGTAGCAGTGTCTAAAGATCAGCATTATCGATTGAATGTGTGTCAAGATCATGATTTAGCCGTTGTGAGTGAATGCCATGCTCAAAGCATTGTCGATGGAATGATAAGGTTAATTAAAGTCGACAAATTGAACGAACAGCATCAATCATTGTCATTATGTGAATGTGTGAATGGACTTGATATTGGTTTGAAAGAAATAGACCGTTTATTGAGTGAAAAGTTGGGGACGATATGAAACGTATTGCGATAGCCATTGATCATTTAGCTGGCGGTGGCGCAGAAAGAGTTATGTTGACGTTAGCTCAAGAATTTGTTGCTATTGGGCATGAAGTGCATTTTTTAGTCATGAAGGATAATGCTGACTTTATCGTGCCTGAGTCTATCAAAGTCCATACTTGTTTTGTCGGTAACCACGCTAAATTATTGCGTCGCTTACGCTTAGGAAGTGCTGTTAGGCATTTGAAAGCGTGTATTGATAATATTGAATCAAATGTGGGTGATTTTGATTTATTTATATCTAACTTAGATTTAACGAATTACCTTATGGTGCATGCAAAAGTTCGCTCGCTATGTGTCGTTGTTCATGCTTCTGTCGAAGAAGAGCTTCGACGCCATGCGAGAATGGGACCATTAGCCTATTTTAAGAAGTTGAGGGCTAAAAAAGCGTTAAATGGCCAGCGATTAGTGGCTGTATCTAAAGGCATTGCGCAGGAAATTATCACCAAAAAGCGCTTACATCCCGCTTCTTTACAAACGATTTATAATCCTTTTGAGTTTGAAGCTATTCAAACACTCGCTCAAGCCGAGCCCAGTGAATTACCAAAAGAAGATTATCTGATCCATATTGGTCGGTTTGTGAAGCAAAAGAGGCATGATGTGTTATTTGCAGCGATTGCCAAGATGCAACAACCGATTAAGGTGGTGTTATTTTGTCATAAGCCTGATAAAGCCAAGGCGCTGGCCCGTGAGTTTAATGTCGAGAATAGGGTGATCATTAAAGGGTTTGAAATTAATCCTTTTCCTTGGATCAAAAATGCTAAGGCATTGGTATTAAGTTCTGATTTTGAAGGTTTTGGTATGGTCCTAGTGGAAGCTTTGATCTGCAATACTCCTGTTGTGAGTACTGATTGTCCTCATGGACCCAAAGAAATTCTCACTGGAGCGTTGTCACATTTTTTAGTTCCACGCAGAGAGCCGAGTTTATTAGCACAAAAATTTGATGAAGTGATAGTGTCTCCGCCAGATATGAATAATATTGAGATTTTGTCTAGAGTGAAGGCTAATGAGATTGCAAAGCAATATCTTGAATTATGTGATTGAACGTATAAATAAAGTGCTGAAAACAATGGAGTGTTAAAGGCTGATTTGTGAATAAGTAAGAGAACCGAAAAGTGTGAAGGGGTTGTTTTGGAACGAAGTAAAAAGCGGTATTTGTTCTACATAGCACAGAACTATTCATATGCTATTTTGAGACCATTACAAGATGTTATTCTCAAACGAGGTGATGAGGTATGTTGGTTCTTAGAGGGGAATGAAGTCGATGCTGCTTTTTTAACGGCGAAAGAGCATAGGCTAATGACTATTGATGAAGTGAAACATTGGCAACCCGATGCGGTTTTTGTGCCTGGCAATGTCGTACCCAGTTTTTTACCTGGTATTAAAGTCGGTGTTTTTCATGGATTTAATGCGGGTAAGATGAACCGTCATGGACGGGAAGATCATTTTGAAATTCGTTCTTGTTTTGATTTATATTGTACTCAAGGGCCTGCTACGACTTTACCTTTTCTTCATTTGGCACAAAAGTTTGGTACGTTTAAAGTCACTGAAACGGGATGGCCCGCTTTAGATCCAATGTTTAAGCGCCAAGAGAATAATCCCTATCGAGATAAAGCCGATACACGCCCCACCATTTTACTGTGTTCTACTTTTTCTAGAAGGTTGTCTTGTGCGCCTGTGATATTTGAAAAAATTAAGACGCTTGCTTTGCAGGGTAATTATCGCTGGTTAGTGCAATTTCACCCTAAAATGAGCAAAGAGATTGTTACTCAATATCAGTCAATTCAAAGTGATAATTTACGCTTTATTGAAACGGATAACGTGTTGCCTTTATTAGAGGTGGCTGATGTCATGCTCTGCGATACGTCATCTGTGTTGATTATGTTTTTATTACAAGGTAAACCTGTTGTTGCGTTCAATAATCATACGCAAAGTGATCATCTCATACACATTAATGATACAGAGGATATCGAAGAAGCATTGGAGTATGCTTTGTCTCGACCAGATGAAGTGATGCGTAAGATTACGGCTTATTGTGCTCATATTCATCCACAAACAGATGGTTTATCTAGCCAAAGGGTATTAGATGCCGCGGATGAATTGATTCGGCAGGGTATAGGGGATCTAAAAGCTAAACCTTTAAATTTAATTCGCCATTTTAAGATGAGAAAAAAGTTAAATTATTGGAAAATATGATTAACTGTCTAGGGTTAAAAGGCCATAAAGTATGGCCTTTTATACCCTAACTTAAGGTTTTTTGCGCATCATTTTTTGCACAGTGAAAGATATTGTTTCGCTATGTAGTCACCTTTTACTTTTTCTATAATGTCAGCTTGATCCACTTTGGGTAAAGACGCTAAGCAATAAAGGGCTTTTTCGGCCAGTTTGGCTGGATCTCTGGGTGGCACTAAATAATGGCTCAGCTCACCGGTAAGGATCTCATTGGGGCCGTGAGGACAGTCAGTACTTACAACAGGGGTATTGCAGATCAAAGCTTCTACTAAGACCATGCCAAAGCCTTCAAAATCGGAACTCAGTAGCATCATTTGTGCTTGAGCAATCCAAGCATAAGGGTTTGCTTGAAATCCTGGTGTGATGATCCTATCGGCAACGCCATATTTACTTGCTAATTTTAAGGCGCGTTTTGGGCGATTCGTTAATAGAACAAGTTTAGGTGCATTTGGCATTAATTTGAATGCTTGAAACAAAATATCTAAGCGCTTTTGTCGTGTGATCCTGCCAATATGTATGATATAAGGTTCGCTTGGAATGTCGGCTATATTGACTTGAGACTTTTCAATAATTTCTTTAATATTAAAAGGATTATAAATTGTTTGTACGCTTTTAGGTTTTAACCAAGCTGTATTTTCAAGTTCTTGGGTAATGCCATTAGAAACCGTAATGATATTTTTGCCAATGAGTGCCTTGGCTTTTTTCCAGCGCCTGAAAAAATGGACGGGTCCGCGTTTTAGCTCCATTAATAATTCTTGTTTTAATGCGCAGTGACAGAAATAGTAACAAGGGTCAAAATCACAGCCACTGACAATAATATCGCAGTCTGTTGAATTACTTAAATATAAAGAAAACTTCCCTGTTAGTTTCTCTTGTTCTCTGACTTTTAGTTGTAATATTTTTTGCTGCTTTTTAAGTGACCACTTTTTATCATCAAAGACATAATGAATGGTGACGTTATCAGGAGGGTTAAAATCTCCGCCTTTATTAAAAATAAAGAGATGAACTTCATGTCCCGCTTCTTGTATGACTTGCGCTTGGCTCAGGGCGACTTTGTTGGTTCCATTTGCAAGTAAGTTTGGGCAAAAAATGGCTATTTTTTTCATTCAATTACTCTCGATTATCTTTCGCTGTCAAAGGGCTAATTGGCATCTTAATGACCCGCTAAATAATACTGATTATTCGGTAGCATAAAAACCAAAAGGGTTTAACTGACTTGAGGAAATATAGATATGTTACCTTGTTCTTCTATGAAAGGTTAGCCATAAAGGTATTCATTTAGAATACTGCTATTTTTTTTAATTTATTTTGCAATTCAACATCAAATGCCTTTTTTATACATAACATAATGTTTGGCTGTTATTTGCATATGTTTCATTTCTTATTTTATTGATTAAATAATTTTTTCATCATGTTCTTAAAGTGTGGCTCTTGTTTATTTTGGTTTGAATTGTGTTTGTCAAAGGTTACTGCAGTGTGTGTTTTTAGTTTATATTGGGGGGTAAGGTTTTTTGGTAGTGGATATTTTTGCGCGCTATCTTAGAGTTTATTAATATTTGCGTATAATGTCTCGCTAATCTTAATACGCTTTGCTTGGGCATGACTATGAACCGCACTAAAAAAATTACTCAAAAGTTTATGAGTAAAACTCGAAAAGCCAATGCTAAGCTTAGTGGGCGTCGTAAACCTGCTTACATTGCGAAAGCAGATCGAATACCTTCAGAGGAGTTGACAGATAAAGCGATAGAAGACGTGAATGAAGCCCTTACCTAAGGTCATTTTGTTTTTTTCATTTTTGCTAGTTGAGTTATTTTCCATGGAATCGACCATTCTTTATTATAATTAGCATAGCATTCATTTTTAATCGAATTTTTATATCGATAACACCATTATTAACTTAGTGAGATAAATACTTGCATCATTATTAATCACTATTTTTAAGAGTAGGAGCAACATGAATACGGTATATTTTATAGGTGAACTAGAATCATTTTTAATTGCAATTCTAGTATTATTCATTGGACATGGAGTAAACCGCAATGTCAGTTGCTTTAGAAAATATAATATTCCTGAACCCGTTGTCGGTGGGTTAGTTATCGCTGTTTTTATTACCGTTTTACATTTTAATCATATCGATTTAGAGTTTTCTTTGCCCATGAAAAACACATTAATGTTGATGTTTTTCAGTACAGTCGGTTTGGCTGCGAGTTATAAATTACTATTGAAAGGGGGACTTAAAGTTGTCCTTTTTTTAGGTATAGCGTCAATTTTTCTCGTGGTGCAAAACCTTGTCGGTGTGAGTTTAGCGAAATTCTTAGGTCTAGACTCATTACTCGGACTCATTGCTGGTTCAATAACCTTATCTGGCGGCGCTGGAACGGGAGCAGCTTGGTCACAGACGTTTGCGGATCAATATGGTTTAAATACATTAGAGCTCGCTATGGCTGCAGCAACCTTTGGTTTAGTGATGGGGGGGATCATTGGCGGCCCAGTTGCCCAACGTCTTATAGATAAAAATAATTTGAAATCAGCGTTTGGCAAGGGAACTGATCATCATATTGATAATCCAGATATGGTCACATTTGATCCATTAGAAGAAGATAAAGTCACCGCGAAAAGCATTACTGAAACCTTGTTCATTCTTCTTTTTTGTGTCGCGGGCGCCCATTGGGTTGATCAATTGGTGAGCAGCCTTCATATTAGTTGGTTGAAAATTCCTGATTTCGTCTATGCCCTCTTTTTAGGTGTGGCGATTACTAATATTAGTGAGTTCATCAAAGGGTATCGCATTAATAAAGAATGTGTTGATGTATTTGGCACTGTCACTTTATCACTCTTTTTGGCCATGGCCTTGATGAGTTTAAAGTTATGGGCAATCTTAGATCTTGCTATTCCTTTATTGATTATTCTGCTGGTTCAAACTGTGGTGCTGGCCTTGTTTGCTTACTTTGTGACTTTCAGGCTCATGGGAGGAACTTATGACGCTGCAGTGATGGCAGGTGGACACTGTGGTTTTGGTCTTGGTGCAACCCCTACTGCGGTATTGAATATGGGGGCACTTGTGACACGAAATGGTCCGTCTCCACAAGCTTTTTTGGTGGTGCCGATAGTGGGGGCTTTCTTTATTGATATTGCCAATTTGATCGTATTACAAGGTTTTATTTCCTATCTTCATTAAAGTTTAATTACAGCACCTTGTTTTTAGGGTGCTGTATTCCTCATTGCTGATACATTGGATGATCGCGTTTAAATAAAGCCCACTCTTCCACCACTTCTCCACTCGGCAGTGTACAATAATTCATACTTCCCTGTGTCTTTGATGTATCGTTAGAGTTGGCTGTATCACTCTTATCACTCTTATCACTCTTATCACTCTTATCACTCTTATCACTCTTATCATCCTTATCACTGTCTTTACTGGGTTTGGGTTTTGGCTTGTTGCCTAATTTGCCGCCAAGAGAGATGCAGTACTCAGAAGCAGGATTTTTTTGTGTTAATTTTTTTGGCGCTTTGTCAGGTGAGCAGCCAGATAAAATAATCCCTAAAAGCACAGCGCTTATGGTGATAACGTGGCGCATAATTTATCCTTAAGAGAGAGTG
The DNA here is from genome assembly GCF_947495455.1 of uncultured Shewanella sp. GTDB lineage: Bacteria > Pseudomonadota > Gammaproteobacteria > Enterobacterales > Shewanellaceae > Shewanella. The sequence goes on along the minus strand of NZ_CANLZC010000005.1, from coordinate 16,961 downwards.
AAAATGGTATTTGGTATAAGCATAGACAATCTATTTGTAAAAAGATTGCCCATTGTCAGCGTTACTTTAAATTTGGGAAGACAAGCTTTTATCGAAGTCTAACAGGGTATTTCTAAATAAGCTCAATAATAGATCACTGTTTACACTGGCTCCGACTTGATGGGAGCGCCTGTTTGACCAAGGGTCGGTCATGTAGGTAATATTGTCGAATTTTTGTAATGTGTGGCCTTTAGCTGGACCGGATGTGATCACATGTATAGGGCCTTTACGGAATGAAAATAATTCTGGTGAAATCGCATAGGCAATTGCAGATGGATCGTGTACATGGCAAGATTTTGAGCCTGTAACTTGACTGTAAAACTCTAAGTAATATTGACTGATATTCCAAATGAATTGACCCACCTCTTTAGTATCGTTTTTTATATTGCTTAAATATTGCTCTGTGAAAATGCTCTCTTTAGTCACATCAAGCCCTATGACGGTTATCGGCCAATTGGCTGCAAACACAATATCAGCTGCTAATGGGTCCGCATAACTATTTGCTTCTGCATAAGGTGTGATATTACCGCGATGTCCATTGATCCCAAAAGCTCCCCCCATAATAATCACTTCTTTTACTTGGGTTGCGATTTCAGGGGCAAGTTGTAAGGCAAGGGCTAAGTTAGTGAGTGGTCCGACGGCAATTAATGTGATTTCACCAGGCTCATTGTTTACAGAATCAATGATATATTGGGCGGCAGAGCGCTTATCAAGCTTGGTGCGACTTTGTGGACCGACTTGAACATGACCAAAGCCTGTTTCTCCGTGAACCTTCACGACAGGTGCTTTTGGAATACCGGAAAGAGGAAGGGAGGCACCTTTTACAATATCGGCCGACAGATTATATTTATTCTTTAAAAAAAGGGCATTATTTGTACCATGCTCAACGTCTGTATTGCCATATACGATTGTGAGAGCTTTGAGGTCAAGGGATGGGCTAGCCTCAGCAAATAAAATTGCCATAGCATCATCAATACCAGGATCTGTATCGAGAATAATTTTTCTTGTCATTGTATGTTTCACTATTATGTTGATGAAAAGACCATTTCATTGTGAAATAGTAAAGTTGAATTGGCCATCTTTTATGATGTTTTTTCTTGGTTCTTATATGTAATTCCCTTACCATTTATTGATATAAGGCTTAGATCAGGGTGCCGATATGGCGAATATTTTGCTTGTTGCTAATTTAAATTGTGATCGCGTGATGCAATTACCTGCAACACTTCATACAGGGGGACGTTTTTATTATCAGGAAAAAGGCCGACGTCTTGGTGGAGGTGGAGCCAATACTGGAATCGGCTTAGTTTGGGCAAAGCATAATGTACAGCTTGTGAGTCAAGTGAGTATAGATACCAACGGAGATTGGTTATTACAAGAGGCCATGTCTTACGGGATTGATTGTGAGCAGGTTACGCGTCGAGAAGCCTTGTCATGTGAGATGATGTTGATGATGGAGCCTGATGGCGAGCGAACCATTTTACGCCCTTTACGCCCACCTTTATGTTTGCCCAGTATGCCTTGTTGGAAAAGTATTGATGCGTTATATGTCAACTCATCGGCAGATGGATTAGCAAGTTGGACTGCGGCAGCAATGACGACTTGCTTAGTCGTCACGCAGTTAGCTAAAGATAATCGCAAACGTGATGCGCATGTTTTATTGACTTCAGAAAGTGACTTGCAAGGGCGATGCGAAGGCTCCCCTTGGCAATTTGCCCTTGATATAGCGGGTCAGCAATTACGCTATTTTATTGTTACTAATGGGCATTTAGGTGCGACACTCTATACCGCTACTAGCATTAAACGTGTTTGTGCTAAAAATGCCAAGGTAATGGATACGACAGGTGCAGGTGATGCCTATGCGGCCGGGCTTATTCATGGACTACTGACTGCTGGTGATATTGACATTGCGATGGAAGAAGCGGCTATTTGGTCAGCTTTTAGTGTGAGCTCTAATACCTCGATTCCAAGTGTTGAGCTGAAAGCGTATTTGCAAGCTAAATGAGTGGGGTGCCAATGAAAGGTAAGCGATTACAAGACAGAATATCGACTATTAGTGTAGATAAGTGCGATAAGATTATATTTTTCGAAAGTCTTTAATGCAAAAGGGTATGAATCTTTATTGCAGTGTCAAGGCCTGGCACAAAGTTGGAAAAGCCGTTTATACGGGAGTTTATGAGGCTAATAGAACGGCATCAATGATACCGTTCTGCTTGGCGTAGCTGATCACATATTGGGGTAGTTAGGCCCACCGCCACCCTCTGGTGTGACCCAAGTGATATTTTGACTCGGATCTTTGATATCACAGGTTTTACAGTGAATACAGTTTTGGCTGTTAATCACAAACTTGTTTTCACCTTGTTCTTGTACCACTTCATAAACACCAGCGGGGCAGTATCGTTGAGCGGGCTCGTCAAATTTAATTAAGTTGATGTTTAAAGGAATGCTTGGGTCGGTTAATTGAAGATGGCAAGGTTGATCTTCTTCATGATAGGTGTTTGATAAATATACTGAAGATGGCTTATCGAAAATTAACTTTCCGTCAGGTTTTGGGTAATCGATTTTATCAAAGGCACTGGAGGGCGCCATTTGGGCATAATCTGGCGTTTGATCTTTGAGCGTAATGGGTATGCGTCCACCAAACCAGTTTTGATCGATATAATTAAACGCGCCACCTAAAAGAGTGCCAAATTTATGCATGGCAGGCCCAAAATTACGTGAACGGTAAAGTTCATCCTTAAGCCAACTTTCTTCAAAACGCTCATGATAACTGTTTAAATCTTTTCCGGCTTTTACTCCCGCCATAAAAGCTCTGGCAAGTGTTTCTGCAGCTAAAATGCCACTCTTCATGGCAGTGTGGGAGCCTTTAATTTTGGCAAAGTTAAGGGTGCCTGCATTACAGCCAATGATCAGGCCTCCCGGAAAGCTCATTTTAGGTAATGAATTCAATCCACCTTTAGTGATAGCGCGAGCGCCATAAGTGATACGTTCAGCATTTTTTAATGTTTGCGCAATGACAGGGTGTGTTTTATATCGCTGAAATTCATCAAATGGGCTTAAATGGGGATTTTTATAATTGAGATCTATGATCAGGCCGACAGCCACTTGATTGTCTTCTAGGTGATAAAGAAATCCGCCACCGGATGATCCTTCTGTTAATGGCCAACCTCCGGTATGAACGACTTTACCCAGTTGATGTTGATCGGCTGGCACTTTCCAGATTTCTTTAAACCCTAATCCGTAATGTTGTGGGGTTTTATCTTTATCTAATTGGTATTTGTCTATGACCTCTTTACCTAGATGCCCTCGGCAACCTTCGCTTAATACTGTATATCGAGCATGAAGTTCCATACCGGGTTCAAAGCTGTCTTTTGCTTGTCCATTGGCTCCCATTCCCATGTCACCAATAAGGATCCCTTTAACGCTGTCGTCATCATTATATAGTAATTGGCTTGCAGGAAATCCTGGAAATATCTCGACACCTAAGGTTTCAGCTTGTTCTGCCAACCAGCGACATAAGTTACCTAAGCTGATAATATAGTTGCCTTTATTATGCATAGTTTTAGGGACGATTGCATTGGGTAAAAGCTTTGATTGGGTTGATGATTTTAATAAATGAATTTCATCGCTGGTGACTGCGGTGCTTAATGGTGCATTCATTTCGTGCCAATTAGAAAATAATTCTTCTAGTACATCGGGTTCAAAAACGGCCCCTGATACTATATGTGCACCCACCTCCGATCCTTTTTCAACAACACAAATTGAAATATCTTGGCCGCAATCTTTAGATATTTGCATGAGTCGACAAGCTGTTGCTAATCCTGCAGGCCCAGCACCCACTATGATAACGTCGAATTCCATTGATTCACGTTCCATCAGTTCACCTCATCCTTACTTTTCCCCGCTGCTTATCATGAGCACCTCAAAAGAGACTTGATATAAACGGGTGTTTTAATTTATTGCTTACCTTACCTGAATTTTTAACTTCGGCACAGTGATCTCTGTATTTGGGTGAGGTACTTGAGTATGATTTTTTGGTGATAAGTGTCAAAAAATCGCTACGAATGTCCATTATTGCATAATAAATACCCTCTTAACGCTAGGGGAGTAAGGTGGTTTCAGCCTATAATGGGTATAATGAAATTTCTTTTTTTCGTGTTTGATGTCAATTTCTGGAAGTTTGATTGTTAAATAATCGTTGTTATGTGCGGGGGGATTTCTCTTACCTCTCAGTAGGAAGGGTGAAATGTCTCAGTTAGAAGATAAATTTGGTCGAAGATTTCATTACTTACGTTTGTCGGTGACTGATGTCTGTAATTTCAAATGTGGGTATTGTTTGCCGAATGGGTATCAACCAAGTGGTAAACCGTCATTTTTAACCTTGAATGAAATATTCCATCTGGTGAATGCATTTGCGCAAGTAGGCACAAAAAAAATTCGTATTACCGGTGGGGAACCTTCTTTACGTCGTGACTTTACCGATATTATTCGACTGATTGCTGATAATGATAACATTCATACTGTGGCGACAACGACCAATGGTGATCGTTTAGCTAAACAGGCTAAGGTTTGGTATGAAGCGGGATTGAGAAAAATTAATGTGTCGGTAGATAGTCTTGATCCTCGTTTGTTTTATCAAATCACTGGTGAGAATAAGTTTTATCAAGTGATGCAAGGTATTGATGCTGCTTTAGAGGCTGGCTTTGAAAGGATTAAAGTGAATGCCGTATTGCTTAAAGGGGTTAACGATCAATCTTTGCCTCAATTTTTAAACTGGATTAAAAAGCTTCCCATTGATCTTAGGTTTATTGAACTCATGGAAACAGGGCTTGGGCGTGATTATTTTAAGCAATATCATGTAGCGGGCCGAGAAATTAAAGCTTGGTTACTGCAGCAAGGTTGGCAATTAGATCCTAGCCATATTGATGATGGTCCTGCCCAAAATTTCAGTCATTCTGATTATTTAGGCAGAATAGGGTTAATCATGCCTTATGAAAAAAATTTCTGTATGAGCTGTAACCGCTTACGTGTTTCAGCGAAAGGAAAATTGCATTTATGTTTATTTACTGAAAATGGAATTAATTTAAGAGACTTATTAACGTCGCATTCTCAGCAAGAAGCTTTGATAGCTCGTTTACATGGCCAGCTAGCAACAAAGAAACAAACCCATTTTTTACATCAAGGTGTCACTGGCGTGACGCAACATTTAGCTTCCATTGGTGGGTAATTTTATTCAGCCTGATGATAGTTCCCTGATGATTGATGATTGTTCTATTTTTAGCTGGTTAAATTCATATACTGCTTGTATTAGGTAATAAATAATGACAGATAACTTTACCCATATCAATGCCGAGGGTAATGCCCATATGGTTGATGTTACTAATAAAAATAATACTCAACGAGAAGCTAGAGCGCAAGCTTTTATTGAAATGGCACCGAAAACATTGCAAATGATTATTCAAGGTCAACATCATAAAGGTGATGTGTTTGCGACGGCGCGAATTGCGGGTATTCAAGCAGCAAAAAAAACGTCAGATCTTATTCCATTGTGTCATCCTCTCATGCTGACTAAAGTCGAGATTGATATTGAGGCTGAGCTTGATAATCACAGGGTGAAGGTCACTAGTTTATGTAAGTTATCTGGAAAAACGGGTGTTGAAATGGAGGCGTTAACGGCGGTTTCTGTCGCTGTATTAACGATTTATGATATGTGTAAAGCCATTCAAAAAGACATGATTATTTCTCAGATATGTTTATTAGAAAAAACAGGTGGTAAGTCAGGGGATTATCACATTAAATAAGTATTTTTTGATGTGTTTTTAGCCATTATTCCGTGTGATGCTTGTTCATTGAAATTGTCATGGGTCAAATTGACATTTCTTTTGCTTATGATGGCCAATTTTATGGGATAATCAGGTGACTTATTGTCAATGCTGATGGCATCAATGAAGTTAGAAATGCATTTTTTAAGGATAGCAATTGATATAGAGGTAATGTTTTAAATATGATTAATGTATTGTTTTTTGCTCAAGTAAGAGAGCAATTACAGTTAAGCCATTTGTTGGTGCCTGCAAATGAGGCGATTCAAACTGCTGATGATCTTAGATTACATTTATCTCAAAAAGGGGATAAATGGGCGAAAGCACTTGAGTTCGAGCGTTTATTGGTCGCCGTTAATCAAACCATCAGTCAGTGGGATACGCTAGTACAAGATGGTGATGAAGTTGCTTTTTTCCCTCCTGTGACGGGTGGGTAGGTGATTAATAATGATTCGAGTACAAACAGAAGATTTTAGCTTAGCTGATGAATATCAAGATTTAAATACAGATGATCATGATGGGGCGATCGTGACTTTTGTGGGTAAAGTCAGAGATTTTAATGATGCAAGAGAGGTGACTAAGCTGACACTTGAGCATTATCCTGGTATGACTGAAACTGTATTGGCTCAAATAGAAGAACAAGCTCGTGAGCGTTGGCCCCTTAATAAGGTTACTATTATACATAGAGTGGGCACATTGGCGTTAGGGGAGCAAATCGTTTTTATTGGTGTGACTAGCCAACATCGAAAAGCGGCTTTTGAGGCATGTGAATTTTTAATTGATTTTTTGAAAATAAAAGCCCCTTTTTGGAAGCTCGAAGCGAATGAAATTAGTCAGCATTGGATTGATGCTAAAACCTCTGATGATCTTGCGGCTAAGCAGTGGCAGAGTGAATGAAGCTTGAATTGAGATTAAGTGTACCGCAGTGGTTATGGAGGTCATGTTAGTGAAACGAATGTTCAATGTCTTTTTTTTATGCCTTAGTGTCTGTTTTATGGTTTTTTTTGTTAATGCTGCGTCGGCAGATACATCAAAGAGAGATATTCCATTAATTGCAGCAGCTTCCAGTATTAAATTTGCTTTGGATGATGTGATACAAAAATTTACGAGCGACACTGGATTAAGGGTCAATGTCTCTTATGGTTCATCAGGTAATTTAGTGTCTCAGATCCGTCACGGTGCGCCTTTTCAGTTATTTTTATCTGCAGATGAATTCTATGTTTCTGAACTTAAACAGCAAGGCTTGATACAAGGTGAAGGTCAAGTGTATGCCATTGGCAAATTGGCGCTGGTGGCTTCAAAAACATCACCCTTACCACTCGATGAATCATTAAAAGGGGTCAAAGACTTTATTCGTTCAGGTCAATTAGCCCGTTTTGCTATTGCTAACCCCAAACATGCTCCTTATGGCGAAAGAGCGCAAGCGCTGCTGAAGCGTTTTGGGTTATGGAATAATATTCAACCTCATTTAGTCCTTGGAGAAAATGTGTCTCAAGCTGCCCAATTTGTATTAACTGGAGCGGTACAAGGAGGGATTGTGGCTTTATCTTTAACCATTAGCCCTCAATTTAAAAAAGAGATTGAGTATGTTGTGCTCCCTATGGATTCGTATCCTCCTTTAAAGCAGAGTATGGCTTTATTAAACAATGCCGATACGACGGCAAGGCTATTTTATCAGTATGTATTATCGCCTAAGGCCCAATCTATCTTTCAACATTATGGTTTTGCCCAAGTTGGAACATTATGATGGATTGGCAAGCACTCTATCTGTCGGTAAAATTAAGTGCTGTCACTGTATTAATTCTTATTCCATTTTCCATTTTTTTTAGTCGATTACTGGCTTATAGTCAGTTCAAAGGTAAAGCTTGGATTGAAGCGTTAGTGATGGTGCCCTTAGTATTACCGCCAACGGTTGTCGGGTATTACTTATTATCAGGGCTAGGTCAGCAGTCTTGGTTGGGTCAACAATTACAAGAATGGTTTGGCATTCAGTTAGTCTTTCACTTTTCGGGTCTTGTCGTCGCATCGATTCTGGTTAATGTTCCTTTTGCTGTTCAGCCCATTCAACGTGCTTTTGAAGCTATTCCCATAGAAATGCGTGATGCCGCTGAGTGTTGTGGCATGAGTAGGTTGAAAATATTACTCAAAATAGAGTTACCTATGATTTGGCCTGGAATACTCATGGCATTAGTTTTGTGCTTTTCTCATGTGCTAGGTGAATTTGGCGTAGTGTTAATGATGGGAGGCAATATCGTGGGTGAAACACAAACTATTGCTATTGCTATCTATGACAGTGTTCAAGCATTTGATTTTGAAAGTGCGGGATTAATGTCTTTGGTGTTACTAATTTTTGCAATCAGCGTACTTGCACTAACAACAAGCTTATCACGCCATTTCAGCTCGAGTTATAAATATGAGCATTAACACTAACATTCATACTAATAGAGCCCTTTACTGTCAAATAGAGCAATCGCTACCTATTCCACTAAAGGTAGATTTTAGCTGTGAAGCGGGAAAGCTGTTAGCCATAGTAGGACCTTCTGGTGGAGGGAAGTCAACATTATTGCGAGTGCTTGCAGGACTTAGTTTACCGCGAACTGGCCACATTGAATGTGGGGGACGTTGCTTATTTGATGCTAAAGGACATATACATATGTCACCTGCAGAGCGTCATGTTGGTTATGTTCCTCAACATTTTGGCTTGTTTCCTCATCTCACGGCATTAGAGAACATTTTAGCAGGGTTAGATCATATTCCTAAAGTGGCAAGAAAACACCGTGCAATGCAGTGGTTAGCTGAGATGAATTTAACTCATGTCGCTCATCGTCGCCCTAGTGCGCTATCCGGTGGGCAGCAGCAAAGGATTGCTCTTGCAAGAGCTTTGGCGCGAGAACCGACGCTCTTGTTGTTGGATGAGCCTTTTTCAGCTGTTGACTGGAAGACTCGAGAATTTCTTTATGAGTCTTTATTTGATTTAAAAAGCAGTTTAAACATTCCTGTGATTATGGTGACTCATGATTTAAAAGAAGCATTGTTGTTGGCCGACAATATATTGCTAATGGATGATGGTTATATGTTGCAGCATGGCAGCCCTCAAGCTTTGCTGAGTCGACCGACATCAGAAATTGTGGCCAAACAAATGGGGCAGAAAAATGTGTTTGATGGTGTGGTGACGACAGATACAATATCCACTGATGTTTCTTGCTTATATTGGCAAGGTGTGAAAGTGAATGCGGCTTATCAAGCCTCGCTTGTACAAGGACAAGATGTTCGTTGGATGGTATCAAATTCAGGTATTGAATTGTATGATGATTTATCTCTTGCAAAGGAGCCAAATTGTTTTGTGGTGACGGTTGTGTCTTTACTTGCTATAGGTGACATGATTCGAATCATACTGAGTGTCAATGCTAATGCCCAAAGGTTACATTTGGAACTGCCTGTACAAGTTGTTAAGCAATTGGGCTTAATGCAAGGAAAAGAGAGTTTAGCTATGTTAAATTTAAGCTGTATTCATATTTTTTCTTCCAGTAATTGAAATAATAATGTTGAATAGTCATAAACAGATGATCAAAATTTAATTTGTTAGTCACCTCAAGATTATTAACGCTTCTGTACCCTAGCTTATATTTAGTACAGGAGCAAAAGATGACGAAAACATTAGCGAGCTCCATCATATTAACATGCGTATTAACTTTACCTGTACACGCTGAAAATCAACAGACTGAACTGAGCTTAACCTCAACCAATAAAAATATGGCTTCTAGTCTACCAGTTGCTTTTTCTGGGTATTTGGTTAAAAGTTTAAATGATGAATCGTACTTGTTTCGTGATAATGCGGGTGATATTGAAGTTGAAATAAAAGATACTTTATGGCGTGATATGGAAGTATTAAGCCATAGTCAGGTTAAATTGATTGGCCGAAAAGAGGATCGCTGGCATGGGCTTGAAATTGAAATTGACAGTGCTCGTCTGATTTAATAATGATATTGTTTATATGATACACAGCGGTATTCATCATGGAGGAGCCATGGCTCGATGGCTAATAGGGTTAATCCTTTTTTCTGGGAGCGTTGCAGCAGAGCCTGAGCTTTATTTATTACTTTCTCAGGCTGATAATCAACCGATTATGCTTGTTATGCGTAAGCTTGAAAATTTACATTTAGGTGACATATCCAGTTTTGATGTTGAGCAGAAAGAAGGCGAACTGGTTTATGATTTTCGAATGATTAATACTAAGTCAAATGAAGTATTAAATTATTCATATCGTGCTCGTGATGGAGAGCTATTATCACAACATGCTTCTTTTTTTAATAGAAAGGAAAAAAGTGAATTACTCGCCGTTTTGGCTTTAAAAAGTGTCGGTATGACTTTTTCTAAGTTAGTTCAAAAAGCGAGTAAGAATAATAAAGGGTATTTGATTAAAGCAAGTATAGATAATGCATTGGGCATAAATTATCTAGAACTTGAATTTTTAACGCAAGAAGGTCAGCACCAATTGGCATATAACATTAATAGTCAACGCTTATTGCCTTTGCTGAAATGGGATTAACATATGAAAATACTGATAGTAGAAGACGATAGTACAACAATTGATTATGTTGTCAAAGGGTTCGCTGAGCAAGGTTATAATATTGAAACCGCATCCGATGGGCATCAAGGCTTATTGCTTGCGACGAGTATGAAGTATGATTTGATTATTTTAGATCGTATGTTACCCCAATTGGATGGATTAAAAGTCCTTGCGGCTTTAAGAGCAACGGGAAGTCAGACGCCGGTGCTAATTTTATCAGCATTAAGCCATGTTGATGAGAGAGTAAAAGGATTGCGAGCGGGAGGGGATGACTATATGACTAAACCTTTCGCTTTTTCTGAACTCTTAGTGAGAGCCGAAAAGCTAATGCAAAGAGGTGAGTTACAACCGACGAAAACGGATCTTGTTGTCGGTCCATTGACCATGGAGCTACTGACTCGAAAAGTATTAGTTGATGATAATGAGCTTATGCTGCAACCAAAAGAGTTTCAGCTACTAAAATATTTAATGGAGCATGCTGATCAAGTGATTAGCCGAACATTATTATTTGAAGCTGTGTGGGATTATCATTTTGATCCTCGAACAAATGTCATCGATGTTCATATAGCAAAACTTCGTAGAAAGCTCGAGGAGTTGGGACATGGCGAACTCATCGAAACGGTTAGAGGCGCAGGTTATCGGTTACGTCAAGGGCATTAAGCCCCACCAAAGTAGTGCATGGAGAATAACCATTATTTTTTCAATATTGGTTATTTTGATTATTGGTACTTTATTATTTGGTATGTATCGGCAGCTAATGAATGAGCAAGAGCTACAACTCGATCAGCAGCTGGCAGCAGAAAAAACACGCTATCAACAGATGGCATTAACGCTTGATCGTCGAAGCTTCGCGACACAAGTGAGAACAGCAGATCCTAAAGTGGCATTAATTGTTTGGCGAAACTCAGTGGATCTTATTGGGGCGCTTAGTATGATCCCTGATGATATGCCTATGTTACCAAAAAAGAAAGAGTTTCCTGTTTTCGCTGGTGGATCGGATAAATTGCATATATTGACAGGTGGTTTAGCGATGACGCGCTATGGCCCAGTGCTCATTGCAACACGAACCGATCAACTGGGTACCTTGATTGATAAATTCAGTAATGCTGCGATTACGGCACTTATGTTAACCATAGTATTAACACTGGCTTTGGGGTATCTTTTTTCTAAGACGCTTTTACGACGCCTAGTGCAATACAACCGACTGAGTGAAAAAATAGAGCAAGGGGAATATTCCACACGACTGCCTATTAGTTGGCGTAAAGATGAATTTGATATGTTAGCGCAGCAATTTAATAGTGTATTAGATACTCTAGAAGGTAATCTTGCTGCTGTGCGTGGTGTCACAGATAATATTGCTCATGATTTAAGAACGCCTCTGTCACATTTACGCATTGGTCTTGAACAACTTCCAGAAAAACCCCCTGAGGCATTACCAGAAAATTGTGCGATTATCACTGAAGAGTTAGATGATTGTTTGGCGACTTTTGATGCTATGCTATCTTTAACGCGAATTGAAGAAGGGCAGCAAACTCTTGAGCTGCAAGAGCTTAGTTTACAAGCGATTAGTCGTGATTTATTTGAAATGGCAGAAGCGATTACCGAATACAATGAGCAGAGTCTCGTGTTAGAAATGGAAGACGATTATGTGATTACCGGAGATAAATACTTATTGTTTCAAGCTTTGTTTAATCTTGTTGATAATGCTATTAAGTATTCTCCCAAAGGCGCAAAAATACAAATTATTCAAAAAGCCAATACGTTAACGATTACCGATGATGGAATAGGTATTCCAGATGAAGATAAAGAGCGTGTATTTGAACGTTTAGTGAGACTCGATCCCAGTCGGCATTTTAAAGGAACAGGATTGGGATTATCTATGGTGAAAGCCATATTATCACGTCATAATGCCAGCATTACTTTGAGTGACAACCATCCAGGATTAGTTGTTACCGTTATTTTTTAGAGAATGTTGGGTATATGTATCGAGTTGTTGCAAATGAAACTGCTTTTTTAGTGGTTTCAAAATCAATGGGTGTTCATTTTCATAGTCAATCAGGTTCTGCAGGTATCATGGCGCAGTTAGAATTGGATTTGAACATTAAACTCTACTCCGTTCATCGTTTGGATTCCCCTACGTCGGGGTTATTATTATTTGCTAAAACTGCCAAAGCCGCTGCAGAATTTACTCAGTTGTTGAGTACGCACCAAGTGCAAAAGTATTATCTTGCCATTGCACAAGGTAAGCCTAAGAAAAAACAAGGTTGGGTCATTGGTGACATGGGCAAAGCTCGCAGAAGTATGTATAAATTGCTTCGAACTCGGCTTAATCCTGCTATAACGCAGTTTTTTTCTTACGCTTTAGATAATGGGTTAAGGTTGTATTTATTGAAGCCCCATAGTGGTAAAACACATCAATTGAGAGTGGCATTATCCAGTTTGAGTGTGCCTATTTTAGGTGATGGGCTTTATGGTGGCGATACGGGCGATCGTACTTACTTACATGCTTATTGTCTCTCGTTTACTTATTCCGGTCATGATTATTTTTTTAAGGATGACCCAATTCAAGGTCATTATTTTACCTCTTTTAGCACGCAATCTGCGCTGCAGCATATAGGCAACCCAGCATCATTAGCTTGGCCAATGCGAAAATAAAGAATATTCAAATTGTATTTAATTTTTGATACTCAGTGAGTTATTTTGAGTTTTTGACACTCATTATTTTTAGTTCAGGTTATTTAGCGGCTTGTCATGATTCACAAAAATTAAATTCAAGGGTAGGATAGCGGCAACGATATTTAATGTAACAAGGAACCTCTCGTGCATACCAGAGCCATATACCCAGGCACCTTTGATCCCATTACCAATGGACATACTGATTTGATTGAACGTGCAGCTAAGTTATTTCAGCATGTCATTGTTGCGATTGCGTCGAACCCGTCTAAACAACCTAGATTTACCCTTGAAGAGCGGGTTCATTTAGTGAAGTTAGTGACCGCTCATTTAGACAATGTCGAGGTGGTTGGCTTTAGTGGGTTGCTGGTGGATTTTGCTAAACAGCAAAAAGCCAGTGTGTTACTGCGTGGTTTAAGGGCTGTGTCAGATTTTGAGTATGAATTTCAATTAGCCAATATGAATCGTCGTTTGAGCCCGAATTTAGAAAGTGTTTTCTTAACTCCAGCAGAAGAAAATTCTTTTATTTCATCAACCTTAGTCAAAGAGGTGGCGCTTCACGGCGGGGATGTGAGTCAATTTGTGCATATTGAAGTTGCTAATGCACTTAATCGCCAATAACGCTCCTTCTTTTATTTTTTTAATGACGAATGACTAATGACGCCAACAAGTTTCAGCAATAATCTCTGGGGTCGTTGAGTCTTTAAATAAGGCTATTTCGGCTGTTCGAATGGCTATAAGCGTCTCAAATAAGGGCTTACCCAGTGCCGTTTGTAAAATGCTGTCCTGTTTAAACGCTGCTAGGCTATCTTGTAATTGAGTGGGGAGGGGTTTAACTCCTTTCAATGCTTTATTTGGTGTGACTGTTAGGGTGGCAGGATCGACATTAACGGGGGCGGGTAATGCTGTTTTTTTCTTTAATCCTGCTAATCCATGGGCTATGATGCAACCTATCACCAAATAAGGATTGGCAGTGGCATCGATGGTTTTGATTTCTATATTGGCGGTGTTATGGCTATTTGCTGGTGAGCCCTTAATAAAGCGAATGGCGGCTTCTCTGTTTTCGACGCCCCAGCATTGATGATTGCCTGACCAATGGTGCGGTATGAGGCGTAAATAACTGGCGACACTGGGTGCGGTGATAGCGAGCAAAGAAGGTAAGGCATTTAAAATACCTGATATGAAATACTCACCTTCTTGTGTTATCCCTTCTGGACCTGTTCCTGCTTGAAACAAGTTAATACTTTTTTGTGTATAGCCGTTTTTATTGCTTTTTTTATTGAGACTTAGGTGTAAGTGGCAGCCGTTACCGACTCCACCATCGACAACACAAGGTGAGAATGTCGTGTGCATTTGATGTTGCAGGCCAATGGCTCTTATGGTTTGACGGACAAGGATGTTTAAATCAGCTGCAGTGAGGGGATCGCTGTGACGAATAGACAATTCAAATTGACCTGGAGAATACTCAGGATGCAGTTGCTCAACGTCAATTCCCTGTTTCGCTAATGCATCGAGCAAATCGACACTATAACGAGACACTTCGGTAATGCGTTGATGGCTATATGCAGGGCTTGTATTTAGCGGCTTAAAAACACCGCTCTGTTCTTGGCTCAACATCCATTCTATTTCAAAGGCCATACTCAGTTCATAACCTTGAGCGTTAGCTTCTTGGATCATTTTTTTTAAAAATTGACGCTGACATTGTTCATGTGGTTGTCCGGTTTGTTTGAATCTATCAACGGGTGCCCAAGCCCATCCAAGTTCCCCGGCTAATGGCGTGACTTTTGTCAGATCGGGAAACATTCTAATATCGCCTACGGGGCCACCAGCACTGGCACTGTATGTTGAGCCATCATTGAGTAAGAAAGTATCAAAAACAGGAGACATACCCACTCCCCACATGGCTGCATTTTTGAGGCGTGAGGTTGGGATCCCTTTCATTCTACTCACACCACTATTATCAATATAAGATAAGGAAATCGCACGAATGCCCTGTTCTTGCAGTTGCTCGGTTAATTCAATTGCTGTTTTTTCCGCGCTTTGAACACTCGAATCTTGGTGTGAATTGACAGTATCATTCTGCATTGATGGCCCCTTATGAAAGGTGATATTGATTTAGCTATAACGTTTGGCAGACAGGACAAAAAACGCTTGCTCGTTGCCCAAGCTTTATTTCACTGAGTAAATGACCACAGTGGGTACAGGCTTGTCCGCCTCTGCCATAAACATGTAATTTCTGAGCAAAATAACCGGGCTTCCCTTCGGCATTAGTGAAATCTTTTAATGTTGTTCCACCTTGTTTAATGGCATTTTTAAGAATTTCTTTAATATTAGCAACCAATATCCTTAGGCGCTCAATATCAATATGGCCAGCTGGGGTTTGAGGGTGGATCCCGGCGAAGAATAAGGCTTCGTTTGCATAAATGTTACCGACACCGACGACAATGTGGTTATCCATTAAACACAATTTAATCGCCTTTTTTTTATTTTTTAATGCATCAAATAAATAATCGGCATTAAACTGGCTCAGTAGCGGCTCTGGGCCTAATTTTGATAATAAAGGGTGGGCTTGTTCTGGTAGTTCACACCAAAGCCAAGCACCGAATCGGCGGGGATCGTTTAGCCGTAAGATACGGCCACTGGCCAAGGCTAGATCTATGTGATCATGTTTCTCAACAGGGGTACCGACTGAGACTAGCCTTAAACTGCCAGACATGCCCAGATGAATAATTGTTGTCCCCGCATCCGTATCAATCAGTAGATATTTTGCTCGACGTCTGACATCGCGGATCACTTGTCCAACGATTTGCTGTGCGATATCGGGTACTGGCCAGCGCAGTTTTCCATTGCGAACGGTTAAGTTTGTTACTTTATTATCAATCAAATAAGGTGAAATACCTTGGCGGGTCACTTCAACTTCAGGTAATTCGGGCATAGGAAAGCGCTCTCATTTTTGGTGGATTAAAATTTTGATCCATTCATTTTTGGTAGCAATTGCTTATTAGGCATGTCGGGCATTTGATACCAATTGCTTTGAGGGGATTTTAGTATGTGTTGTTTTGCAAATAATTGCCAGACTTGTGGCGCTTGAAAACCTTCAATATAGAAAACGACTTCTTGTGCTTGTTCGTTTAATTTGGGGGCTGTGGATAAAGGGATTACCCTTAAATTCTGCCATGTTTCAATCCATTTTTTACAGTTACTGACATTGATGCTGCAATGCCAGCCCTGTTTTTTTTGGGTGAATTGCGCAGATCCTATTTCAAGCTGTTTTAATGGAAGAGCCTCATCAAATAGTGGAATCGTTTCTTGAGACGGATTTAATTGAGGATGCGCTGTTTTATCATAGATCACACTGAGTACTGATATCATGATAAGACAAGCTATGATGATGATGTTGTTCCATTTTTTTCGAGAAAATTGACGAGAAAGGAGCATGAAATGATTGCATTGCTAGTTGGGGATATGGAGGAATGCTATACCTAATCATGGCTTAAGTGCAAGAATAAGGTCTTTTCTGAGATAAAAAAAAGCCGAAGAAAAATCTACGGCTATAAAAGAGTGTGAGCAATGTTGTGCATATAAACTCAAAGACTAATGTAAAAATAAAGACTATTTTACTATTTCTATATTAGAAGCGAGTTTCAGAACGCAAGTTAATAGTAATCATTCTCATTTGCGTTTGCAAGCCTTTATGAGGATAAAAATGGTACTTTTTCACACTTAAAAATTAAGTTTCTGATATTAAAGTTATAATTATTTTTTATGATACCAATTCCATTATATTAAGTGATCTTTCAGCGGGAATTCAACATGCTGTAGGCAAGGTCGTTAATTGCTCCTGCATTAACAGACAGTCCCAC